>JBNKFQ010000044.1:0-22175 GCA_050289385.1 Porticoccaceae bacterium | reverse complement strand
CTGGCCGCGCTCAGGCTCACCGTGTACACCAGGTTGCCGCCTTCCTCGACGGTCGGCGCATCGCTGATGCTCAGCGTCGGCAAGTCACTGTCAGTGATGGTGCCCGTGGCCGTGGTGGTGCCAATATCAGCACCAGATATATTATCCAGAGATACTTCTACAGTTTCATTGGCTTCGGCGAATGGCGGGTCGTTATCTATTGTACTGACGTAAACCGTCTTGCTGGTTTCGCCCACCGCAAAGTCCACCGACGTGATTTCGTTGGTTAAACCGGGGTCAGAATAGAATTTGGTAACGTAATCGGTCGCACCTTCTGCCGTACCGCCCGTAAAAGACAAATCAGCAGAAACCGGCAAGTTACTGGGTGCGCTCAAGGTTACATCAAATGCCAGGGCATTACCTTCTTCTACCGTATCTCCTTCCACGTTGGTGCTGATACTAATCACGGGAGGCGTTACATCAATAATCGTACCCACACCCGAACCGTCACCAATAACCGCGCCGTTGGTCGGGTCACTGAGGGTAACGTTCATGTTTTCGTTACCTTCAAACACCTGGTCTTCGTTTGTTGATACTACAAACTGCTTGCTTGTTTCACCTGGTGCAAAGGTCAGGGTTTCACTATTGCCGGTGTAATCCTCACCTTCAGTGGCTGTACCCGACGAGGTTGTGATAGTGACAGATTGCTCTGCCTGTAAATCCCCCGAGCGAGTAATGGTAAATACCAGTTCACCGCCCTCTTCAGTTATAGCATTATTAACACTGAATACAGGTGCCTGAGTTGAATCGATAATGGTTCCTGTAGCACTGGTTGTACCACCCACGGCACCAGACACATTCTCCAGAGTCACGTCTACTGTTTCGTTGGGCTCGGCATAGGGTGGATCATTGTCAATTGTGCTGACGTATACAGTGACCGAGGTTTCACCCGGCGCGAAATCCACCGAGGTAATTTCGTTAGTCAACGCCGCATCGGAATAAAATTTTGCTGTGTAATCCGTGGCGTCGTCTGCAGTACCGCCAGCAAAGTTCAAATCTGCAGACACAGTTTGATCACTGGTGCCGTTCAACGTAATGTCAAAGGCAAGGGCATTGCCCTCTTCAACAAAATCACCCGCAACATTTGGATTGATGCTAATTTCAGGCAAGGTGGAATCGGTGATCGTTCCTGTTGCAGTAAGTACGCCAGCATTAGCGCCATTTACATTCTCCAGGGAAACTTCTACCGTTTCGTCAGATTCATTAAACGGAGGATCATTATCTATGGTACTAACGTATACAGTCGTTGAGGTTTCGCCCGGCGCAAAATCTACCGATGTAATTTCATTAGTCAGCGCCGCATCAGAGTAGAATTTGGTCACATAATCAGTGGCTCCATCCGCGGTGCCACCAGTAAAATTCAAATCGGCAGACACCACCTGATCACTGGCACCACTCAGGGTTATATCAAAAGCAAGCGCATTGCCTTCTTCAACAATATCGCCACTTATGTTCGGATTAATACTGATATCCGGCAGCGTTGAGTCTGTGATGATACCGGTAGCGGTAGTTGTACCGCCTTCTGCTCCAGATATATTGTCCAGCGTGACATCCACAGTTTCATTTGGCTCATTAAACTGTGGGTCGTTATCAATGGTGCTAACGTAAACGGTGGTCGACGTCTCCCCCGGAGCAAAATCAACAGACGTAATCTCATTGGTCAGCGCCGCATCGGAATAGAATCTGGTAACGTAATCGGTTGCTCCGTCAGCGCTTCCACCAGTAAACGACAATTCAGCTGACACCGGCTGTTCGCTCGCACCGCTGAGCGTAATATCAAAGGCAAGCACATTGCCTTCTTCAACAATATCTCCCGAGATATTCGGGTTGATGCTGATTTCGGGCAAACTGGAGTCAACAATTGTACCGGTTGCATTGGTATCAACTTCAATGGCGTTGTTTATATTCACCAGATCAACAACGACCGTCTCCGGGCTTTCCGCAAACGGAGGATCGTTGTCAATGGTGCTGACATACACGTCAACCGATGTCGGGTTGTCGTTACCGCCTAACGAAACGCTGGTAATTTCGTTAGTCAGCTCGGGATCAGAGTAGAATTTGACCTCATAGTCTTCACCTTCGGTGGCAGTACCTGCGTTAAAAGCCAGGTCTGCGGTCGCTACAACACCGGTATTTTGATTAATAGAAACTGTAAATTTGAGCGCGTTACCCTCTTCCACTGTTTCAGCATCACCAATGCTGATTTCTGGCAGAGCGATCTGGTTCACTGACGACTGGTCTGCATCGGGTGACGTAAAGGCCGTGTCCGGGTCTATACCTGCCTCAGGGTTTGAAGACTGCTCCACTCTTTCGAAACGGACGCCCAGGCCAATTTCATCACCTGTACCGCCCTGATCTTCACCAGCCGCAGTTTCTTCCAGCACTTCACTCAGGTCCCGACCTTCAGACAAAGCGGCAAGCAATTCAGCGAACTGGGGTGCCCCCTCTTCTCCCTGGGGAGAGTCAGCCAGTGCCAGTTGCTGATAACTGTCAGTTGTCAGAACAAGGCTTTCTCCCGCAGGCAGCTGACGCGTAGATCCGTCAACGAAGGCAACTACTGCATTCGCAGAGCTACTTATGTCAAGCGTTTCACCCGCGATAATGGGATCACCGACATTCAGCTCTCTGGTGCTACCGTCAGCAGTAACGGCTGTAACATTGCCACCGCCCGTTGACAGCAGTATACCTATTGTTTCTCCACCTTGACTGCCGTGGGTTTCCGTTCCAGTTTTCTCTTGCTCTGCCATTTTATAACTCCTTTACAGCACCTGCGGTAAATTCACTGTTTCCAATAATCAGTTTGCGCCACTGTCAGCGGCTTGTGCTTCAAGTTTCGCGCCAACCATATACATCAGGTCGCCCATGGCGTGAAAAATACGATATTCATTGAACAACACATCGTGCCAGGCCAATTGATGAGAAATGCGCGCATCAATATATTCGTTTTCGGTATTTAGCAGATCCAGCAACGTTCGTCTGCCAAGGTCAAATTGCTGCGTGTAGGCATCACGGGTTGCCAGTGAATCCCTCACGTGGTTATCCAGTGTCGGCATTTGGGCTTTCAGGGAATCGTAAGCCGCCCAGGACAACCGGGTTTCCTCTTCAACTACACGATAGGCGTTATTGCGTATCTCTCTGGCTTTTTCCACCAGATAGGCAAATTGCTGCTTGCGCGCAACATCCGCTTTACCGTTGTAAAGGTTGTATCGCATGCGCAACATAACCTGCAGGTCGTCAACCTGCCCCTCCGTGCCATCTATGTTCTTGTTTATATCCCGCTGGGCCTCAATATGAAAAGACGGGTAAAACGCACTTTTGGTTTGTTCATAGGTGTAATTCACGGCTTCGACATCTGCTTCAGCAGTCGCCAACAAGGGGTGGTTGCTGACCGCACGTGCTACCGCTGCATCAACGCTTTCGGGCAAGTATTTGTTATAAGTACCCGGCATGGTAAGTTCGTCTTCCGCAGGAAAACGCCCGACTACCCGCTGAAAGTTGGTGCGTGCGTCAATCAGATTATTCGTGCTGGTAACCACATTTGTCTTGGCCAATGCCAAACGCCCTGAAATCTGATCGAGGTCCGCTCTGCTACCTGCGCCCGAATCATGGCGCTTCTGCATGCGGTCATAAATATCCTGGTGAAAATCCAGAGCATCATTGGCAATATCCAGGATGGCCTGGCGCTTTAACACTTCCAGGTAAACACGAACGACATCCAGAGAGACATCCTGGGCGACAGACTCGCTGCGATGTCGGGCACTTTTAAATCGCGCCTGCTGATTTCTGTATTCGTTCTGTGTATTAAAACCGTCGAACACCAACTGTCTCAACGCCAACTGGGCTTCACTGCGCTCCAGTTCGTTGCGTGTACGTCCATTGGGGCCAGGATTCAATACCTCGCCAGTAAATGGATCACGACTGACTACCGGGTCTCTTTCCTGAAAGCCATAAGCCGCTACCAGATCAACCGTGGGGTAATAGCCCGCCAAAGCCTGTCTGACCTCGCGATCACGAGCGTCAACTTCGCGCAGCTCGCCGCGAACTTCAGGATTAGTTGCCAGTGCCTCCTTGATTGCATCCCTCACATCAAGAGTATCAGCCCCGGCACACACAGCAACGCCAGCTAAAGCAACCGGCAAAATGGTTATCAACTTAAACTTGCCCATAATTTTTTATATCCCTTTACTTGTCAACAAGAAACAAAACTATCAATAAAACCTTAAAAAACATTGAGTTAAGCAAGACTCTTGACAAACCTCCATAGGTTCGGGTCAGTTTTATAACCCGCTATACGCTCATACCAGAAGTCATACTACTCATTTGTATCACAATAATAACGTGAACCAGTTACCACTTGGTAACTTGAATTTACCGCCGGGGAGAAAACCTTTGGAAATCAAAAGGCCACGCTATCGGTTTAATGTGTTTCCCCGAATAACATCCTTGCCCGCTTTCACCTTTCCCGCAAGGCGAGCTCCCTGGTCTTGAGAATGGGCTTCAGCAGATAATCCAGAACCGTCTTTTTGCCGGTCAGGATATCTACATGAACCAGCATGCCGGGAATAATCGGCAGTTCTTCTTCACCGTTTCCGGTGTAACGTCCATGTGTCTGCAATCTTACCTGGTAATAACTGACACCCTGATCATCGATGATGGTGTCGGGACTAATGCGAACTACCTCGGCGCTCAATCCACCGTGTATTGAATAATCGTACGCGGTGAATTTGACGGTGGCATTTTGCCCCGGGTGAATAAAGGCAATATCCGCTGGCAGCACCTTGGCATCTACTAGCAGGGAATCTTCAATTGGCACAATTTCCACTAAATCCATACCGGGCTGAATGACGCCACCCGGAGTCTTTACCTTGAGCTGCTTGACGGTACCCTTGACCGGGGAACGAACCACTGTTCGACGCACCTTGTCTGCCAGCGCCTGGTTGCTCTCCTCTATGCGGTGTAGTTCGGACGTTACCGCGGTGAGCTCCTCGCGAGCGTTACTGGCAAATCCTTGATCCAGACTTTCAACATTGCGGCGGGCTTCCTGCAAGGACGACTCCAACTGCGGAATTGCCAACTGCGCCCGCTCCAGATCACCTTGCAAGTCATTGGTCTGACGTTCCAGCCGCAATAGCTCCACCTGCGAAACCGCTCCTTCCTTAACCAGCGGACGCGTCAGCTTAAGCTCCCTCAATTGCAGGTTATAACTGCGAATAAGGCTGTTTTTCTCAACCCGAACAGACGACAGCTCTTGCTGCTTTTGTTTGACCTTTTGCTTCAGGGCGCTGAGATTTGTGGTGAGCTCCATTTTCCTCGCCATATAAAGCTGGCGTTCTTCTTCCACAATATCTTTCGGGTATTGTTCGCCCAGCTTTTCCAGTTCGGCTTCAAAAGAAGTTCCGTTTGCTTCGGCGCGCAAGCGTGCGGCCTTCACCGTCAACTGCCTTATTTGCAGTTGTCTCTCTCGAAAACTGGAGGCAAAAATAGTGTCATCAATTTGCAACAACGGCTGATCCCTCTCGACCAGCTGCCCTTCCTGAACCATCAGCCTGGCGAGAATACCGCCTTCAAGGTTTTGCACGATCTGTATGTCGCTGGACGGCACAATTCTGCCTTCACCCCGAGTGAATTCGTCAACGTTAGCCAACGCAGCCCACACAATCATAACCGTGATAAAAAGTGCGATAACCAGCAACAGTATTCGACCAAGTACCGGAGACTGCTGCAGTACAGCCTCGGAAGAATACGACATATATTTCAGGTCAATCGCTTCCGCGTCATCCATGTGCCGACTGAGTTTTTTTAAATCGATCATCTCAGCCATTTCCCCGTATTTTGCCCTGCTTCAGCGCTTCCAGAACCTTTTCCTTGGGGCCATCTGCCACTATTGCCCCCCGATCCATCACAATGACTCTATCTACAAGCGACAACATGCCCATTTTATGGGTGGCCAGAACCAGGGTTTTTCCTTCTGTAAGCTTGCGCAACTGTTCGCGAATCTTCATTTCGCTGCCGGTATCCATGGCAGCAGTGGGCTCATCAAGCAAATATATTTGCGGGTCACGCAGTATTGCCCTTGCAAGGCCTATTGCCTGACGCTGACCACCAGACAATGTATCACCTCGCTCTCCCACGGGCATTTCATAACCCAGCGGATGGCGATTGATAAAATCCGCAACTCCGGTCTTTTCAGCAGCTTCGACAATTTCAGCATCTTCGGCAACCGCAACGCCAAAAGAGATATTTTCCCGAATGGTTCCATAAAACAGTGTGACATCCTGGGACACGTAGCCGATGCTGTTGCGAACATCGGCGGGGTCAATTTGTTTCAAATCAAAGCCGTCCAGCCTTACTGCCCCCTGGGAAGGCTCGTAAAGCCCGGGAATCAGTTTCACCAGCGACGACTTGCCAGAACCGACGCGACCGATTATACCGACACGTTCTCCGGCGCGAATGCGCAAATTGACTTTTTCAAGAGCTGGAGAAGCCTGCTCAGGGTAGGAAAATGTGGCATCTTTAAATTCAATATCACCTTTCAATACAGGCCGGTGTAAAAACCGTTTGCCTTCCTTGCGCTCCACCGGTAACGCCATGACTTCATTTAACGATTTCAGGGTGGCTTCCGCATAGTCATAACTACTGATCAACCCCGCCACCTGACCAAGTGGCGCAAGAGCCCGACCATTGAGAATAACGCAGGCAATAAGCCCGCCCAGTGACAATTCGTTCTCGCCAATCAGGTAAACGCCCCAAACCACAATGGCAACCATGGCAATCTGCTGCAAAAACTGCACCATATGCAGTGCTGAATTGGATTCAGATCGCGTTTTCAGACTCCATTGCGATACGTAGCCAACCGATTGCTCCCAGGCGCGTTGAACCCGGCTTTCAGCGCCGTGGGCCTTGATGGTTTCGACGCCTACCAGACTTTCAATCAAGGTTGCATTTTTTCGTGCCCCGCCTCGCATCACATTTTCAATCGCCGGTCGCAAGCGCTTTTGAATAGCCATCCCGTAAATTATGGCGACAGGGATAACGACTATTGGCACGGTGACCAGCCACCCCCCCAGCAAAGCCACAAAAAACAGAAACAGAACGATAAACGGCAAGTCAACCAGGGTGAGAATGGTTGATGAGGTAATAAAGCTTCGGATCGAATCAAATTCGTGCAGGCGATTCGAAAAAGCGCCAACGGATACCGGTCGATTTTGCAATTTCAGATTTAACACACGCTCAAACATCTGCGCAGACAAAATAACATCCGTGCGCTTCGCAGCCAGCTCGACAAAATAACTGCGCAAACTTTTCAGCAACAGGTCAAACAGGTAGACAACGAAAACCCCAATTGCCAAAGCCCAAAGGGTTTCCAGGGCATTGTTTGGAACCACCCTGTCGTAGACGTTCATAACAAACAGGGGCTGGGCAAGAACAAACAGGTTGATCAAAAAAGACGCAATCAGTACATCACGGTATATCTTCCATGAGCTTTTTATAACTCCCCAAAACCAGTGCTGCTGATCATCCTGATAAATTTTTGGAGAACGGTCATCAAACTGTTGCATCGGCCGGATAAGAAAGACATGGCCTACGAACTCAGAGGCAAGAGCCTCCAGAGAAACCTGCTGACAGGACTCGTCAGGCCCCGTCAGTATGGCATAGCCCAACTCAAGGTTAAGCTCTGTCAATACGACCGCATGATCGTTTTTCAGCAGTAATACGCTTGGCAGCACCGCCTGTTTGATAGCCGACAGGTCCCGATGGACGAGCAATGCTGCCAACCCCGCCCGATTGGCCGCACGCACAAAAAGTTCTGGCGTAAGACGCCCCTGGTCCAGAGGCAGCCCGGAAGAAACAGCTACATTGCTGGTAGGTCTGCCTTCCAGTCTGGCCGCCACCAGCAAACAATCCAGCAGAGAGTGCCCCTCAACCCTGTCCTGGCCCGTTTTTTCTTTGGCAATACTCTCTGGTGCTTGCGCTGAAGTCATACCGCTATTTCTTGTCCTTTTTATTCCATTAGCTGTTTTTAAAGCTTCAATCGACTCAAATTCAGAATTGCATCACATTTTTGAGGATCGCCATTTTTACATACAACGGTTTCTACCACCAGTTACATAACTCTGATTGGCAGAGAAAAGAGCCAGCAGCCATGCTGATACAAACGATTTACTTACAAAGAAGGCGTGTACATTTCTGGCTTATATGGACGCAACGAAAGGCAAGGCAGAATCTATTAATAATTTAGTATAATCAATGAGTTGAAAGTTACTCATTGCTGGCAATCGGACACGCGGTCAATCGTGCCAGTTGATATTGATGCCAGGCAAGGCATTTTACCAGGCCTGCTCTTCGGAATACACTAACCCTGATTGCGGCAATTATGAGCAAGTAGTACATTGGATGCCCTCTTACCCTGCAATATTAGTAAGGTTGCCACAGTCCAACTGGTGCTACATAACGAGCTTGTAGCATCGGCACAGCATTGAATGATTAAAAACAGGCAAGAACGTGTCAGAACCACTCGAAAACACACAGACCCAAAAGCCCGTGAAATCAGGCAATAACCCGGTAATGGTGCGAAATCCGCCCCCTCGCCGGTTCAGCGTGGCGCCGATGATGGAATACACCGACCGCTACTGCCGTTATTTTCTGCGCCTGATCAGCAAGCACACCTGGCTTTATACCGAAATGGTAAATACCGGCGCCTTGTTACATGGCGATCCGGCGTATCACCTCGCCTGCGACTCATCGGAACACCCCATCGCGTTGCAATTGGGAGGCAGTGATCCGAAAGCCCTGGCCGAATCTGCTCGAATTGCCTCCGGCTACAACTACGACGAGATCAATCTTAACTGTGGTTGTCCCAGCGACCGTGTACAAAAAGGACGTTTTGGCGCATGCCTGATGGCAGAACCTTTGCTGGTAGCACAATGTGTCAAAGCCATGAAAGCCGCAACGGATATACCTGTTACCATCAAGTCCCGCATCGGAATAGACGATCTGGATAGCTATCAACATTTGCGGGAGTTCATCGAACCTGTCGCCGAAGCCGGCTGTCAAACCTTTATTGTTCATGCCAGAAAAGCCTGGCTGAAGGGACTAAGTCCAAAACAAAATCGCGACATTCCACCACTTGATTATGAACGAGTCTATCGGCTGAAGCAGGACTACCCCCGGCTGGAAATCATTATCAATGGCGGCATTACCAGTATCACTGATGCCGAAAAACATCTGAAGCACGTGGACGGTGTTATGGTGGGGCGTGAGGCCTACCACAATCCCTGGCTGCTCGCGGAGGTTGACCGCAGAATCTACGGGGACAACCTTGCGATTGCTTGCCGCACAGCGGTTTATGAAAATTTTGTGGCCTTCGTCCAGGGCCACCTGGACCGGGGGGTTAAACTTACCCATATGACCCGGCACATACTTGGCCTGTTTCACGGTTTACCGGGTGCCCGAAAGTTTCGCCGCTATTTGAGTGAAAACGCCCACCGCGCAAATGCAGGAACCGATGTTCTCTGGCGAGCACTGGAAGCGAGTCAAATATGATTGATCGTATCAAGCTCTTTTTCCGCAACAACATTGAAGTATCGGCAACCTCACCGGAAGCGTCGATTCAGTTGGCAACCGCTGCCCTGCTTGTAGAGGTTATGGCAATTGATCATCAACTGAACACCGATGAAGAACTGGAAATCCGTCGACTGCTCAAAACCCTGTTTGACCTGTCGAATGAAGATGTTTCAAACCTTTTTGAATTGGCCTACGCCGAATGCCGTGAAGCGACATCACTGTACCAGTTCACGCGGCTTGTAAACCAGCATTTTAGTCGCGAAGAAAAAGTTCAACTGGTACTGAACCTTTGGAGGGTCGCCTATGCCGATGGTCATCTGGATAAATACGAAGAAGGAATGGTGCGACGCATCGCCGAACTGATTTATGTTTCTCACAGAGATTTTATTCGAGCCAAACAACTTGCCAGACAAAATTCTGAAGATAATTAAATTTATTCAGCCTCCAGAGCCCTGATCAAATCAATAAAGTCATCTCTGTTGGCTGGATTAAGCTCTATCAGCAACTTGTGCGCTTCGAGAATTCTCTCCCTGAGTTCAGCGCTGTCATCAGAAGACTCAAGTTCCTGCAGATCATCCAGTGTTGCCGCTTTTTCCTCGTGTAATTCGAAAACTTCGTCCAGCCCCATAACACAAAGCGTACGATAAATGCCTTCGTCAGAACAAAACAACTCTGGACGCAACCCGAACTCCCTGTTGCAATAAATAGCAAGCTTCGCCAACAGGCCCAATGTGGTGCTGTCTACCGCGGTCGCCTCCAGCAAATCCACCAGCACGTCCCTGACTTCACCGCTGCGAAATATTGATTCGATATAATGATTGAGCGAGGAACACAGGACAAGGCGTACATCACCCACCAGTTTGATATCGTAGACGCCGTTGTCTTCAGCTACCAAAATGCGTCCGCGTTCCACGACTACAGCCCTCGCGACACAAACAGCAGCGATATATCATCCGGAACTTCCTGCACATCATTCAGCCCCAGACTATCAGTTATGGCATCAAGCGAACCACCGTTACAAGCCACCGCATCCAGTATTTTCCTTTCTTTATCTCTCAGGGACTGTTCCGGCATAAAATCAAACACTCCATCTGACACTACGCACAGGGAAAACTTTTCTGGTAGCGTAAGCTCCTGAACCTCCCATTCGGCATTTTCAAAAATGCCCACCGGCTTACCTTTCCCCGGCAGAAACCTCGCCACCCCGTCTTCAACAAGAATTGGCGCTGGCATTTGAGCACCAATAACATATCGCAGATTGTGTTTTTTCATATCGATTGCGCCAGCAAACAATGTCATGTGTTTGTCCAGCTTTGTCGCAATAAGCTGTCGATTTAATGATTCAGCCAAACCTTGCGGCGCTCGCGCAAGATTTTCCTCATCTTTGCGAATAATATGTTTGCGAATAATTCGGTTAATCATAAAGCGCAACAGCACCGTCACAAATGCCGACGATGCACCATGCCCCGAAACATCGGCAAAATAAAAAATCAGATAGCGGTCCAGCAGAACGTGGTAACCAACAAAATCACCACTTAAATAAAGAGAGGGAATAATGCGATGAGCAATCGTATAGCCGTGGTGACGCTGTGGTGTTTTGGGCAACATACTGTGTTGCACTTGCCGACCGGCAACCTGGTCCTGCCGCAAAATGTTCAGACTTTCCTGCAACTCAAGATTGGTTTTTTCCAACTGGTTGCGATAGCGTTGTTTTTCTCTCACAACCTGTTTCAAGGTCATCGCATTTTCAATAACGCTGAGTAATTCCCCGTTACTGAAAGGCAATAGCAATACATCACTGGCACCATGCCGAATACTGTTTAACACATCGTCAACCGATGCCGCGGCCTGCATAGGGACCACAGCCTGCCCCTCACCACTTTTTTTGTAAAGAGCAAACAGGTCTTGTTCCCGGAGAATCTGACTGCCAGTGCAATCAACCAGAATAACAGCCGGATCACTGGTTTTCAGCACCGAAGCAACCTGACTCTTGTCGTGAGCAAGTTGCACCTCCCAGTGATTTTCCCGCAAGTGTCGTGCCCACTCCTCAGTTTGGTTGTTGGAGGCAGCAATCAGCAACAATTTGCGTTCATACTGATACATCAAGCTTAAAACCTGCTGGCGTTACCAGTGTAGTGCTCTATAAAAATAGTCTCTGCCCGCTGGCAGAACCTGCTCAATATTCCAGGTCCGGGTCATCAGAATAGTCGCCAAAATCATCCTCAACCTGACCATCGTTAATCAAGTATTCCCGCCTTTGCAAGTATACCTGCCGCAAGAATTCATATTTGTCGCCAGACATCAATTCTTCGGAGTTCAACAGCGATGCACGCAGGTCAACCAGCTGAAGCGCGTACAAGCTGTTTCTGAGACTGACATTGTCAACCTGTCTGATCGGTGAAAACAGCATGCGATCAGCCACATTGGACGGGAAATCTCTGAGGGTGCTTGGCCCCAAAAATGGCACCACGACATATGGGCCCGACGGCACCCCCCACACAGCAAGCGTCTGCCCAAGGTCTTCGCCTTCATTCTTGCGCAGACCGAATTCATCAGCCACCTCAAACAAACCGGCGATACCAAATACACTATTGATTAAAAAACGGCCAGTATCGTTGGCGGCCATCTTGAACTTGCCTTGCAGCAAATCATTGGGGATATTGATCACCTCGCCCAGATTACTGAAAAAATTGCTGATGCCTGATTCCAGCGCATTGGGGGTAACAGCGTGATAGCTCCTGGCAACCGGTCGCAGCACCCAATCATCCACTTTCGTATTGAACGTATGCATGGCCCGGTTATAACCTTCAAGCACACCACGCTTTTGCTGCCCCTCTTCTGCCATGGCAAGCTCAGGCAACCACAAGACCACCAGAATCGCGATCAGAACACCTTTGCTCGACTTCATTGCAAAACCTCCTTACATCCTTGATTAAGATATTAGTGCAGATTGTAACTGAGTGTTCCCTCCACGTGTACAAAAAAGCCCCGCCTGTCAGAGCGGGGCTGCAGATAATATAACTACCGGCAAAGAGTCGCGAGTCAAACTCCACGACCAGTCCAGCAATCTCTAACCTTCGTGAATTAATCGGGTTGTTTCAACAGATCGGGAATCTCGCTTGCGCAACTGTTGTTCCGCGGCCCGTAGCGCCTGCATGCGATTGTCAAAAACGGCATTACCCGGTATACCCTGGTTCATACCTTCGAGCACAGATTGCACCCTGGAGTTCATTCCAGACAAATACAACAAGCGCCCACTGGACTCCGCATCCTCGGCAATTGTTTCCACGGCAAGGGTGGCAGATACGTCCAGAAAAGGCACATTGCCAAAATCCAGAATCAGAATTCGAGAGCCCTGCTCACAGTGCTCACGCACTTTGTGTCCGAGGTCGGCTGCAGCTCCAAAACTGAGCGGCCCGCTAAATTCAAACAGGGCAATATTGTCGTGGTGTTCTTCTAGAATTGCCTTTTCCTCCTTTGAATCAAGGTGTTCAGGAAGGTTTCTCAAATTCTCTATCTGCATTTGCGCCACCTGACGAACGAACGCAAGCGCGGCGAGAACCACACCAACGGCCACGGCGGTGATCAAATCGACAAATACTGTCAATGCCAGCACCAGAGCCATCAACAGCAGATCCCAGCGCGGACCCTGATGGGCGCGTTTCAGGTAGCTCCAGTCGATGATATCCAGGCCAACTTTCACGAGGATGCCCGCCAATACCGCCGTCGGAATGTTAGCCGCAAGTGGCCCAAGGCCGAGAACCACAGCCAGCAAAACCAGTGCATGAACCATGCCAGACAAGCGTGAACGCCCGCCGGAACGAATATTCACAACAGTCCTCATGGTGGCGCCGGCACCGGCGATACCGCCAAACATGCCCGCGACGGTGTTACCGATGCCCTGGCCAATCAATTCCCTGTTGCTGTTATGGCGGCTGCGGGTCATGTTGTCTGCTACCAGCGAGGTCAGCAGGCTGTCAATGGAACCGAGTATGGCGAGAATAATTGCTGCCTCTGCCACCAACATCATCTGGTCACCGGCGAATACCGGCATATGAAAGTCGGGAAGGCCTACTGGTGTTTCTCCGAGTACAGGCACATCCAGTAACGAAAATGCAAATAACGACCCGGCAACAAGAGCCGCCAGGGGGGCCGGAAAGTACTTACCCAGACGTGATGGCCAAAAATACACCATGAGCAAGGTGCCGAGACCCAACGCCAAATTGGCATAGTCAATATCGCTCAAAGCGGTAGCCAAAAAGCCCAATGCGCTTAAAGTGCCACTCGGTGATTTGTGTCCAAGGAGAGGGCTAAGCTGCAGAATAATGATTATCACGCCTATGCCGGTCATGAACCCGGAAATAACCGGATAGGGCACCAGCCGTATATACTGGCCGATCCTCAATACACCAAATACGACCTGTAACACGCCCGCCAGCATCACCGCAGTAAGAATCAGGGCAACATCTCCGGAAAGGCTGGCGAAGAGCCCCGCCAACACAACAACCATGGGGCCGGTGGGACCGGAAATTTGCGGTGCTGTACCGCCAAACAGGGCAGCAAAAAAGCCCACGGCAATAGCCCCGTACATACCTGCCATGGGACCCAGCCCTGAAGCCACACCTAGTGCCAGGGCAAGCGGCAAGGCGACAACGCCGGCGGTAATGCCGCCTGTCAGGTCACCGTGCAGGGTCGTTACATTAAATTTCATGGTACTGCTCCTTCTATTGCGGACTCATCGGCTGCCACCTGATATCAATTGGCCCGAGAGCACTGTGAACGTCATATTCTGATTACGTGATTTTCCAGACAGATCATGTGGAGGCCACCCCACAGCCTTGTAACAGCTGTGCCGGGCCGGGTCGGATAAGGGAATAATGATCAGCTGCTTGCGTGACCTGCAGACTGTTTGAAAGCGGACAGATAACTGTCGTTCATCGGTTCAAACTCGTCACTGGTTTCGTTGAAGCAAAGAACCGAGCCAGTAGCAATATTGTAGAGCCAGCCATGCAGTGTAATGCTGTGGGTTGCCAGGCGCGCTGCCACGGCGGGGTGAGTTCGCAAGTGCTGCATTTGCTGAACCACATTTTCGCAGGCCAACTCCTCCAGATGCTCATGATCCAGACTGCCGCGCCGCGCCTTTACCGCTTCTGCCGCAGAACGGCAGTGACCAAGCCACTCGCGAATGTGAGGCAAGTGTGACAACTTGTCAGGAGCCAGAGCCCCCTTCATGGCGCCGCAATCAGTATGGCCACAAATGACTATGTGAGACACACCCAAAGCGGCCACGGCAAATTCGATAGACGCAGTCATACCACCGGACTGGTTACTGTGGGGTGGCACCACGTTACCTGCATTTCGGCAAATAAAGAGTTCTCCCGGTTCAGTCTGGGTTACCAGATTGGGATCAATTCGTGAATCGGCGCATGTGATAAACAATGCCTCCGGGCTCTGGCCCTCGGCCAACTCCCTGAACCTCTCTTCTTTGGCCGGATATACCTCTTTCTGGAACTTGACAACCCCGGAAATAACTTTTTCCACGATAACTCCTGGTAAATACAGTTAATGTCGAGGCCATTGTTCCCTGATAGACTTATAGAAATAAATATAATTTGGTGATAATTTTTTATTATCAATAAATGCGGCCAACCCAACAGTCGCCGGAAAATACGAACCACATGCCAAACACAAAATTGCCAACGATACGACAACTGCAATACTTCGTCGCTATCGCGGATGCGTCGAGTTACCGATACGCGGCGAGCGATCTGGGCATCAGCCAACCGGCTCTGACCGCCCAAATTGCCGCTCTGGAAACGACATTGGAAGTACCTCTGTTCGAGCGTTCCCGCAAGGGCACCCTGCTCTCTCCCGAAGGGCGCGAGTTATTGCCAGAGGCACGGGAAATACTGCTGAGAACGCAGGGACTGGCAGAGTACGCCGCAATGATCTCACGAGGTTACCAAACCACCTACAAGCTGGGTGTGCCTCCCACTTTGGGCCCCTATTTGTTACCCAACGTATTACCTGAGCTGCACAACCGCTACCATGACCTCAAACTTTATGTACGAGAGGCCGCGCCTCAAATTTTAGAAAAACAGCTACTGGAAGGCGTTTACGACCTCGCAATCGTGCCGCTTCCCCTGACTGTTGAAGAACTCGCAACGGAACCGCTTTTTATCGAGCCACTCAAGTTTGTAGTGCCGTCAGACCACCGCCTGGCCGGTATATCGGAAGTCACACCATCTCAGTTGCGCGGGGAAAAAGTATTAACACTGGAGGAACACCATCATTTTCACCATCAGGTGCAAGAGCTTTGCCATCGATTGGGGGCTCACGTGCAACGGGATTATGAAGGAACCAGCCTGGATGCCCTTCGGCAAATGGTGGTAATGGACATGGGAGTTGCCTTTTTACCAGGCCTGTATGTGCATTCGGAAATGCATAACC
The DNA here is from genome assembly GCA_050289385.1 of Porticoccaceae bacterium. Classification (GTDB taxonomy): domain Bacteria; phylum Pseudomonadota; class Gammaproteobacteria; order Pseudomonadales; family Porticoccaceae; genus JBNKFQ01. The sequence goes on along the minus strand of JBNKFQ010000044.1, from coordinate 6,122 downwards.
CCGAAGCCTTGCATGTGTGTGAACTCAAAGCCATGCCAATCCGTCGCCAACACGCGTTAGTGTGGCGCACCAATGCGCCGGGACGAACGTTTTATCGGGAACTGGCCGAACATCTGCGGGAAATTATAGGCACTCGCTTCAGAAACGTAGTCATTACCGAGGCCTGATGGAAGATCAGGCAGCAATTGAGACTGCGGCGATAACGCCAACAGTCCCAATTGCGACACATTGAATGCCAGGAGGCTGTCTGACTTAAGGCTGTCCTGCTACGGGTCGCTACTACGGACGCTTAAGTCCACACCTCCTAGAACGCGTATTGCGCACGGAATGAAATAGCGTCACCATCGTCCTGACCCGCCACCAGCGGATCGGCACCATCGGCAGCCAGAATATCAAAGCTTGACATCAGGTAGTTGGCAGACAGGCGAACGTTCTCGTTCACGTACCAGTTAACGCCCAAAGTCAACAAGTTGTACTCCGACGAACCATTTGCCTCAGCTTCGCCAGCTTCATATTTGGCAACCAGCTCCCAGGCACCGGTTTCACTGCCGGGTTTGATGCGTTTAAATGCTCCCTTCTTGTATTTGCGGGCTTCACCAGTCAATGTGTAGGTGGCTTGAAGATAATAGCCATCAAATTCAACATTTGGCTCGCTGGCAATGGTATCAACATCATATTGAACCCACTCACCCTGCAGCGAAAATGGCCCATTGACCCAGGCTGCTTCCAGACCCAACTGATCCGACTCTGTCGCAGTGCCACCACCGAGGTCAACCAGTTCAGTACGCCCGGTGGTATGCACCCCGAAACGGCTGCGCAGGCGAGCGCGCTGGGGGTTGTCGTCATAATCAGTCATGATCAGACCCAGCCCGAGGTGCAATACGTTATTACCGTCGTCAATTGGCGCAAAAGTCACACGGCCACCCCAGGTGTAGGTCAAATCACCGCCGCTATCGGTAATCCCGACTTCTTCGCCATCTTCATTTTCATAGAGGCCAAGCGCCCAGGTATAATTACCCTTTGCCTGGCCTACCTCAACGCTGAGATCTCGACGGGGCACCTCAACAAAATCCCAAAACGCGGCGCGCTCGATCGTTGAGATATCTTTTGACGAAGTCTGCTCCTCAAGTCCGAAAGCTACCTTGAAGCGCCCACCCTTGACATAAACCGGCAACCCTTTGTATTTGATATACGCGTCTTCGAGGTCGACCTTCTGGCTGCCGTCATCGTTTTCTTCCGCGGCCCATTCAAGCTGTATCTTGTACTCCCAGTCCTTGTTGACAACACCTTTCGCGTATAAACGACCGCGGCGCAATTCCGATGCCGTGCCATCACCGTAGGCATCGCTAAAGCTGTCGTAATCCCACTGCAATCGCCCTCCCAGCTGAAAGCTGTTTTTCTTGTCTACCGTATTGACTTTAAAACCGCCTTTGGTCGAAATCACGATATCCTGGCCATCGGATGTTACGGTGCCGGCACCAGCACTGAGTGCGAAGCTGGCAATAGCCATAGCAAGTACGTTCTGTTTCATCAGACTTGGTCCCCTGTTAAATTTTGGATGTGACAGATCCGCACATTGACTGCCCGAATCGGGGTCTATTTTCAACACCAAATGTTACAAAAAAGTTACAAAAAGTTGTCAAATAAATGACAGGCTTCGAAGTCTGTATTCGAGGGTGAAGAACAGGGGGGGTTACAGTCAGGACCGGGTGCAAGTTGAACAAATAATATCCAGCTCACTTAGCTGTTTTAACAGGCTTCTGCCGTTTTCAATAACAGCCTGTGGGTCGCTGTGCTGTAACTCCTTTGCGATTTGCACCAGCGCCTGGTCACCGGATAAAGAACTGTCCTCTTCCAGTAACTGCAAGAGACGGATGGTGACCGCATTGGCCTCCATGAATTTAACTTCATCTGCCCGGTTGCGATATACAACCAGAAACGTTGGCGATTCAGGTGGCTCGCCAGGTTGATAAGCCTCACCAATGCGATGAACGGGATATTGGTAAGAGAGACGCCAGGCCAGGGGTGAAACAACGGGGTGTTGCGTATAAAGATCCTGCTCTTTGTCAACAACTGCTTGTGGAAAGGTTTCGCAGGATATATCCAGCGCCAGCTCCACCCATTCGTAGTGAGCCAGCTCAAGCATAAACGGGGGATCTTGCGCGATATGCCCCCGTTCTTCGCGCAAATATTTGAGAAACTCCTGGGATATTTCTGCAAAGTAAGGCGAATGGCTCTGGTGGCGGACAACAAAATCACGCACCATTTGGTGCCAGTGATCACGGTCCAGCAATTTATACAAAACCGGGAAACCGGTTTGAATAAAAGACTCAATATTATTGTATATAAGCTCCCGGTAGATCTTCATGCGACGATCTTCGATGCCTTCCGGGCACGGGGTGGCATCGGGATCCCTTATATGAGATGTGAAATCGTACTGGGTTTTCTGAAAAGCCGGTTGCGTGGACATCAGACCGTCACCACCAAACTGGCTTCTGTTTGTTGCCGGTTCGCCTGAATTTGCTTGATCTGGTTGACTTCAGCAAGCAAGTGATCAACCGGTGGAATATTAAAGTCTCTTTCCAGCAAGGTTGGCATGACACCAAAATGCTCGTAGGCCTTGTCCAACAACTGCCAAACCGGATCAATAACGTCGGAGCCATGAGTGTCCACCCTCAAATCCTCAGCTTCTTCGTAATGCCCGGCCACGTGAACATAAGCGACCCGCTCACCTGGCAAGGACGCCAGAAATTCATCAGGGTCGTAACGGTGATTAATGCTATTGACGTAAATATTGTTGACATCAAGCAACAGATCGCAGTCAGCCTCTGACAATACGGCATTAATAAAAGCAATCTCTGTCATTTCCTGATGCGGTGCGGCGTAGTAAGAAACATTCTCCATTGCAATCCGTTGCCCCAACACATCTTGTACCTGTCGAATTCGGTCGGCCACATAATGCACCGCCTCTTCGGTAAAGGGTATTGGCATTAAATCGTAAAGGTGGCCATCGTCACTGCAATAGCTCAGATGCTCACTGTAATAAAGGATATTGTGCTCCTGGAAAAGAGCTTTCAGTTGGGTCAGAAACTCAAAATCCAGTGGTGCGGGAGAGCCGATTGACAGCGACAAACCGTGGCAAACAAACGGAAAGCGCTCGGTGTATTCGCGAAACTTGCGTCCGTTGCGACCGCCGAAGTTAATCCAGTTTTCCGGCGCCACCTCCATAAAATCCACCTGATCGACAGAAAGGGACTGAAGCGCGTCCAATTGGCAACGCCTCAGTCCCAGACCAGCCCCGGATACGGGGTATGATTTAGCTGTCACAAGATCAAGCCAGACAAGCGATTACTTGTCTTTTTTGTCCTCGCCACACTTACCCTCCTTGCCTTTGTCTTCACCGCATTTGCCTTCCTTGCCCTTGTCTTCGCCACATTTGCCTTCCTTGCCTTTATCCTCACCGCACTTGCCTTCACCACACTTGCCTTCGCCACACTTGCCTTCCTTGCCCTTTTCTTCACCACATTTGCCTTCCTTGCCTTTATCCTCACCGCACTTGCCTTCCTTGTGCTTGTCGGGGTTACTGTAGCCAAAACTCAGTTGATCAGCCTGAAAGGGGTTATCAAGTGCAGAAGCTGCCGGAGCCAATGTAACGGAAGCAAGAAATGCAGCACCTACCGCTGCGGCCAAAGGTTTAACTGTCTGTTTTGCCATGGGATAACTCTCCTGATTATGTCTGTACTCACATACATGATTGATAGTTGACTACCATGAGTTCTTCGCACGATTTATTGCACATTCGGCCAGAAAAATGGCCCGCGAATCCCCCAACTCAGCACCACCCGGGCGGGCATTTGCTGCCTCCTTATGACAGAGTGGCCTCCAGTAAGTTTCCATTATTTCTCCATTTTTTCAACTTTATTTTTCCAAAAATGGCGACCCATACCACCATGACATTTGCATCAATCACTGGCCTATTGGCGCATCGCCAGCAAACACAGCGGTGACCTCACGCCACTGCTGTTCCAGGCGTTTTGCCGAAACCGGGAAAGCGGTTTTCAGATGTTGCGCAAACAGCGACACCCGGTACTCTTGCAACATCACCTGATAGTGATTTACCGACAACGCCTGGGGCAGCGTCCACTCTTCCCTGTTGCCCGGCAAAGACGCAAGCTTTTCAGTGCAGGCAGCAAGTTCCCTGGTGTATTGCCTGTCCCGTTGCAATTGGGAACCCGATTTGTCCAACCGGTTTTGTACAGCCTTCAGATACCTTGAGTATTGGCGCAGTTGATCAAGCTGGCTTACTCTCAATCTGCCGCCGCAGAGCAAATCGCCATTAAACAGGCTTTTGGCAAACAGCTGATCGAGCTGAATGTTGATATCCTGCACCATGTGAACAGAAGCCAGGCCCTGCTTTTTCAAACTCTTGCGAATGGCCGTCAACGACGCCAGCAAAGAAAGCAGCAGGTGTTCAAATCGATTCGCGCACGCAACAATGTTGCCCGCGCCCCTTTCAATTACGGCATCAAACGCCGACTCCGTTCGCGGCAACTCATCAAGGCCGACAAACAGGGCCTCACCATACGCGCCATCAATCAGGTGTTCAACCAGCTGCTCCCGTTTTGGCAGCCCGGCGGCCAGTAACTTGAGTTCAGCACCCCTGAACAACTGTTTGCGCAAATACTTGTGTGGCCCGGAATGCTGCAATACCGCCAACCTCAACACCCCTTGCCAGCTCCTGTTGCGCGCTGCTTCAGGGTGATCCAGCAATTTCAGGGCAACACTGTCACCCCGGTCCAGCAACGCCGGCCACGCCTGTAACTCCTGACCGTCACTGCTGGCACGATACACCTCTGGCAACTCACCGAAATCCCAGCGCGTTATATTTTCCTTTTCAACGGACGGATTTGCCGCCTTGCGAATAGAGGCCTGTACAGCACCGCGATAGCGCCCTTGCAACTCCGGCAAATCCCTTGCCATGGCTATCGTTTCACCCGATTCATCCAGTAACCGAAAGTTCATGCGAAAGTAATCATCCATCTGATCGTCTCGCCAGTCGCTGGCCTTGAGTTCGACTCCTGTCAGCCTTTGCAATTGCGCGGCAAGCGCCGCAGTGAGCGGCACGTTGTCGGGTTGCAATAGAGGCATCACCCTGTCGACGTAATCCGGCACCGGCACAAAGTGACGCCGCTTTGCCTTGGGCAAGGACTTGACCAGACTTATGCATTTGTCACGCAACATGCCCGGCACCAACCATTCAAAGCGGTGCTGTGGCACCTGATGAAGCGCCGTCAGCGGCAAAGTCACGGTAACCCCATCTTGTAAATGACCCGGTTCAAACTGATAACCGAGTGCGTAGCGAATACCTTGCCAGACAATATGATCGGGAAACTGCGCTTCGGTGGAACCGCACAACGAACGCTGCATCAGAAATTCGCGGTTCATAAATAACAGTTGTGGCTGCGACGATTCAGCGTTTTTTCGCCAATGTTCAAAGCCGGTAAGATTGACAATGTGCTTTGGTACGCGTTCATCAAAAAACTCATACAGCGCGCTGTCCTCCACCACGATATCGCGGCGGCGCACACGGGCTTCCATGTCTTCCAGCTCTTTTAACAGCTGTTTATTATGGGCATGGAACGACGCTTTGCCCCGATAGCGCCCTTCCACCAGTGCAGACTGAATGAATACCTGTCGCGCCACTGATGGATCTATCTTGCCATAGGGTCTCCGCTGCTTTTCAACAATGGTCAAGCCATGCAAGGTCTGTTTTTCAAACGCCAACACCTGGCCGGTGCGCACATCATAATGGGGCTCCGAATAACTCTTTTTCACCAGGTGAGCGGCCAACTCCGGCAACCAGGCCTGATCAATGGCTGCGACATTGTGTGCGTACAGACGGCTGGTTTCGATAAGCTCACCGCACATCACCCATTTGGGCGCTTTTTTAAACAGGCCGGAGCCCGGAAAAATGTAAAACTTGCGGTTGCGAGTGCCGAGATACTCCCTGTTTTCGTCACGATTGCCAATATGCCCCAACAGTCCGGTTAATAGCGCACGATGAACAGCCGTATATTCAGCAGGCTGCGAGCTTTGTTTTAGCCCCAGCTCCCGAACCGAAC
>JBNKFQ010000043.1:0-6082 GCA_050289385.1 Porticoccaceae bacterium | reverse complement strand
GCTTCGTCCCGCCTGTTCTCGTTTAAGAACCCCAACAGTCTGAATTCAACGCCAAGCCAGAGTTTATCAAGGGACACTCCATTCAGGCTGTCTCCCTCCTGAATCCGAGATTTTGATTTCAGCTATATATGGGAAAGTTTTTTAAATTTCAATGACACTGTTTATATAAACAGTGTCATTGAAAATAAAAATATTCCCTAGACCTCCATCAAAAAATTGAACATTATTTGCCCGTTTATGCAAATTCAACACATACCTTCCCCGGCGATTTGAAAAACCGCTAAAAAATTTTGCTGTTTTTTACTGTCGGTGCCAGGCTGGCTTCAGCTATATGCCAACCTATTGTAGAGCCGAGAAAAAATGTCTTTTTACCTGACAATATTTTCCAAACTTGACCTTTAATCGACGACCGGTTTCAATAAATTTTCCCGCCAAATAGATCAACTCTTGCATCACTGTTGTTTAATGCGACGACGTTTAGCTTTATGCCATAGGGGCGCATCAGGGCCGGTCAATCCATTCTGGCCCAGATAACGCAACATATTGTAAACCAACACAGAGCAGGCCAATATCAGCGCGTTAGTCTCAAAATTTCCTGAAGGTAACCGTTCAATATCCATATCTGTTTTAAATTCACAGTGGAATTATTCCGAAGTCCCATGATCCGCATAAATATCAATAATGTCTTCAGGACTGTCCCATAGACTGGTCCACCAACCCTCTACTTCTATCTCCGGAATCACCAGGCATTGGCCCTGTTTGTCGATGGTACGTTCCACCACCCGCATAACACGGCGGATCTTATAGTCATACCCTTTCCAGTGACGCTCCACCATGACGGAAAATATCCCGACTCGTTTTCCCGGCCTGGGGATTGTCCACAGTGCCTGTTTTTCAGCTATCGTCAGCCAGTGGTCGGTCTCCTTTTTTCGTGGATTCCACTTGATGATAAAATCTATTGCCGCTTTCGGGAGAGTTTCGTTGAACTCCAGTACTGTATCTACGTTTTCGATCGCATCGTTACCGCCGTCAAGACGCAATAATATCGGCTTGTTCGTCAAGCGAGAGGCACGCTCCAATACCTCAAACAAAAAAGCCGGGGTACACTTTTGCAATGTTGCTTCCCCTCGCGCAACTCAAACCCCACGCAGTATCCTTCCTGCCCCAGATAAGCGGCCATCGGTGCGTAACCGTCGAATTTTTTGTAGGTTTAGGAAACACCTTCCTTCATACTAGAAGGCGCACGCCGGCGAGGCGTTGGTGGCGATAAAATGCCAAATATCTGACTCCGACAGCAACTACTCCCAGTCATAGCGCCTTAGTAACAGGTCATAAAAAACACATTGTCCTAAAAATGTCGCCAAATTCGCCTGCAGGTTCTCATCACAGGTTTAGAGCGGTTTCCAGCGGTTCCGGCAGTCGCAGGCCGATATCCTCCTCCGCCTTGAAGCGGTCGACCACTGCCTCGATGTTGTGCTTGCGGTTCTTTTCAAGGGGCGGCACTTCATCCAGCTCTACCATCCGGCCGCGGACAAAGCCCTGGGCCCTGAGCTGTTCGAAAATGTGCAGGTGTTCGCCCTTTCTGCCCCGGATCATTGGAGCCAGCAGGAGCACTCTAGTATCATTCGGCATCGTCAGAATCTGGTCCACCATCTGGCTGATGGTCTGGGCCGCAAGGGGTTCGTCGTGATCCGGACAGTGGGGTTCCCCCACCCGGGCCTAGAGCTGCCGCAGGTAGTCGTAGGCCTCGGTAATGCTGTGTTTCCTATTGCCCTGGTTATTGCTGACTTTTCATTCCAGAAGCAGCACTACGTTCAATCGTTGAATGAAAGTTTGAACAGGACAATCTTTTTTCGTTCAACCGTTGAACATAATGAAGATCACAGGTATGATCTGCGGATGACAGAAAGGATGATAGAGGACGCTGTCCGTTTTCGTTTGCTCAGGCTGCTGCACCAGCGGCCTGACATTTCCCAGAGGGAAATTGCAAAAGAACTGGGACTGAGCCTGGGAAAAGTGAACTACTGCCTCAAAGCCCTGATAGAAGTGGGGCATATCAAGGCGGGTAATTTTTCCCGTTCGCAACATAAACTGGGTTACATGTACCTGCTGACCCCCAAGGGTATAGTGGAGAAAACCGAGGTTGCCGCGAGATTCCTGGCCAGGAAACGCGCCGAGTACGATGCGTTGAAGCAGGAGATCGAAGAACTGAGACTGGAAGTTCAGGAGAATAAGCAAGCATGATTTTAAACGGAAATCACAACACTGAACTCACGCGCATTGGTTTGTGTATCCCGGGTGTAGTAGGGACGTAGGAAATCCCTGGCAGATTCAAAAATTAACAGGTTTGTTGAACATGGAAATGGCTACATCCCCAGATCAGGCTCCTGACAGGACAATCTGCGCGCAAAACGAAAAGGTAGCCATACTGTTATGTACATGGAATGGTGCGCGATTCCTGGATGAACAACTGGATTCCATTGAAAAGCAATTACACACCAATTGGGTGGTGTGGGCGTCTGACGACGGTTCCAAAGACAGTACACTTGCCATTCTTGAGGATCGACAATCCAATTGGGGTGAAGACCGGTTAAAAATTCTCAAAGGGCTGGCAAAAGGCTTTATCGCCAATTTCCTTTCCCTGCTCGTAAACCCGGCTATCGTAGCGGACTACTATGCGTTTGCCGACCAGGATGATATCTGGGAAGCGGACAAGCTTGGTCGTGCACTGAATACGCTAAGTCAAGTCCCCAAAACCCTCCCATCTCTGTATTGTTCCCGGACCCAACTGATCGATGAGCGCGGTCGGGAGATCGGGCTCTCCCCCTTGTACAGGAAGAAACCGAGCTTTGCCAATGCTTTGGTTCAGAATATTGGCGGAGGCAATACCATGGTGATGAACAGACTTGCTCGAGACCTGATGCGGTCTGTCGGTGAAATCGATGTAGCCTGCCACGACTGGTGGACTTATACGCTTATAGCCGGGGCGGGGGGATCCGTTTTCTACGATCCGCACCCTTCACTTCGCTATCGCCAGCATGGCAGCAATCTGATCGGGTCTAACCTAAGCGATTCCTCCAGGTTGCTCAGGCTTCGGATGTTGTTGCGGAACAGGCTGAGCGATTGGATAGACCAACACACACAAGCCCTGCAATCAAGCCGTCACCTTTTGACAGAGGGTAATCGGTGGATTCTCGACGAATTCTGCCGGGCACGTGGCGGCAGTTTAATCTCCAGACTTTCGGGTGTCCGGAGGTCCGGGGTTTATCGGCAGACATGGTTGGACAATATTGGCTTGGTTGCGGCTACAGTATTTAAAAAACTATAGATAGAGAATTGATTGATATATGAGTATTTTGGTTACCGGTGGCGCCGGTTTTATCGGTTCAAATTTTGTTATCGACTGGTTTCAGCAAAACCAGGGAACTGTCATCAATCTCGATAAGCTCACATACGCGGGTAATCTGGAAAACCTCAAATCCTTGCAGCAAAACGATCGTCATATTTTCATCAATGGCGATATTGGAGACGATGAACTGATAAATGGTATCCTGACCCAGTACGCCCCCCGGGCGGTCGTAAATTTCGCCGCTGAATCCCACGTTGACCGGTCCATACTGGGCCCCGAAGCCTTCGTTCAAACCAACGTGGTTGGAACCTTCCGTTTGCTGGAGGCAGTTCGGAGATATTGGGGCGAGCTCCCAGCCGGCCCAAAAGAAGCGTTCCGGTTTCTCCATGTTTCCACCGATGAAGTCTACGGTACACTTCAGCCGGATGCCCCCGCTTTCGCCGAAATCAACCCATACCAACCCAATAGCCCATACAGCGCGAGTAAGGCGTCGTCCGATCACTTGGTTCGGGCTTACCACCACACTTACGGATTACCGGTACTGACTACTAATTGCTCCAATAACTATGGTCCGTACCAGTTCCCGGAAAAACTGATCCCCCTGGTAATACACAATGCGCTGAACGGCAAACCTCTGCCGATCTATGGGGACGGCCAGCAGATTCGCGACTGGCTCTATGTGGGAGATCACTGTGCCGCCATCAGGTGCGTTCTGGAAGCTGGTGCCCCGGGTGAAGTTTATAATGTCGGCGGACTCAACGAGAAAACCAACCTGCAGATTGTTCACACAATCTGCGATATCCTGGGCCAGCTCCGCCCGTTACCTGATTCGGGCGCCAGCTACCGGGATCTTATTACCTTCGTAAAAGACCGCCTCGGCCACGACCGACGCTACGCTATCAATGCCACCAAAATCGAACAGGAACTGAACTGGAAACCGGCGGAAACTTTCGCGACAGGAATTCGTAAAACCGTACAGTGGTATTTGGACCACCAGGAATGGGTAGGCAATATTACCAGCGGTGAATACCGCAACTGGGTCGAGAAGCAATACGCATGAAAATGCTGTTATTAGGCGCAAAAGGCCAGGTCGGCTGGGAACTGCAGCGTTCGTTGTCACCGTTGGGAGAGCTTGTGGCAATGGATCGCACTCGGGCGAATTTGGAGAATATCGACGAGTTACGGCGGACAGTGCAAAACCAGGCGCCCGATATAATCGTCAATGCGGCCGCCTACACTGCCGTGGATAAAGCCGAATCCGAACCGGAGAGGACGTATCGGATCAATGCTGAAGCCGTCGGAGCGTTGGCTGAAGAAACCGAGCGCTTAAACAGTTTGCTGGTGCACTACTCCACGGACTATGTCTTTGACGGTCAAAAACAGGGTTTTTATAGGGAAGGCGACAACTGTAATCCTCAAAGTGTCTATGGGAAAAGTAAATGGGAAGGCGAGTTGGCCATTCAGTCCACTGGCTGCCGCCACCTCATTTTCCGCACCTGCTGGGTTTACGCGGCCAGGGGCCACAACTTCGCCAAAACCATGCTCCGGCTCGCCAGAGAAAGAGACGAGTTAAAAGTAGTGAGTGACCAGATTGGCGCCCCAACCAGCGCGGATTTGATAGCGGACATTACCGCTCTGGTGCTCTATCGGTTGAGTATCGATGATTCGCTTGCCGATGCCACAGGGATTTATCACTTGGCGGCTGCCGGAGAAGCCAGCTGGTATGGCTTTGCTCAAAAAGTAATTGCGCAAGCGCTGGCGTGTGGTGCGCCCTTAAGCGCGGAACCGGACAGCGTGAAGCCCATTCTCGCATCTGAATATCCCGTACCTGCTCCTCGACCGTACAATTCACTGCTGGACACTCAGAAATTGCATGATGCTTTTGGAGTCACTCTGCCCGACTGGCGGATTCTTGTCAAACACACCGTAAATGAATTAATCAATAGGGAAGTCAAATGAAGCGCAAAGGTATCATTCTCGCTGGCGGATCCGGAACGCGATTACATCCGGCTACACTGTCAATTTCCAAACAGTTGCTACCGGTCTTCGACAAACCCATGGTCTACTATCCTTTATCAACACTGATGTTGGGGGGGGTTCGGGATATCCTGGTAATTTCCACGCCTCAGGACACACCGCGTTTCGAGCAACTGCTGGGCGACGGCAGCCAGTGGGGAATCAATCTGCAATACGCGGTGCAACCATCGCCAGACGGCCTGGCACAAGCTTTTCTGCTTGGGGAATATTTCATCGGCAATGATCCCTCTGCGTTGGTGTTGGGGGACAATATATTCCACGGCCACCATTTTCACGAATTGTTGTCGAACGCAATGCAGAGGGAAAATGGAGCTAGTGTCTTTGCTTACCATGTTCACGACCCTGAGCGCTATGGTGTTGTAGAGTTCGATAGTGAAGGGACGGTATTGAGCCTTGAAGAAAAGCCCAAAGAGCCTAAATCCAGTTACGCGGTAACCGGACTTTACTTTTATGATCAACAAGTAGTGGATTTGGCCAAGGAACTTAAGCCTTCCCCTCGCGGCGAATTGGAAATCACTGATATCAATCGTATTTATCTGGAGCGAGGCAATCTTTCCGTTGAAGTCATGGGCAGAGGCTATGCTTGGCTGGATACGGGCACCCATGAATCGTTGCTGGACGCCAGTAAATTTATAGCCACTCTTGAGCATCGACAGGGGTTGAAAGTGGCTTGTCCCGAAGAAATCGCCTACCGGA
>JBNKFQ010000042.1:0-27641 GCA_050289385.1 Porticoccaceae bacterium | reverse complement strand
CGTTTGCCGGAGATACCACCTCTGCCGCACCGGAAACAAAGTCGGACACGACAGCATCTATGGGCACGCCCGTGCCCGCAATCATAATGCCGGTCTGTCCGGTAGCCCGGAATGTTGCCTTGATGTTTCGATCATTCAGGCTTTTGGCAAGTGCCAGTGCCGTATATTTTTTGCCGACAGCGCAATCGGTGCCCACCATTAACACGCGGCGACCAGGGCGTTTGGTGCCGTTGCCGACCGGCAGATTCGGCACGGGTTTGCGCACGTCAATCAGTGTTGCACCAGACTGTTTTGCCGCTGCTGCTATTGTTGGCAGGTCCTCAAGGTGAATATGCAATCCGCTGACAATATCCATTCCGGCCACCGCAGCTTCTTCCAGCACGCTGATCCATGATTCGCCCATAACTCCTCCCGGAGGGGCGACACCAATGATCAGGCTCTTGACGCCAGCTTCAGTGGCTTGTTTGACCGTCATTTGAGGCACACCCAGGTCGAGGCTGGCATCACCCAGGGAAAGTTGTCCGGCCACCAGTTCCGGGCGCCACTGAATTATGCCAAGTCCGGTTTTGGCGTAGGTTTGATCGGCTACATCTCCGAGAAAAATCAGGTAGGGAGCTTTCAGGTCGACCATCGTCATGTTTTGCATAAAAAGTTTTACCCAATGGCAGTGCCAGGTTGTCTTTGAGAAGGGCAAAGGATGACGGAAAATGGTGGTGTATTCTATAAAATTAGTATCAATTTATAGAACATAAGAACCTTTTGAAAGATGAGTCAGAAGTCGGAAGTCGGAAGCAAAAGATGTGAGCCATCGCTTCGCTCGGCCTGGTAGATAAGACTGGAGAGGTGTAACCGAACAAAGAGAAAAAAGTGGGAACAACTGCTCAAGAACCGACTCTCATTTCCGACTTCCGACTTCCGACTTCCGACTTCCGACTTCCGACTTCCGACTTCCGACTTCCGACTTCCCCTCAATCCATAATCGACAAACCGCCTGCCAGGATGTCTGCGATGAGCTTGTCATTTTGCAGGGCTTGCATTTTCTGTTTGCAATAATCGGCACCCAGGGTGCGCGCCTGAGCAGGTGTCACGCCGTAAAATTGATTGTGCATGCGGGTAAAGTGAGAGGCGTCGGAAAACTGGTAACTGTGGGCGATTTTGGAGATGGGCATCGAGGAGTGATGCAAGCTCCAGTGGCCGTGGGCAAGCCGAATAATGCGAAACAGTTTTGCCGGTGAAACGCCTGTTTCCTTGCGAAAGCAGCGGTACAGTGTGTTAACACTTACTCGCAAGCGTTCGGCGATATCTTCCATTGACAGCGGGTTGGAGATACTGCGGTCCATGATCGCTACCGCCCGGCGAATCAGGGGGTTGGGAATATCTCCGTACCAGGACGCCTCGGCATGTGGCTGTGGTTTGTGATCGTCCCATACGGTTTCGATGACCAGGCCTGCGGCAGCCTTGCGCGCCCGCGTAACGCCACAATGCTGTTTGATAAGGTGCAGTGCAACGTCAGTGGATGAGCGCCCGCCAGCGCATGTTATGCGTTTGTTGTCTTCCACAAACACGGTGTCTGAATTGACGGTCAGAGATGGGAATTCTTCTTCAAACTCAGCGCGATGATACCAGTGCACACAGCACTCGCGACCGTTCATGAGTCCGGTTCGGGCCAGTACGAAGGATGCCGTGCACACACCGACAATGGCACCTCCCCGGCTCGCCACCAGCTTCATGTAATCCGTTAATCGCGGGTCTATATCGCGCTGCGGCTCAACGCGCCCCCCGATAACCACCAGGTAGTCGAATGTATCCGGGTCGGGAAAGGTTTCCCACGGAATCACTTTGACACCGCAATTGGAGCGTATGGGGTTCTGGTTTGGCGAGATTACCGTCCAGCGGCATTCGTTTTGTCTGCTGTTGTCGCCCTTGTCACCGGCGATTCGCAGTGCATCTACGAAGCCGGAAAACGCAAACAGGGTAAATTCGGGCAGCAGCATAAAGGCGACTGATAGTTTTGTGTCGTGGCCGTCGTATTCTGACGCGGCTTCAGACAGAGTATTTGTCAGGACAGGTGTGTTGGGATCGTTATACATGGCGGGTACACAGATGTTCGTGGGATGGATCAGCTTGGTGCCGGGCACTAAACGGTCATTTAGTGGCCCTCAGGTTTGTCACGCCGAGGCAGTATTGCGTAGCTGCCAGTGAACAGTGTAACTCTATTTTGGGGATTAGGGTAAACCGGTACTTGTCGTTTTTGACGTAAACGATAGACTTCGTCCCTTTAGTGGTATTACTCAGACAAACTGGAACCATTATGACCAGAATAGCTGTAGCCGGCGCAGCCGGACGTATGGGCAAGGCTTTAATTCAGGCGATTGCCGCTCACCCTGATATTTCTCTGACGGCCGCTACGGTGCGCTCCGACAGCAGTCTGGTCGGCGCCGATGCGGGTGAACTGGCCGGTGCAGGCAGGCTTGATGTGCCACTGTCAGGGGACCTGGCGGCAGTGATTGAAGACTTTGATGTGCTGATCGACTTCACCACAATTGAATTGACGTTATCCAATGCGGCTGTGTGTGCCAGTGCCGGTAAACCAATGGTGGTTGGCACCACCGGGTTTGACGACGCCGGCAAAACCAAATTAAAAGACGTGTCTGGACGTACCGCCCTGTGCGTGGCATCCAATTTCAGCACCGGTGTAAACCTCTGTTTCAAATTACTGGATATTGCTGCAAAAGTACTGGGTGACGATTCGGATATTGAAATTTATGAGGCTCACCACCGTAACAAGGTTGATGCGCCATCAGGTACTGCGCTGAGGATGGGCGAGGTAGTAGCCGATGCCCTGGGGCGTGATTTGAGCAAATGTGCGGTGTATGGCCGTCAAGGCCAGACGGGGGCTCGTGATCACGAAACCATCGGGTTTGCCACTGTCAGGGCTGGTGATGTGGTGGGTGATCACACAGTGATGTTTTGTGCTGATGGCGAACGCGTGGAGATTACCCACAAGGCTTCAAGCAGACAAGCCTTCGCTCGTGGTGCTGTCAGGGCGGCTATCTGGCTCACACAGCAACCGCCGGGCCTGTTTGATATGCAAGATGTACTGGAGCTGAGGTTATAACAGGGTGTGGAGGGCCGGGGCTGGCCCTCCACATTTACCCGATTTTAGTGGCCAAGGTGTTTGTCAAAAAATCGGATAACCACGTTGTAGAGTTCACGGGATTGCGGCAAATAGTGATGCAGGAAGAAGCCATAATTCAGCCCCTCCCAGATATGCAAATCAGCTTCTGCACCGACCCGGGTCAATTCACTGTGGCTGTGAACAATGGCGCTGAGAAACGGGCTGCGGGTTGAGCTGACCAATAGAGACGGGGGGAATTTTGATAACAGTTCATCGGATTCTGCCGGCGTAATCATCGGGTCATTCATGTCGACGCCCTGAAAATAGGTATTGTCTCCGGTAAAGTAAAATTCTATTTCGTCAAACACATTGGTACCTGAGACAGCGCTGGCGATATGCATGGCATCTCCATCCAGTTTGGCGACGCCATCGCAAAGCATGCCGGTAGCCGCCGGCAATGGCAGGTCTTCTTTTATAAGCCAGGCAATGGATTGCGCGATCAGACGACCTTCGGCACAACCATATATACCAATATTTTCAGGTTTATAGTGTTCCAGCAAAGCCCGGTAAACGGCGGCGACGTCCTCACTCGCTGCCGGATAGCGGTGTTCCGGCGCGAGCCGGTAATCAACGCTGATCACCTTGATTTTTGCCAGATCGGCAATAGGAATGGACTCCATACGGCCAAGGGTACGCACGCCGTCCAGCATATCCCCGGCGTGCAGGTTTATCAGTACTCGATTGCGATTGCCGGGTGCAATGCCTGACTTTGGTGTGAATACCTCCGTATTTACATTGCCGATCATTTCCGATTTCATGTCTACATTAAAATCGGCAACCAGATTTTTGTATTTCCTGGTTTTGTAAATCGCTTGTGCCAGGCAGTTTCGCGTTTCTGGCAATTTTGCCTTTGCTACAGTTTTCAGAGACGGGCAATTGGCCTCTTTTTTGGTTTTTGCGTAGTCGGCATTTATCTCCTCAAGATGTTTTATTGCCTTTGCACGCTCATCGTCCAATAACCCCGACGTTGGAAAAACAAGAAGCTTTTTTTCCTTGTTTTCTTTATCAGAAGAATTTTCAGCTGTTGTATCGTCTGATGCTCCGGTAGCCAAATCCGTTGATGAAAGCACTAAAAAGAGAACCCAAAACCGCACATTTGTAAGACACTTGTTCATGGCTATCCCCTTTTATTTCTTCGGTTCCAGATTAAATTCTCGAGGTGGTTCTACCCCTTGCAGATGCTTGACCATATAATCCCATGCGCGGCGCCTTTGGTATGGCGTAACTGCATACCCGGCATTGGGCTCAACGATTAAGTCGAAATCCTTATTGGCTCGTTGCAGCGCTTCAACTATGCGAAAAGTCACCGCTGGAGGCACATAATCCTGCAGCCCCACCATTAACAATAGTTTGCCCTTTAAGTTGGTGACCAACTGCTCGTGATATTTTCCGTCTTTGTTTGGATAAGCTCCTTCGTGAAAGTCACCAGCTTGTGTACCCATGACCCGGCTGTCATATATTTGACCCGCGGCGCCAACCTTATAAAAATCGGGGTATTTCAGCAGGCCTTCCAATGCACCGCCGCCACCCATGTTGAGCCCGACTATTCCTACCCGGTCCATATCCATATAAGGATAACGCGCACCCAACTGTTTTAATCCCGCCACATGATCATCAATATCGCTGATCTTGTGTCGCCAACCGTAACTGTGATCGCGAAAGGCTTTGCTTCGATAACGGGTACCGCGCCCATCGATCTGTACAACAATAAAACCAAGTTCCGCCAGAGAAGCAGCCTCGGCATAAAATGAACCGTTTACCGTGTCATTGTTAAAAGAGCCTTTTGCCGTTATGTTAAGCGGATAACTGATAAAAGACTGATCAATGACCGGGTATTTTTTGTCGGATGAAAAATTACCGGGTCGGTAAATTGCGCCATATATGTCTGTTTTCCCATCGGCCGCTTTCATTTTTACAGGCTGTGGCCATTGCCAGTTTTGTGGCAGATTTACTGTTTTTTCCAGATCAAGAACCTTGTTGCCTTCCCGGTCGAGCAACCAGGAAACCGGCAGTTGGTCTGTGCGAGAGCGGGTGACTACGACATATTCCCCCGTCGGGGAGACGCCTGTGGCGGAACCATGGTATAAGCTGATCAACTGCATGATGCTTTTCGGCGAATACACGTTATGCTCGTAGTCCCCGGTGACCAGTGTCGTCATGGCGCCAGTATCAATATTGACCCGAACCAGATCCCGGTAATAGGGGTCCCGGTCATTCACCCGGCCAGCCGTTTGTAAAAAGAGCTCTCGGCGATCAGGGTCAAAGTGCAGCATATCTCTAACCACCCACTGCCCCTCGGTTACTCTGTTTTTCAGCTTGCCGGTTTTCAGGTCGTATAAATAATAGTGGGACCAGCCACTGCGATCCGAATACCACAGCAACTCGTCAGTTTCCGGCAGGGGCATAATCTGCACAAAGTTAAACGGATCCATCGTCAGTTCAACGTGGGTGTCTGTCTTGTCCTCAAACAGGATGCGGGTGGCTCCGGTATCAGTATTAAATTCGACGACACGGGCCCGTTTGTGGTAGCGGTCTACGTCTACAAAATAGGCCAGGCGGCTGTCTTTGCCCCACCAACCGAGGTTATTTTCAAAATACCCACCGGCGCCACCGTAAATTGTCGGTAACCGACCGTAACTTGCGGGCTGGACCACGCCACTTTCCACATCGATGACGACCAGCCGATATTCCTCGACATGCTCATCTTCAGGAAATGCAATCTTGCGAAACCGGGTTTGTGGTCGCAGGCTGCCATCGAGAGGGACATGGTCGATCACACCGAGTGATTCCACCTGTCGTTGGTCCAACTGCACCGTAAACAGCCGTTTGCTGTCCGGTGACCAGACCGCCTGAGGCGGTATGCAGTTGACGAAGGCGCTGTTGCCATAAATGGAGCCGGGAATTGCGTATTGAAAGAATTCCTCTCCGTCTGATGTCAGGGCGCGTTCTTTCCCGGTTCTGACGTCCCTTACCCAAAGATTATAGTCTCGCTTGAAAACCACCATTGTGCGATCCGGCGACAAGAGGTGGTTGATTTCAGGTGCTTCTATTTCTTTTAAAGACCGGGTTTTGTCATTAAATTCCCAACGCTTCCCGTAAGCCGTAAAGCGTACTATCACGGGATCAAGTGTCATAACCGTGTTGGTTGTCGCTGTAATGGATCGATTATTGACAGGCAATTGATCGGCCGTGACAATTTCGCCAGTCGCTTTTGAAAGCGCTTGGGCCAGTGCTTTGTGATCAAAGGCCAGCTCGTTTGTCCCAGCGTCGGCATCGACAAGGTGGAAGCTGCGTTTGGATCCGTCCCGCCGTTCGTACCAGAAATGGTTGGTCTGGCCGATCCATACAGGATACAACAGGGAATTGCTGGCAAGTTTTCCGGACTTGAGTCCTTCTGTCAACGCTTTTGCGCGTTCGTATCGGTCCTGTATTGTGTCTGCAGTATTGGCTTGCACAGGTGCCAGCAAAGCGCTTGTGACAATTAGAACCAATGCGTGGATTACAGTGGAGACCTGATTCATTTTCATCTTTGCATCCCGTTTTAAGATCAAGTTTACCAGCAAGCAAGAGCATTATTTCCTGGCTGGCTGCTGAGCCATAGTGAATATGGGCGGGCAATTGTTGTTACCCGGGAACTTTTATGTTCTTGCCATCGTTGTGTGTGCTTGTATTGATCGTGACTTATTGGTGAAATCAATTATAGTACGGTTGTACTAAAATTGATGTCAAGCGCTGGGATCCATGAATTGATACATGTCAATTCACGCAGGTGACTGCAGTCAGATTAAAAAAGTTTTTACGAGAGTGTGAGGAGTAAACAACAGTCGTTATCGTCTGCTATTTTTTGCCTGACCCCTGTTTAACCAGATCAATATAACTTTGTAATGCAAGTGTGCGCACACGGTCTACCGAACTTGCCCAGGGTTTGCCATGGCCTACAAATACCAGCAATCCTTCCATGGAGGCCATCATCAATATGGTCATATCGTTTACTTGTGTAGAGGTAAGATCCGGATTTACATTCTTAACAAGCTTTTTCAGGTAGTCCCTGATTTCACTGAATACTTCGTACAGGTATTTTGAAACAGCATCGTCGTGATTGGCCAGAGCCCATAATTCCGGGCAGTACAGGGACATTTCGTTGCAGTAAAGATCGTCCAGGTAGCGTTCTATAAAAGCTGTCAGTTTTTCTTCGTTACTGCGCCGCGGGTCATGATCAATATTCTCCATTTCTGTGTAAAACTCTGCGCTGAAGTAACGCAGCATATCGGCAACCAGACTGGCCTTGTTGGGGTAGTAGTACTGCAGATTGCCAACGGTGGTATTAGCTTTTTTGGCTACGTTGCGCATGGTGAGCGCGCTGTAGCCCTCGTGGATAAAGATGGCTTTTGCTTCTTTGAGTATTTTTTCGAGGCGGCGTTGGCCTTTTGGGTGCAAAGCTGTACCTTTTCTGTGATTCTTTGCCAGAGCTACCATATCAAGAGTGGGCCTCTCCGAAGAGCCTGATGTCCATCCATACCTTATTCATATCCATAGTGGGGATGTTGCCGTAATTTACCGTTTTTACAGGGTCAGGGCAATTGGCGTGTCCAAAGAGGCAAGCGGCTAGAAGCGGTAGCGAATTTTGGCGATGAAATTAAACAACGACGCCGAGCTCTGGCACAACAACTGACTTCAGGTGTCGAGAGTTAAAAGGCGCTGTACCTTGTTTTTGTAGCTTCTGCTCATTCGCAATTGTTTCCCGCACTCCAGTGTAACCCGGGAATCACCGCTGGTGCGATTTGATATTCCCTGTATGCGATTCAGGTTTACTATGGTAGACCGATGAATGCGCTGAAACAAAACGGGATTCAGTTGTTCCTCAAGCTGTTTCATGGAAGTCCGCATTATATGCGTTACTCCGGATACGTGCAGGCACATATAGTCACCAGCCGCATCAATCCAGTCAACTTGAGATACGGATACCCTTGTTATCTTGCCGCCATCCCGGATTGAAATTTTATCGGGGTATTTGTGAGTCAATGCATGCCCGGCAATCAGGTTTTCTTCTATTTCAGCTGCGGACGTCCCGGTAAGATGCTCCATCATGTTTAACAGTCGAGTCTTGTCTTGATCTGCCCGTCTTTCCCTGACAGTTTGCGTGACACGCTGGATGGTCTGGTTCAGCTTCTCCTCCTCCACCGGCTTTAAGATATAGTCTATGGCGTGGCTTTCAAAGGCTTTGATTGCATACTTGTCATAGGCGGTAACAAACACAATCAACGGTAAAGTGTTTTGGTCCAATTGACGGACTACTTCAAAACCGTCCATGCCGGGCATTTGGATATCCAGGAACAGAAGGTCCGGTTTCAGCTTTTTTACAGTCGTGATGGCTTCTCGGCCATTGGCGTGTTCCGCCAGCACGGTTAACGATTCATGTTGTTCCAGTCGCAATTTCAAGCCTCGTCGTGCAAGGCTTTCGTCATCGACAATTATGGCTGTCAATTTATTCATCGGAATATTCGAGTGGTATCTGTATCGTGATTTTTAGTCCCAGTGGATCCAGGGGGCTAAACAATAAGGTGTAATTATTACCATAGTATGCTTTTAATCGATCCCTGGTATTTGCAACGCCGACACCGGAGTCATTTGAGGGTTGACCATCGATCAATTCGGCCCCGGGACCATTATCACTTAGCTCCAGCGACAGTTTGTTGTTTGCTGTATACGCTTTCAAATGGATTGTTACGGTTAATTCAGTGCTTGAACAGGCATGTTTGATACAGTTTTCAATAAGAGGTTGTAGTATAAGGTTGGGTATTAATGCATTTTCAGCAGTTTTTTGAATGTCGATTTTAATGTCAAGCCGGTTTTCGAAGCGTATTTTTTCAATATTCAGATACAATTTCAGGGTTTCTATTTCTCGTCCAAGAGGTGCTTTCAGATCGGGAGGTGTATCCAGTGAAACGCGTAGAAATTTTGACAGTTCTATTAACATTCGGTTGGCAGTTTTATTGTGACCTTCCATTATCAGGGTCGAAACAGAATTCAGGGAGTTGAACAGAAAGTGAGGGTTAATCTGATAACGAAGCATTTTTAATTCAGCTTGCTGGCTTAGTGACACGAGCTTCAGGTGGTTTTCTCTTTCTGTCTGAATGGTTTGGTAATACTTGATGCCATAATATAAGCCGGTCCAGCTCACCAGGATAAAAAAGGACGAGGGATACCAGTAAACCAGTTTGCACCACAAGCTGTTGAGTTCATATCTGGAGTGCAAAACTGTATGCAGATAGTCTTTGCTAATGGTCCAGAGCAAAGATGCTACCCCGACTCCGGCAATGGTGCTCACACAGCGATATATCAGGGGTTTGTTCCAAATCACCTTGAAAAAACGCCGCAAGAACAGGGTAATCAGAAGGCCGGTGATCGTAGCCACAGGGATATAGCCTGCGTGAACAAGCTTTTGTTCCGGCCAGGAGATGCGGCTGAGAGAAAGAAAGAATACGTAACCACCCCAGCCAATCAGTTGCAACATCCAGAACGGGTACTGTTGAACATTCAATTTGCTTTCGGAGAGTTGGCTGGAAATATCAGTCATTGAGGCTCGACAGGATCATTGGCCCACGGAACGCAGCATGGTAAGCCTTGCATTATAAGCCTGCCAACGACTCTTTGTGACTCATTCGCCGCATTTCACTGGCGTTCTATCGAGTTTTTCTTGAAAAGGCAATCAAGCGAGGTGTCCGCGGATTATCTGTCGCTCGGGAAGTTAAGGGAATTTTTTCACCTCGCCGCCGAATTTTATCTGTCCCTATCCGATACGAGATATATCCAGTTGATGCATCTTGTAGTAAGAAGATAATCATACTGTTGTGTGATTGTCACACTGGCGTGCAAGAAGGTGCCGATTTGAGGTGCCTGATGGAGATGTTCTGAAAGGGAGCTTTTTATGTTCGAGTACGAGACTGCGGTGCCGACCGAAGAGCAGATCGAGGCTTTCCCGGGCGGGAGTCGAATAGAGTATTTGTATGGAGGGATGCAGATCCTGGAGGATGCGCCGATCATTTTGATGTCACTCGATACGCAAGGCTATGTAACCTGGCTTAATAATACCTGGGAAACCTTGCTCGGTTATAGTCGTGAAGAGTGTTTGCATAAACCGATTGCCAGATTTGTGTATTTTGCAGAGGGTGTTCAGGCCAACTTTGAACAGCTCAAACCCGGCGTTGGTAACGCTTTAAAAGTTCATCAATTGCCACTCATGAGCCAATCTGGCGATGCGAGGCCATTTGAGTATGCCGCGTGCCATATGGGCACTGCAATATACGCCTATTTAAGCCCGGTTGGGCAATGGTTGGGTTATAGCTCGAACGGCAAAGCTACGTGGGGTAAAGAGCGAATATGCGGCAATCTTTCAAAGGCGTATTGTCGAAAATGACGTGTATTTCCCACCCTACCGTTTGTCGTCAATTTCTACCGTTCGTTCTTGATACGGGATTTCTCCGGTAGTAGAAGTTGGTGACATCATCCTTTAATTGAACTGAGGGCAAGGCTTCGTACAGCTATTGTGACGCGGTTAGATGAAATTCAGGGGTAAGTATGATGATGCCACATCGAGAACAGGAGCTTTCTGAGTCGGATGCAGCTCGAATGGAAGAGGAAGGCAACGTTCAAAAAAACGCTCAACAAAAAGGTGCTCAGGAGAAGGTTGGGGTTGCTGAACCGGCGCCGGACGTACTGGAGTATCGCGTTGAGCTGACTCAGGCGCTCAACGTTACAGATTTTACAGACAAGATACTGCAGGTGCTGAATAGCTGGGGCTTTTCAGATTACTCTTTATATCGTCTTCCCGCGGGGATTCCAATCTATACGTCGATGATGACAACCATGCCTGATTTGCAGGAAGTCTATGATGAAGGGCGGCATATAAAATATGACCTTACATTGATGCATGCCCAAAGCAAATCGGTCCCTACCTATCTGTCGATAATTGATGACTTTATTTCCACCGCGCCGTTTGATAACGAGCTGTTTATCAGAAACCGGGAGCTGGTAAGGTTGTACCGGTGCTTTGGATACAGTGACCTCTACTGTATTCCTGTCAAAGCCTATGATGGAAACGGCCGCATGGCGTTGATGGTGTTGTCAGAGGGCAAGGAGCGGGAGGAGTTCAGGCAGATCGTGGAGGCAAAAAAATCAGAGCTCAGATCGCTGGCTACTGCGATTGACTATATTGGCAGTAACAAGTTTCCCGATTCGTTTTGCGCGCGCGACGATGAAGCGTTTACGATCAGTCAGCGTCCGCTTGAGTTGTTGAATACATTGGCGAAAGAAAATGTGTCTTTGAAACATGCGGCCAAAAGAATGTTTATCAGCCTGGATACGGCAAACAAACATATTGCGTCAGTAAAGCGGGCTTTGGGAGCCAATACGCAGGCATCCGCGGTTTACCTTGCGATCAAAAAAGGCCTTATTCACTTTCAGGATTGATATAACCGACCTTGTTGTTTGCAGAGTGCGTGCTGTTCCAATGGCGCGCTCTCGGTTGTTCAGACCGTTGCCGGTGTTTTGTGAATTGTTCGATTGTTCCCGGGCGTGGAATGCATAATTGGTGCTGCATTTGCTGTGCGAGATATGACCGCCACTGGCATGTCATTATTCAAACCTTTTGATTTTTAAGCTCGACAAGAATTTTTTCCAGTGTCTCATTTTGGTTCAGGCCAGTGCACTTGATCGAAATCTCTGCATACTTTTTATACAGAACCTGCCGCTCGTTAAAAACATCTTCCAGGCTTTGATCAGGGCGTCGGGCAATCCCGCGAGTGTCATAGTTTTGAATGCGATCGCGAAGCTCATTGAGTGGTGTGTCAAGAAAAACGATAACGGCCTGTTGCTGCAAATGCTGCATTCCCGCTTTGCTATACACCACACTCCCGCCAGTGGCCACAACCTTGTTGTGGCAGTCGGTTGCCAGCAATATTTTTTCCTCGATATTGCGCAAATTCAGGTAGTCGGTTTCATCAATAATGTTCTGCAGGGTTTTGCCGGTATGCACCTGAATGGATATGTCTGTGTCGATAAAATCATACCCCATCTCTTTGGCAAGCAGTATTCCGAGAGTGCTTTTGCCGGCTCCCGGCATGCCGATCAGAACGATACCTTGTGTGGATTGTAAATTCATGGTGGTGTCAGCTAGTGTTGTTGTTGGCAGGATTATAATGAACTCAAGGCTCCTGAGTAAAAGCGGCACTGCGTGTCATGACTTCCTGTAGTCGCGTGGTGACATTCCGGTCCACTGTTTAAAGGCTCTGGTAAAGGAGCTGGGCTCGGCAAAACCGGTAATTCGAGATACCTCGTCTACCGAGCACTTTTCGCCAACCAGCTTGCTGATGGCAATATCGCGCCGAATAGAGTTTTTGATCTGCTGATAACTCGATCCGTCAGCAGTCAGCCTGCGGTGCAATGTTTGCGGACTCATCCTGAGCATGTGCGCCAGTTCCTCAATTTTGGGAAACAGCAAGTGTTCGTCGTGTGCGGGCAGGATCATGCGCTGGATCTGTGCCGACAAGCTGTGGTCTTCTCCCGGAATGGTCATCAGATCAGCGGGAGAGTTGGTCAGAAACTCTTTAAGTTCAATACCGGAACGAATAAGGGCTTTGTCCAGGTAGGCCAATTGGAAAATCAGTCGGCATGCGGATTGGTTAAAGTGTAGCTGGCACGGAAAGATAAGGCGCAGCTCTTCTTCGTACTCAGGTTGCGGGTAATCCAGGTGAACTTCACGCAAATGGATGCTTTCTCCAATAAACCAGCTCGAGAACCGGTGCCAGATCACCAGCCAGAATTCCCGGTAAAAATGATTCGGATCCAGTTTCGGGTTCGTAAACGTAACTGACAGCTCGACTTGCTCACCGTTGCTATCCAGGGTCATTTGAATGTCGTCGGTGAACAGGTTGTAAAAACGCAATCCGGTTCGTAACAAATTGCCCAGGTTGTTGCTGTGACGAACCGTTTCTGCCATCAGGGCAAACACACCGTTTTTGCAGGGGTGGGCGGTAAACCCCATGAACTCATCTTCCAGCTCACGCCAGATAGTCTGAACCAGTCGGGTCATCTGATCAGCGTGAACCCGCGTGTCAGTTAGTTGCAGCAGCCCCGGATTAATGCCTGCGGCGTTGAGCAAAACGGCTGTGTCCAGTCCGCGCGCTTGTGCCCCTGTCAGGGCCGCTGAAACGTAATGGATGCCAATAGTTGCCATATGAGGGACCTGTTGATCAGCTTGTCTGGATAAAAATGGCCTGTTTTTTGTTTGTTGCTGCCATATTAGGCCAAAATTATAAAAAATATGGCAAAAAATGACAAATTGTTCAGTTGGTTTGGGCATTCAACTTTTGCCTGGCTGAAGGGATACTTGAGTCGGAAGTCGGAAGTCGGAAGCAAAATCCACCAGACTTCCAGACATAAGGCCGAGCGCAGCTAAGGCGCGACGCAGTTCCTTCCGACTTCCGACCTCTGACTTCCGACTCATTAAACCACCGGATTTGATCATGGATTTTGCACTGACCGAAGAACAGAAAATGATTCAGGATACCGCTCGCCAGTTTGCCAAAGTTGAGCTGGCGCCAATTGCCGCCGAGCTGGATCGCAAAGCTGATCGAAAGCTGTTTCTGTCCAAACTGGGTCAGCTTTCCGAATTGGGGTTTATGGGACTCAATATTGACGGTGAGTATGGTGGTGTCGCCGCTGGTTCGTTGGCATTTAGCCTGGCCATTACAGAATTGGCAAGGGGATGTGCGTCCACAGCGTTATCCGTGTCGGTTTCAAACATGGTTGCCGAAGTAATTCAAACCATTGGCAATGCCAAACAAAAACAAGACTATCTTCCACGGCTTTGTTCTGGCGAGTACAGGGCGGGAGCATTTTGTCTGACTGAAGCCGGCGCTGGTTCTGACCCGGCGGCAATGAAAACCAGGGCAGTGCGTGATGGCGATTACTGGGTGTTAAACGGCAGCAAGATATTTATCTCCAGCGCCGAATATGCGGGCGTATTTGTCGTTTGGGCCGTTACAGATGCAGATGCACCAAAAGGTCGTGGTATCTCCTGTTTTCTGGTAGAGGCTGGTACACCGGGTTTGGTGGTTGGCAAGGCAGAACAGAAAATGGGGCAGAGGGCCTCCGTGACCAATGAGGTAATTTTTGAGGATTGCCGTATCCCTTCCAGTGCGCTGATGGGGAAAGAAAATGATGGTTTCCGCATTGCTGTTGCGGAGCTGGCCGGGGGCAGAATTGGTATCGGTTCCCTGGCCCTGGGAATTGGGTCGGCGGCGCTGGATTACGCAAGAGCTTATTTGCTGGAGCGCCACCAGTTTGGTCAGGCGCTTTCCAACTTTCAGGGGCTGCAGTGGATGTTGGCAGATCGGTATACCGATCTTGAGGCGGCTCGACTGCTGCTTATGCAAGCCGCAGTGCTCAAGGACAGCGGACACCCGTTTGCCAAACAGGCGTCCATGGCCAAAGTGTTTGCTACCGAAAAATCCAACGATGCCTGTTATGCGGCGTTGCAGTCGCTGGGCGGTAATGGTTATATGAAAGAGTATCCGCTCGAGAGAATGGCGCGTGACGTACGTGTGACCACTATCTATGAAGGTACTAGTGAAATACAAAGATTGATCATTGCGCGGGAATTGTTGAAAGAGGCGATATAAGCCGTACTGTGCCGCGATTTATGGATTTTGATTTAACGGGAGATGAGTGAATGGATCTATCAGACAGGGTTGCTGTGGTTACAGGTGGTGCGTCGGGGCTGGGGCGTGCGACAGTTTTGGCGCTGGTAAAGCGCGGCATGAAAGTCGCCATTTTTGACGTCAATGATGACGAGGGACAACAGGCTGTAGAGGAGATGGGTGACAGCGTGATGTATTCGAGCGTTGATGTCACGGATGCCGAATCTGTGGAGCAGGCTGTTGCGAGAGTGATTGAAAGATTTGGTGCCTTGCATCTGTGCCTGAACTGTGCCGGTATTTGTCCGGCGAAAAAGGTTTTGGACAGGGAAGGTAGCCCTATGCCTTTGGCGGATTTCGCCACGACCATCAACATTAATCTGGTGGGTACGTTTAATGTGGCTCGGGTCTGTGCCGCCGCAATGGCAAGGAATGAGCCGCTCGGTGAGGCGGGTGAACGCGGGGTAATTATCAATACGGCATCGGTAGCCGCGTATGAAGGCCAGGTTGGCCAGAGTGCCTACGCTGCCAGCAAGGGTGGGGTAGTTGGGCTTACCGTGCCCATGGCAAGAGACCTGGCGACCCTGGGCGTTCGTGTGATGGCAATTGCTCCGGGTATCATGGGAACACCGATGCTGCGCAATATGCCGGAAAAGGTTCAGGAGTCTCTGGTTGCCAATGTACAGTTTCCCAAACGGCTGGGGCTGCCGGAGTCCGAGTTCGGCGGCCTGGTTGCCCACATCATGGAAAACACTTACCTGAATGGCGAAACCATCAGGCTCGACGGTGCGATTCGCATGCCTCCCAGGTAACAGCTTCAGACCCTGGCAAAACCGAATACAGGGAGCTGGACATTTTCCAGCCTTTAGCCTAGAGTACGCGGTTAGATTTTCACCGATCATGAAGCGAATTTCGGTAGGTATGAGACGGTAGCAGAATACACGGCAAGCGAGATGAAGCGTTCAGTTTCATCTCGCTTTTTTACAGCCTGGATTTTGCTGTCTTGTAAAAAAACCGGTGCGCATTTGTCTGACACAGATTTGATGTGCGGCCTGGTCGGAGCGAAAACCCGGTTTGTTTTTCTTGCACAGAGGAGGCCGAGTGCCAACAGTAACCCGCAAGCCTGCAATACTTGCGCTGCAAGATGGCACCATTTTTCATGGTACCTCAATCGGCGCAGATGGTATCTCCAGTGGTGAGGTCGTATTTAATACAGCACTCACTGGCTATCAGGAAATTCTTACCGATCCTTCCTACGCCAAACAGATTGTCACTCTTACGTATCCCCATATCGGCAATACCGGAGTCAATGTTGAAGACGAGGAATCGAGCCGTATTTGGGCAGCAGGCCTGGTGATACGTGACCTCCCGTTGCTGGCCAGCAATTTTCGCAGTGAGCAAGCGCTGGATGAGTATTTGCGTGAGCGCAATATCGTTGCTATTGCCGATATTGACACGCGCAAGCTGACTCGAATATTGCGTGAAAAGGGCGCACAAAATGGTTGCCTGATGGCTGGACCCGAATTGAATTCGGAGACGGCGCTGCAGGCTGCCCGCGATTTTGGTGGCCTGAAAGGCGTGGACCTGGCAAAGGTGGTGTCAACGCCTGAGGCTTATTCCTGGGCAGAGGGTACCTGGGTGTTGGGTGCCGGTTTTGGTCAACCATCGAACGGCGAAAATGCAAAAGGTCAATACAAGGTTGTCGCCTATGATTACGGCGTAAAGCGCAATATTCTGCGCATGCTGGTGGATCGCGGGGCGAATGTAACGGTGGTGCCTGCACAAACACCAGCGGCAGATGTATTGGCCATGAAACCGGACGGTATTTTCCTGTCCAATGGCCCCGGTGACCCGGAGCCTTGTGACTACGCTATTGAAGCAATACAGCAAGTGCTGGAAACCGGTATTCCGGTATTTGGTATTTGTCTGGGTCACCAACTGCTGGCGCTGGCTTCCGGTGCAGGCACGGTAAAAATGAAATTCGGTCACCATGGCGCCAACCATCCGGTGCAGAATCTCGATGAAAAAGCGGTGCTGATTACCAGTCAAAACCACGGTTTTGCCGTAAACGAAGCCAGCCTTCCCGACAACCTCAGAGCGACACACCGCTCGTTGTTTGACGGCTCGTTACAAGGCATACATCGTAATGACTGCCCGGCTTTCGGTTTTCAGGGTCACCCGGAAGCGAGCCCGGGACCGCATGATGCAGCACCGTTGTTCGATCATTTTTTTGAATTGATGGCGGCTCATACAAGTGTTGAGTAGTCATTGTGGAAAGTTGCCCGTGCTGAAAATGACGGGTCGAAAGTCGGGTGTCTGATGCCAGGTCAAAAACGGTTTTGTCGTCCGACGTCCGACCAAAGATTTGAAAAACACGCTAAAGTTTGGACAAAC
This sequence comes from Porticoccaceae bacterium, assembly GCA_050289385.1. GTDB lineage: Bacteria > Pseudomonadota > Gammaproteobacteria > Pseudomonadales > Porticoccaceae > JBNKFQ01. Next base: position 10,373 of record JBNKFQ010000042.1, on the reverse strand, counting down.
ATCTAACTATGCCAAAACGCACAGATATTCAAACCATCCTTATTATTGGCGCTGGACCCATCGTTATCGGTCAAGCCTGTGAATTCGATTACTCCGGTGCCCAGGCTTGCAAGGCGTTGCGCGAAGAGGGGTATCGAGTTGTTCTGGTGAATTCCAATCCCGCTACTATCATGACTGATCCCGCGATGGCCGATGCGACCTACATCGAGCCGGTCGAGTGGCGCACAGTAGAGAAAATCATCGAAACCGAACGTCCCGATGCCCTGTTGCCAACCATGGGTGGACAGACCGCACTCAACTGCGCACTGGATCTGGCACGCGAAGGTGTGCTGGAGAAATATGGTGTTGAATTAATCGGTGCGTCCCGCGATGCAATTGACAAGGCCGAGGACAGGGAGCGCTTTGACAAGGCGATGAAAGCGATAGGTCTTGAGACGCCCCGCTCGGTGATCGCCCACAGTATGGAAGAAGCGTTGCAAGTGCCGGACCGGTTTGGTTACCCGTGCATTATTCGTCCTTCTTTTACCATGGGAGGGTCCGGTGGTGGAATTGCCTACAATCGCCAGGAATTTGAGGAGATTTGCAAGCGCGGTCTGGATTTGTCGCCTACCAATGAATTGCTGATCGATGAGTCGCTGCTGGGTTGGAAAGAATATGAAATGGAGGTGGTCAGGGACCGAAATGACAACTGTATCATCATCTGTTCCATTGAAAACGTGGACGCGATGGGCGTGCACACCGGTGATTCGATAACGGTTGCGCCAGCCCAGACCTTGACCGACAAGGAATATCAGCTGATGCGTAACGCGTCGTGCGCTGTGTTGCGCGAAATCGGTGTGGAAACCGGTGGTTCCAATGTGCAGTTCGGCGTTGACCCGAACACTGGCCGAATGGTCGTGATCGAAATGAACCCGAGGGTATCAAGGTCTTCTGCCCTTGCTTCCAAAGCGACTGGTTTCCCGATTGCCAAGGTCGCGGCAAAACTTGCCGTAGGGTATACCCTTGACGAGTTGCAGAATGATATTACTGGTGGAGCGACACCTGCATCCTTTGAGCCAAGTATTGATTACGTTGTTACCAAAGTGCCGCGCTTTGCCTTTGAAAAATTCAATCAGGCCAACTCCAGGTTGACCACCCAAATGAAGTCGGTGGGGGAGGTTATGGCCATTGGCCGTACGTTCCAGGAATCCATGCAAAAAGCGTTGCGCGGCCTGGAAGTCGGCTCTTGCGGTTTTGAACCCATGGTGGAAGCCGACTCTGAAAACCCTGCGGATATCATCAGGCAGGAACTGGCAGACCCGGGGTCGCAACGAATCTGGTTTGTTGCTGATGCTTTCAGGGCAGGCATGTCGATTGATGAGGTGTTTGAGCTGTCGGCCATTGATCGATGGTTTCTGATACAGATAGAAGACCTTGTACGTGAAGAGCTAGAACTGGCGGGCAGGCAGCCCGGTGATCTTGAGCGATCTGACCTGTTGCGGCTGAAGCGCAAGGGATTTGCAGACAAGCGCCTGGCAGCGCTGCTGGATGTAACCGAGGCGCAGGTGCGTGAGCGACGCCAGTCTATGGGTATCCATCCGGTGTATAAACGGGTGGATACTTGCGCTGCGGAGTTTTCGACCTCTACGGCCTATATGTACTCGACGTACGAGGAAGAATGCGAATCCGAACCGTCAGATCGCGATAAAATACTTGTGCTGGGTGGTGGGCCCAACCGCATCGGTCAGGGCATCGAGTTTGACTATTGTTGTGTACATGCGGCGCTGGCCATGCGCGAGGACGGTTACGAAACCATCATGGTGAACTGTAACCCGGAGACCGTATCTACCGACTACGACACATCTGACCGTCTGTATTTTGAACCGGTGACTCTTGAAGATGTTCTGGAGATCGTGCGCAAGGAGCAGCCCAAAGGTGTGATTGTGCAGTTTGGGGGACAAACACCGCTCAAGCTGGCCCGTGCTCTGGAGAAAGAGGGTGTGCCAATTATCGGCACTACGCCCGATGCCATTGATCAGGCGGAAGATCGCGAGCGTTTTCAGCAAATGATTGACAAGCTCGGTTTGTTGCAACCGCCCAATGCCATTGTTCGTTCCACCGAAGAGGCGGTTGAAAAAGCAAAAGAGATTGGTTTTCCTTTGGTGGTGCGCCCTTCCTATGTGTTGGGCGGTCGCGCCATGGAGATCGTTGGTGGCGAAGAGGAGTTGCGCCGCTACATGCGAGAAGCGGTGCAGGTTTCTGAAGACGCACCAGTGCTGCTGGATTACTTTTTGTCCTCTGCCATTGAAGTGGATATCGACGCCGTGTCTGATGGTGAAACCGTTGTGATTGGCGCGATCATGCAGCATATCGAACAAGCGGGTATTCACTCGGGAGACTCGGCGTGTTCGCTGCCCCCGTACAGTCTGCCCGAAGAGGTTCAGGCGCAGATGCGTGAGCAGGTGAAAGGGATGGCACGTGAACTCAACGTAAAGGGCCTGATGAACGTGCAGCTGGCGTGGCAGGACGACAAAATTTACGTTATTGAAGTGAATCCGCGTGCTTCGCGTACCGTGCCATTTGTGTCCAAATGCATCGGTCGATCACTGGCGAAAATTGCCGCCCGCTGCATGGCCGGGCAAACTCTTGAATCTCAGGGGTTTACCGAAGAGCTGGTCCCTGTTCGCTTCAGCGTCAAGGAAGCCGTATTTCCGTTTAATAAATTTCCGGGTATCGACCCCATATTGGGGCCGGAAATGAAGTCCACCGGTGAGGTGATGGGGGTGGGTGAAACCTTTGCAGAGGCATACGGCAAGGCCCAGTTGGGAGCCAACGATCGCATTCCGGCAAGTGGCACCGCTTTTCTCAGCGTTCGGGAACCCGACAAGCAGGGAATCGTGCAGGTCGCGCGTGATTTGCTGGCGCTCGGCTTCAAGTTGATCGCCACCAAAGGCACAGCCAAAGTGGTGGCGGATGCAGGGTTGGAAGTACAATCCATAAACAAGGTCAAAGAGGGGCGGCCTCATATTGTGGATGCGGTGATCAATGGCAAGGTGGACCTGATTGTGAATACCACTGAAGGTCGCCAGGCTATCGCCGACTCGTCCACGATTCGTTCGAATGCGGAGCAACAGGGCGTATACTACACAACGACCCTCGCCGGTGGTCAGGCAGTTTGTATGGCCCTGATGCATGGCGGCGCCATTGAGGTTCGCCGCCTGCAGGATATGCATCAGCAGCAGGACGTTTCCCCCTGATGATCCTTTGCATTCAGGAAGTACACTGACAAATTAACGGGAAAATAACAGATGAGTAAAACGCCAATGACCGCTGCCGGTGAAGCCCGGTTGCGAGAAGAGCTTGAGCAACTGAAAAAAGTGGAGCGGCCCCGTATTATTGAAGCTATAGCCGAGGCTCGTGCTCACGGTGATCTCAAGGAAAACGCCGAGTATCATGCCGCTCGTGAGCAGCAAAGTTTCGTTGAAGGGCGTATTCAGGAGATCGAAGGCAAGCTGTCTCATGCCCAGATTATCGACGTGACTAAAATACCTGAAGGTGGCAAGGTGATTTTTGGCGCCACCGTAGACATCATTAATCTGGTTACGGAAGATACCCTGTCTTACAAAATTGTCGGCGATGATGAAGCCGAAGTGCGTGAAAGCAAAATTTCCTACCAGTCACCCATCGCTCGCGCCCTGATAGGCAAAGAGGTGGGCGAGATCGTGGTAGTCGATACACCCTCGGGCGAAGTTGAGTACGAAATAGACAGTGTGCAACATATTTAGGGTCTCTTCAGGGATACGTTCGCGATCAAAATCAGCGTAACAGGTTGGAGAGACGTGGGTCGGGTTTGTCTGTTTTGCGGTAAAGCAGGGCAATGTGACCGATGGTCTGGACTGCCTCCGCACCGAGTTGCTCACATACATTTGCCAGGATGTTCTGTTTTTCGCCGCGATCATCAACTATAAACTTGACCTTGATTAATTCATGATCAGTGAGAGCCCGCTCAATTTCGGCGACCACACTCTCGGTGAGCCCCTTGCTTGCAATGGTTACCACTGGATTGAGCTTGTGACCGATGCGGCGTAAGTGTTTTTTCTCGGCATTGGAAGTTGTCATGGAATGGTGCACCTGTTCAGAAAGGCGCGTATTGTAGTCCTTGCCAGCTGTCAGGTGCCAGACTCTGTTGGCGGTTAACCCGGAATCCCGAAATGAGTAGATCGAAAAGCAGCCACCGTTGGCTGCGTGAGCACCAGACCGACCCATACGTGAAAAAGTCACGGGTGGACGGCTATCGCTCCAGAGCCAGCTACAAACTCATTGAGCTGGACCGTAAAGACAAGCTGATTCGCCCCGGCATGACAGTTGTCGATCTGGGCGCAGCCCCGGGTGGTTGGTCACAGGTGGCGGCAAGGCTGGTGGCTACTTCATCTGGCGGCGAGAGTGGCCGGGTGGTCGCTTCGGATATCTTGCCGATGGACAGTATTGCCGGGGTTGAGTTTGTGCAGGGGGATTTTACCGAGCAGGATGTATTCGAGAATATACTGCGGGCGATTGGTGGCGCACCGGTAGATCTTGTAATTTCGGATATGGCCCCCAATATGAGTGGATTGAGGGACGTTGACCAGCCACGCTCCATGTATTTGGCTGAGCTGGCCCTGGATATGGCCAGGCAGGTACTGAAACCCGGCGGTGTTTTTGTTGCCAAAGTCTTTCAGGGTGAAGGTTTTGACCAATGGTTGCGCGATGTTCGCAATTGTTTTGCCAGCGCCGCCAGCCGTAAACCGGATGCATCTCGCCCCAGGTCGAGGGAAGTCTATATTGTAGCTAAAGGGTTTAAGCGGTAAACCGCAGGCCCGTGGCTGCAGAACAGTTTGAACAGGCCACAGGCGTTGGATGTCAAGCTATGCGATAATGGCTACCATTAACGGCGATAGAGCCAACAGGAAACGAGGTTACAGTCTTTGAACGATATGGCAAAAAATCTGGTGTTGTGGCTGGTTATAGCGGTTATTTTGCTGTCAGTTTTCCGCAATTTCAGCCCTACAACCGAAGTCTCGCAAATTGACTATTCGGCTTTTGTTTCCGAGGTTCAGCGCGGCGGTATCAAGAAAGTCAAAATTGACGGTCGGGAAATTGATGTCGATCGGACTGACGGTACAAAATACAAGGTAATACGTCCGGAACTGGAAGATGCGAAGTTGATGGATGAGCTTATCAACAACGACGTCCAGGTTGTCGGAACGGAGCCGGAAACGGTGAGTATCTGGTCGCAACTGCTCGTGGCTTCTTTCCCCATCTTATTGATTTTATTTATTTTTATGTTCTTTATGCGCCAAATGCAGGGCGGTGGCAATGGCCGCGGCGGCCCCATGGCATTTGGCAAAAGCAAGGCACGCCTGTTAGGTGAAGACCAGATCAAAACCAACTTCTCCGACGTGGCCGGCGTTGATGAAGCCAAGGAAGACGTTCATGAACTCGTGGATTTTCTGCGTGACCCCAGCCGCTTTCAGCGTCTGGGTGGCCGTATTCCGCGCGGTGTGTTGATGGTAGGTCCTCCCGGTACCGGTAAAACCCTGCTGGCCAAGGCCATTGCCGGTGAAGCCAAGGTACCGTTTTTCTCCATCTCCGGGTCGGATTTCGTGGAGATGTTTGTCGGGGTTGGTGCGTCCCGAGTGCGAGACATGTTTGAGCAGGCCAAAAAGCAGGCTCCCTGTATTATTTTTATCGACGAAATAGACGCGGTTGGTCGCCATCGTGGCGGCGGTTGGGGTGGTGGCCACGACGAGCGAGAGCAAACCCTCAACCAGTTGCTGGTGGAAATGGACGGTTTTGAAGGCAACGAAGGCGTTATTGTTATCGCTGCCACCAACCGTCCCGATGTGCTCGACAAGGCTCTGTTGCGTCCGGGTCGCTTTGACCGTCAGGTGTTTGTAGGTCTGCCCGACATTCGTGGTCGCGAGCAAATTTTGAAAGTGCATGTACGCAAAGTACCCATTGATGAAAAAGTTCAGTTGGGCATTGTTGCGCGAGGTACGCCGGGTTTTTCCGGTGCTGATCTGGCCAACCTGGTGAATGAAGCCGCCCTGTTTGCTGCACGCGCCAACAAGCGCCTGGTGACGATGGAGGAATTTGAAAAGGCTCGCGACAAAATCATGATGGGAGCCGAGCGCCGCTCGATGGTGATGTCGGAAAAAGAGAAGATCAATACCGCGTACCACGAGGCAGGGCATGCGATTGTTGGCTGGGAAATGCCGGAACATGACCCGATTCACAAGGTCACTATTATTCCGCGTGGTCGCGCGCTGGGGGTCACCCAGTTCCTGCCGGAAGAAGACAAGTACAGTATGAGCAAGCGCCAGCTTGAGGGTCAGATTTGCAGTCTGTTCGGCGGTCGTATTGCCGAAGCGATGATCAATGGTGAAGAGGGTGTCACCACCGGCGCGCAAAACGACATAGAACGTGCCACCCAGATGGCGCGCAATATGGTTACCAAATGGGGTCTGACGGAAAAAATGGGGCCCATTCTTTACGGAGAAGACGAAGCGACTGCTCCGGGCGGGAGAGCCAATCAGAATTATTCTGGCGACACGTCACGGGAGATCGATCAGGAAGTGCGCCTGATTATTGACTCCTGTTACGGTCGTGCCTCTCAAATTCTTGAACAAAATGCCGATGTTCTGGAGGCGATGAAAGACGCGCTGATGGAATATGAAACACTCGATTCCGATCAGGTGGCAGATTTGATGGCTCGCAAGCCGGTGCGTCCACCACACGACTGGAGTGATGACGATTTTGGCAGCAATCAGGGTGGCAGCAAATCCAGATCCTCTGCTCCGGCCGGAGGGGGAGTCGGTGGTCCCGCCAAACAGCATTGATGACGGTGATTGCTTCGGGCCTGCAGCCTAAACCAGTAAGAATGCGCCCCTGATCAGGCTGATCCGGGGCGTTCAACCATTGAGACTCTGTCTTTTCGCTGTATCAAGGTGACTGTGTTCCAGCTCAAATCTCAAACCTCGAGTCCGGTAATCATGGGTATTTTAAATACCACGCCAGACTCATTTTCTGATGGAGGCAACTGTTTTCAGGGATCGCATCTTGATATTGATCTTGTCTCGCGCCGGGTTGAGCAGATGGTATCTGAAGGCGCCGACATTATTGATGTTGGCGGCGAATCGACGCGACCCGGCGCTGTGCCGGTAGGTGTTGAACAGGAGTTGGAGCGGGTGGCGCCAGTTGTGGAAGCCATTAAATCCCGCTTTGATATTGCGATATCTGTCGATACCAGCACACCGCAAGTCATGGTCGCAGCTGCGGCGGCAGGTGCTGTTATCATCAATGACGTACGGGCTTTGCAGCGAGACGGCGCAATGCAGGCAGCGGCTGGTACGGATCTGTCGGTTTGCCTCATGCATATGTCAGGTGAGCCTGATGTGATGCAACAGAAACCACAGTACGGCGATGTGGTTGATGAGGTTCAACGTTTTCTTCTGCAGCGCGTTGAAGCCTGTGAGCAGGCTGGTATTGGTCGGGAGCGGATCGTTATTGATCCCGGGTTCGGTTTTGGCAAGACACTGGAGCACAATCTTGCGCTTTTCCGGGCTTTACCTGAATTGGCGGGCCGGGGTTTGCCCGTATTGGTTGGGGTGTCGCGCAAAAGCATGATTGGCGCTATCCTGGCGCAAAATGGGTCAGCCAGGGCTGTTGAAGAACGAGTGATTGGCAGTGTGGCAATGGCAGTGATGGCTGCTTCCAGGGGGGCGGCTATTTTGAGAGTTCATGACGTTCAGGAAACGGTTGATGCCCTCAGCGTTTGGTCTGCAGTTGCTGAAAAGGACTCAGTGCGCGATTCTTGAGCGTGCTTTGATAACAGGGGCAAGGATAACAGGGGTAAGAGCATGGGGAAAAAATATTTTGGTACGGATGGTATTCGAGGTCGCGTTGGCGAATACCCCGTGACCGTTGACTTCGTCGTCAAACTGGGGTGGGCTGCGGGTAAAGTGTTTGGGCAGCGCGTCCGAGATGGGGGTAATCGGCGCAAATTGATTTTGGTGGGTAAGGACACTCGGATTTCGGGTTATATGTTTGAGTCTGCCTTGCAGGCCGGGATTATTGCCGCGGGTGTCGATGTCGGGTTGCTCGGGCCCATGCCAACACCTGCTATTGCGTATCTGACCCGTACCTTTCATGCGCAGGCGGGTATTGTTATCAGTGCATCCCACAATCCCTATCAGGATAACGGCATCAAGTTTTTTGGCGCTGATGGCTGTAAATTGTCAGATGAGCTGGAGCACGAGATAGAGCGCTATCTGGATCAGGCCATGGTTACAGCGGAGTCCGTTGATTTGGGTCGGGCTCACCGCGTCAATGATGCTGCGGGCCGTTATATAGAGTTTTGCAAGGGAACCCTGCCAGGCGACTTTGAACTGGGTGGCCTAAAAATGGTGGTCGATTGTGCAAACGGCGCTACCTATCATGTTGCTCCAGAGGTATTTCGGGAGCTTGGGGCTGAAGTAATGGAGTTGTCTGCCAGCCCGGATGGACTGAATATTAACGACAAGTGTGGTTCGACCAGCCCGGCGGCGTTGCAGGCAGAAGTTGTGGCACAGCAAGCAGACCTGGGAGTGGCTTTTGATGGTGACGGGGATCGTCTGGTCTTTGTTGACCACAGGGGAGAGCTGGTGGATGGCGATGAAATTTTGTACATCATTGCGCGCTATCGCCAGCAGAGTGGCAAGGGTTGCAGTGGCGTCGCAGGAACGCTTATGAGCAATTTCGGGCTGGAAAAAGTATTCCGGGAGATGAACATTCCATTTGAACGCACACCCGTTGGTGATCGCTACGTGATCAAGTCCATGAAAGAAAATGACTGGTCCCTGGGTGGTGAGAATTCAGGGCATATTGTCTGCTCCGATGTCACCACAACCGGTGACGGCATTGTTTCGGCACTACAGGTTTTGCAAGCATTGAGGGCAAGTGGTGTTGCGCTGAACGAACTTAAGCGCGGCATGCAGAAATATCCCCAGGTCATGATTAACGTACCCATAAGTGGCCGCGTGGCTCTTGACGACTATCCGGTGATTGCTTCGGCGGTGGCTGCTGCCGAGGCAGAGCTGGCTGACGCCGGGCGAGTGTTATTGCGTCCGTCGGGCACTGAGCCATTGGTCCGAGTAATGGTTGAAGGCGAAGACAAAACCCTGGTGGACAAGTTGGCTGCCAATATTGCATCTGTGGTGGAAAATACCCTGGCGGCTGTTTAACGGACCGGACCTTAAAGTAGTTGCTACAAGATCGCTTCTTCGCTAAGATTTGCGCCCTTTTGAGGCCGGGGGTCTTGCGTTACGATGCGAAAGCCGTTGGTAGCGGGTAACTGGAAAATGCACGGCTCGTTGCAATCAGTTGTCGAGTTGAGCAAGGAGCTGGCTTCACGGTGGTCCCATGGCAATCGGGCTGATATTGCCGTTTGCCCGCCCTGTGTATTTTTGTCTGCCGTTGCGGCAGAGCTGGCGAGTACATCGATGCAGCTGGGTGCGCAAAACCTGAGTGAGTATGATCAGGGGGCCTATACCGGCGAAGTTGCCGGTGACATGCTGGTTGATGTGGGGTGTCAAATGGTTATTGTCGGGCACTCGGAGCGGCGTGCTCTGTTTGGCGAAACTGATGCCAGCGTGGCGCGCAAGTTTGTAGCGGCTGAGGGCTGTGGTTTAACGCCGATACTGTGCGTCGGCGAGACCCTGGAGCAACGTGAAGCTGATGTGACGCTGGATGTTATTGAACGGCAGTTACAGGCAGTAATTGATTTGGCGGGCGTCGATGCGCTGGCTTCTGCGGTCATAGCTTATGAACCTGTCTGGGCTATTGGTACCGGTAAAACCGCTTCGCCGGAACAGGCGCAGCAGGTGCATACAGCGATCCGCAACAGGTTGGGTGATGCTGGTGCAGAGACTCGAATTTTATATGGCGGCAGTGTAAAGGCCGCCAACGCGGCAGAAATTTTTGCACAACATGATATTGATGGAGCCCTGGTTGGGGGTGCATCTTTGAATGCAGAAGAATTTCTGGAAATTTGCCAACAGACCGAAGGGCACTGATGGAAAATATCGTACTGATCATACATGTGCTGATAGCACTGGCCATTGTTGGCTTGATTTTGTTGCAGCAAGGTAAAGGTGCCGAGGCGGGTGCTTCATTTGGCGCGGGTGCCTCCCAGACCATTTTTGGCAGCGCGGGAAGCTGGAATTTTTTCAGCAAGTTCACGGCAATTCTGGCGACTCTGTTTTTTATCACCAGTTTTGGTTTGGCAATTATTGCCAAAAACAATTCCGGTGGTGGCGGCGAAGTTCTGCCAGAACTTGAAGTAGTGCCAGAGGTTCCGGCTGAAACCGATGTTCCGG
>JBNKFQ010000041.1:0-9915 GCA_050289385.1 Porticoccaceae bacterium | reverse complement strand
GGGTCGATCGCTTTTTTGCCCGTGAGTGGGTGCCGCTTGAAAACTCGGTGGCGCGCTATGTAACCCGGGTAGGTGAACAAAAAACGGTAAATCTGGAAGATGGCAGCGTTATCACACTAAATACCGGTACGCAGTTGTTGGTGGACTTTAATGATTCGACTCGTCTTATTCGGCTAGAGCGGGGTGAAGCCTGGTTTTCTGTTAGTGCTGACCCTCAACGTCCCTTTACTGTCGACCTCGGTGGTCGCCTGGTGACCGTGTTGGGTACCGAATTCAATATTTTCCGGTCGCCGGAAAAATTCACTCTTGCTGTTGCCAGTGGCATGGTATCGGTACATCGTCGTGAAGAACCAGCTTCAATCAACGCCATTAAATTATCTACACCAGAGGGAGAAGTACTCAAATTGCATTCGCCGGACCAACGACGGGTGGGCGCCGGTACCGTGGTGGAGTACAACGAAAGTACCCAGGATTTGCTTGCCTACACACCGACTGGTCTGGATCGCAAGTACAGTTGGCGCACTGGTTTGATTCAGTTTGAAGAGGAACCCCTCTACAAGGTTGTGCAAGAATTAAATCGTTATTCCGGCAAAAAAATTCTGATTGAAGATGCCTCGGTTATGAACCTCAAGGTTTACGCGTCTGTGCGTGTCGATAATGCCGATATGGCGCTTTCCGGTCTGGAAAAAATGCTGCCTGTCAAAGTGGTCAGGTATTTCGACAGAACGGTAATTAAGAGTAGGGAAGTGAATTCGAAATAGGGAATAGGGAATTAAGACAAGGAAATGGTTGTTTTTTTAATTCACTATTCCCTGATCCAAATTCTCAACTAAAAAAGTGGTAGGGTGTTTTGCAGAGTGCTGCGTGTACTGAATGGGTTGCTGAGAGAAACCCATTTAATACGGGAAGTAAAATCCAAGAGGTTAATAAATATGACCAGTACATTTAAAAAACGAAGTGCGGGGCTGATGTCAGGTATTGCGTCTGCGATAGCCTTGTCCGTCGCCGGAGGGGTATCTGCTGACGCGTCAAAGTTTCAAATTGACATAGAAAGCCAAACCGCGGGCGCTGCATTGATGAAGTTGTCGCGAAATTCCGGCGTGCAAATAATGGTTCCCCAAAGCATGGGGAAAAGTATTCAGGTGGCAGGAATAAAAGGGCAGTACACACTGACCGAAGCACTGGACGTCATGCTGCAAAACACCGGCTTGATTTATGAATTTGCGTCGGAAGATATGGTTGTTGTCAAGGAGGGTTCCAACAGTGGTGATGACAGGGAGTACGACAGCAAGCAGAAAGCACAAATTGAAGAAATTATAGTTACCGCTACAAAACGTGCAACCAGTTTGCAAGATACTGCGCTGTCCATTTCTGCACTGAACAGTAATCTTATTGACAAGCGCGGTCTGGTGCAGATGGAGGATTATATGAGCACCATCCCCGGTGTGACCATGCAGGAGCGTGGCGGCACCGGCAACACCATCGTGGTGCGCGGTATTTCAGTGAACCATGGCGATGAGGCCGTGGGCGTCTATTTCGGTGAAACGACAGTTTCCGGTGGAATGGGGACCACTTGGGGTTCCGGAACCTTCGACTTGAAAATGGTGGATATCGAGCGAGTGGAGGTTCTGCGGGGGCCACAGGGTACCCTGTTCGGTTCTGGCTCCATGGGTGGCACGGTGCGTATTCTGCCCGCCAGCCCGAACCTGCAAGAAACGGAAGGCAAGGTGTTGGCAGGCTATTCTTTAACCGACAAAGGCGGTAGCGATAACACTGAACTCAGAGGCGTATTCAATCTGCCGTTGGTGGAAGACAAATTGGCGGTGCGAGGGGTTGTCTACCGCTTTGACGACAGCGGTTACGTTGACAATATTGCCTCCAGTTACACGGGCCCGTGGAATCCGGCCATTTCGGTGAATACCCGGGATACATTTGGCGATACCGCCAAAGCGTGGGGCGCGGACGTGCGCGATCAAAACGACAGGGGAGCGATAAAGACCACTGGCGCCCGTTTTTCGGCGCTGTGGCAACCCACTGAAAACCTGTCTGTCAACCTGAATTACACCATGCAAAAAGCGGAAGGGAGCGGCTGGCCCGATGTGGACCTCAACCTGCCCGGCAAGTTCCAGCAGACACGGGTGGCACCATCTCCGAACAGTAATCTGCTGGATGGCCCCGATCTGGTAAACGGGGGTAATGGCCCCGATATCGGCGCTGAGGGTTTTTATAACGAGTTGAATACCTATGCGCTTACCCTGGATTATGACCTGGGCTGGGGTAGCTTGCACAGCGCATCGTCCTGGTTAAAGCGGGACGCCTGGAATCGTTCAGACTCCACGAAAGACCTCCCGCATTTGGGCGTGTATTTTACTTTTGATGACAGAAGCACGGATCGATTTTTCCAGGAAGTGCGATTCGCATCGAACTTTGATGGGCCGTTCCAGGTGTTGGCCGGCGTTTACTACGAGGATATCGACAATAAAACCGTGGGGGGAGAAGCCTTTGGTGGTGATCCCGACCAGATACCCAACTTTGTGGCCACGGCGGCGGCTAACGACATTAGCATCTCGCCCGAAAACCATGATTGGTCCGAAATGTACTGGATCCTCCCCCATTGGGACGATACGCTTGAACAAAAGGCAGCTTTTGGGGAAGTCTCATGGGATGTTCTCGAAAACCTGACCGCCACCTTCGGTGCGCGCCATTATGAATACAATCAATCAAATTATCAGACTACGGCAGGGTTCTGGTGGCATACCGATACAGTGGAACACATCTGGTCGGATATCACTGGGGAAAATAAAGGTGAAATCTATAAAGCCAATCTGAGTTGGAAGCCGACTGACGATTCGCTGGTGTATTTCCAGTGGGCGGAAGGGTTCCGGCCGGGCCAAGCCCTGCCGTTTCTTGACCCCAATAAATTCGACCCTGAAGGCACCGGGTTCTATACCGCATTAGATGGAGTCAAAATTCCAATTCGTGGCCAGACCGACCCGGATACACTTGAGAACATCGAGTTGGGTTTCAAAAGCTCGTTTGCGGATGGACGTATCGATCTCACCGCTTCGATTTACCACATCAGCTGGGCGGGATTGCCTGTATCGGTGCGAGTGGTTGAAGTGAACAACCCGGATATTGGAGCGAACACCACGATCAATGCGGGAGAATCCACTTCTGACGGCATTGAACTGGAATCTCATTTCCTGCTGTCAGACAGCTTCTCGCTGGATCTGGCCACCTCCTGGAATGACACCAAACTCGCCAAAGATCAGGAAGTGTTGGGCAAGAAAGGCGATGATCTGCCGAACTCGGCGGATATCAATTTCAGCGCCGGGCTAGAGTATGATTTTACAGTTTCCGGCTATGACTCATTTGTGCGGGCCGATTTCTCCTACGTGGGGTCCTATGACGTCTATCTCAAAACCCAGCAGGCCCCCGGGCTCCCTTCGGCGGGCGGCTACAGCCAGATCAACCTGAAGGGCGGTGTTAATATGGGCGCCATGAATATTAACCTGTTTGTCAGGAATCTTACCAACTCTGATGAGATTACCTGGGTAAGCAATGGGTGGAGCAAGGGCGGCCCCGAAGCCTTCCGTTTGCGGCCGCGTACCGTTGGTATGAACTTTTCCTACAATTTTTAAACCTCTATAACCGGCGGGCCACATATGTGGCTCGCCGTTTTCATAACAGACCAGTCCTGGTCAAGTCTGCTAAACCACAAATTTCTCTGCCGGGCAGGGTAAACAGATTGGCGAGCGACAACAACATGTACGATTATGTGATTGGTAACGACGGGCCCTGTAAACCCGCTGATGTTATTCCCGATTACGGTAAGTCCAGCTTGTCCTACATAGCCTATCCGAGTCTGATGTGGCGATTGAGCAGCCCCTGAGGGTGCGTCAGTCCGAAGGGATTTAGTCTGAAGGGGGTCAGCGTCGTAGCCCGGGTACAGTCAAGTGAAACCCGGGAGAGTTTGGTTATGGAATCCCCCTGTTTTTCACCTCGCTGGTCCCCCGGGTCTCCCTGCGGGAGCTTAAGCCGCTACGCAGTCATGTCTACATTGCTCCATTAACACTACTGGCCTGATTTCCCCATACGACAATTATGCAAAGGTAGGGTAATACCGCGTGTCAACTGTGTACTATTATGTAACCCGGTTTGTCAGGCGCACTTACCTTGATACCAGGCAAAACCACCAACGTTGTCGACCTGAGCGGTCGACCACGCGAAACCCGCGAGCAAGTGCTGGAACGGTTGTTCAACGAGCACAGGGATGCCCTTTGCGCGTTTTTATGGGTGCGTTTGGGGGTAGATCAGGAGGTAGATGACATCGTTCAGGATGTATTTGCCCGCCTTGCTGACCTGGACGACCTGCCCGAACGACTGCCGCCCGGTAACCACAGCAATCGCGCCTTTATTTTTACCATAGCCAATAACCATGTCCTTAACCTCGAAAAACACCGTCAGGTGAGGCGGCGCTACGTAGAGCAGCAGACCAGCGCCCACAATGCTGGAAGCGACGGCCTGGTCGAGGTGTCGCCCGAGGTGGTGGCACTGGCCGAACAAGAGCTGGAACGGGTGAAGCAGGTTATTCTCAAACTCCGGCCAAACTGGCGGGACGCCTTTATCCTCAATCGCTTCAAACACTGGAGCTATCGCGATATTGCCGTCGTAATGGGAGTGTCTGTGAAGCAAGTGGAAAAATACATGAAACATGCACTGGTTCACGTGCGCCGAGCGGCGCTGGAAAATTCCGGCGCAGGGGAGTAGGGGTATGAATAAACGTATCAGACATTATCTCTCTGAGCAGTGGGTTGCACAGAACATCGCACGTCTTTTTTCCGGAGCGGTAACCAGGGACGAAGCTCGGCAGATGGTAAAACAAAGGGCAGGTTCAGTGACCCGACGGGAGCATTTTAGTGAAATGGCCCAGGTTATGGCAGAACTGGACGTATTGGCGGATGATCCTGATTTGATGTCGATAGTTGTCGGTTATGAACATAAAAGGATCGGAGAAAACAGATTGCCAGGCTATCGAAGACATGATTGGCCGAAATGGGTAATGGCGGCTGCGTCCTTGCTTGTGGCTGTGGCAATCGGTTTTGTGGCGGTGGATTGGACCGCAAAGGAAAACGACGCCCACATGCTGCGTTACCTGACTCGAATTGGCGAACAAAAAATCGTCAATCTGGAAGATGGTTCAGAGGTGACTCTGAACACAGGTACAGAATTGATTGTGGATATCAGCGATACATTCAGACAAGTTTTGCTGCGCCGTGGAGAGGCGTATTTTAATGTGGCTCCGGATTCACTTCGTCCGTTTAGCGTCGAGGTGGGGGAGAGCGCAGTGACTGCATTGGGGACAGCCTTTAATGTGCGGAAATTACCGGGAAAATTTACGGTCGCAGTTGTGGAGGGTTCGGTTTCCCTGCACCAACGGGAAGAAACCGCATCTCGCGCTGCACCAACATTTGCCGTAGAGGAGGGCAAAGTAGTGCGTCTGAAGTCGGGAGAACAACGGCGCATTGAGGCAGGCACAGTGGTTGAAGTTGATCCTGGACGGCAGGAATTGTCGGTGTACAAGGAACGTAATACCGACAGGCTTTCTGGTTGGCGCACAGGAGTACTGCGTTTTGATGCCGAGCCTTTGCATAAAGTGGTAATGGAGTTGAATCGTTACTCCCCGAAAAAAATTCTGATTGAAGATGTCTCTTTGATGGAAATGAAAATTTACGCTGCAGTAAAACTGGATAATATCCCGGTTGCGCTTTCGGTATTGGAGCATACTTTGCCAGTGAAGGTTATTTATCAGTTTGATCAGATATTGATTGTTAAAAAATAGTTGGAAGTTGGAAGTTGGAAGTGGGAAGTGGGAGGGTGCCTCCAAAGTGTTGAGGTTTAACATATTGTCTGGGGACTGCTGGTGATCCTGGTGGTTTGATGGATTTTTGCTGAGGTCGGTTAACAGGGTTCTTCTTCCAACTTCGAACTAAAAATCAGGTTCAGGTAGGGTGTTGGTTGATCTGAATTGTGTACGTATTGAATTCCGGTTAATTATTTTTGGAGTTCAACAATTCAGATGATCAGAGGTGAGGGTTATGAACAAAAAATCGCGAGTATTTTGTCGGAGTCGCCTGGCTGTTGGCGTGGCTTTGATGCTGGGGATAAAGTTTTCTGCGGTAGTTTTTGCCGATACGGAAAAAATGGATTTAGATATCAAAAGTCAAAAGGCTGGTCCGGCATTAATGGAGTTGGCGGTAAAAACCGGTACGCATATTATTGTTCCTCAATCTATTGGTGAAAGTTTGCAGCTTCCGCCATTAAATGGGAAATACACCGTAAGTTCTGCCCTGGATGCTTTACTCAGGGAATCTGGGTTGGGGTACGAATTTATTACTGAAGATTCGGTTGCTATAAAAATGGAGAGTGAAAATGGCTCTGATAAACGCAGAAACCGTGATCGAATAGATAGCAATGATGCTATAGAAGAAATTACTGTAACCGCAACCAAGCGGGAAACCAGTTTGCAAGATACCGCCATGTCCATTACTGCCCTGGGCAGTGACACCATTGAAAAACGTGGGCTGGTGCAAATGAGTGACTACCTCAGCACTCTGCCGGGTGTGACGATGCAAGATCGTGGGGCTGGTGGTGTCAATTCCATTGTAATGCGGGGCGTCGCTTCTCAACCTCAAAGGGAAAAGGAAGCTGTTAGCGTTTATTTTGGCGAATCGCCGGTATCCGGGGTCTCGGCCTCATGGTGGGGGCCTGGCGGGGGGCATGCAGATTTCAAAATGGTGGATATTGAGCGAGTGGAAGTGTTGCGGGGCCCTCAGGGCACTCTCTACGGTGCTGGTTCCATGGGCGGCACAGTGCGCATCATCCCTGCCGCACCCAATCTCGAGCAAATGGAAGGCAAGGTTGCAGCGCAATATTCTCAAACTGGTCGGCTCGGCGGTGACAACACCATGGTGCAGGGCGCACTTAATATTCCTCTGGTGGAGGATAAGCTGGCGATCAGAGGAGTGGCTTACCGTTATGACGACAGTGGTTATTTCGAAAACGTTGCCGCCAGCTACACCGGACCTGGCAATGTTATCGATACGGTAAATGCCTGGGGCGGCAGCGTCAAGAACGAAGGCGATATCGGCAACAGCGAAACTACGGGCGCCCGCTTGTCGGCACTGTGGCAACCGATCGAACCTTTATCCGTGACGCTCGGTTATGTCCGGCAGGAAACAGACCAATATGGCAAGCCAGAAGTCGACACGTATCTGCCTGGCCGCTTTCAGCAGGTGCGGGCAACGGCGGGCGCGGCGATGCCGTCTGCTTTCAACGGCGATACCCTGGCGGCCGGCCAGGGGGAAATTACCGAGGTTGAAACCAATCTGACCTCTCTGACAATCGATTACGACCTGGGCTGGGGCAGTGTACATAGTTCCTCCTCCTGGTTGGATCGGAATTCCATGGTCACCAACAATTGGGCCAGGAATCTGTCTGCCCTCGGTAATTTTTGGAGTTTCGAACCTACCGAATACGAGTTTTTCGTGCAGGAAATTCGCTTTGCTTCCGAATTCGACGGCCCGATACAGGTGTTGGCGGGGGTCTATTACGAAGACAAGAAACTGCAGAGATTTAATGTGGAGGGTTTTGCGGGCGATCCGGGCAAAGTAGACGACTTGATTGCCGGTTTGAATTGGTTCGGAGTGCCGGACGACGCCCCCGCTGGATTTACCCTGGATGATTGGGACGAGTTCGGCCTCGCTTTCGATTGGCGCGAAAGGTTAAAACAAACCGCTTTTTTTGGCGAAGTGACCTGGAATATTAACGACCAACTTGCGGCAACCGTCGGCGCGCGGCGTTTCCAGTATGATCAAACCACTTTCGCCCGTCAGGTGGGTTACGAAGTCAACAGATTGACGCCGGTAGTTGCACGCGATGTGGCCGCTGAGAATCAGGGCGTCACCTGGAAAGCCAATCTGAGTTGGACGCCGACAGACGACATACTGGTTTACTTTCAGTGGTCGGAAGGATTTCGTCCCGGTGAGGTATTGGCTCCCTTGGAGCTTTCGGCCTACGATCCAGACAATACCGGGCTCTATACCACCACGGACGGCGCCAGGATACCGATCAGCAATAAAACCGATCCGGATACCCTGCAGAACTTCGAATTGGGTTTCAAAGGCGCCTTTGCCGATAACCGGATCACTCTGAATGCCTCGTTGTACCGGATCAATTGGGAGGGGCTTCCCGTGCTCCTGACACTTTATAATTTCGATTTGGGTATAGGTTTTGGCAGTACCACCATCAATGCCGGTGAATCGGTGTCGGAAGGCGCGGAACTGGAAATGCGCTGGTATTTGGCGGATTATCTTCACCTTGATCTGAGCACTTCTTACAGTGAGTCCAAACTGGCGAAAGACCAGACGGGGCTGGGTAACAAGGGCGACGACCTGCCTGGTTCGGCCGACTTCAACTTTAGCGCTGGCCTGGAATATAGCTTCAATCTTGCGGGCTATGACGCTTTTGCACGGGTCGATTATGCTTACTTGAGCGAATTCGAGGCTTTTATCGGCCAGGACGATACGGCGCCAATGTCTGGTGGCTATGGTCAGGTTCACCTGAAGAGTGGGATTAACCTGGGTAAACTGAACCTTGACCTGTTCGTTAAAAATCTGACCAACGAAGATGACATTACCTGGGTTAGTTCCTGGCCGACGACTCCGGGGCTCACCGCCTATCGTCTTCGTCCCAGAACCATTGGTTTGAATTTCAACTACCAGTTCTGAATATTCGAAACAGCCCTTTTATAAACGCGCGACCCACGGGATTTCCCCCCGGGGTCGCTGTCATTTCAACAGCATTACTTTCATGTATTGCTATGTAAACAGTAGTTATTAAAGGCAGTCATGAATATTTTATTTATCTGCCGGCTGCTGATGAGCCGCCACACTATTATTTGATTTTCCATCCCCGCTAGAGATATATTTTGCTCTGCGTCTATCTGTCGACATTGTACGTGCATTTATTTCGCTCCAGAGCACCGTGGTCAATATTCTCAAGACACAGTCAATCCACCCACCCAAATACCAGGAAATAACCAATGAAATCAAAAAGCCTAATGTCAGTGCTGGCTCTGGTTGCGCTGGTTACCTGCCTGCA
Source organism: Porticoccaceae bacterium (assembly GCA_050289385.1). Classification (GTDB taxonomy): domain Bacteria; phylum Pseudomonadota; class Gammaproteobacteria; order Pseudomonadales; family Porticoccaceae; genus JBNKFQ01. The sequence goes on along the minus strand of JBNKFQ010000041.1, from coordinate 753 downwards.
CAATAACATTAACAGCCGGTAGGGTAGTGGGGGAGTGAATCGTGAAGTAGCAGAGGACGAATGCAGGAAATGCACCTACAGTGTCATTAGTGACGCAAAAAAATCAGCAAAGTGGTTGTGCTTTTCAGTACACCACCGTCAATACTATCAAGACACCATCAATCCACCCACCCAAATACCAGGAATAAAATCAATGATATCAAAAAGCTTAATGTCAGTGCTGGCTCTGCTTGCGCTGTTTGCCACCAGCCTGGGACACACCGCCGGCGACCGCTTTGACAGTGTGCGGGCCGCTATTGAAAGCCACATTATCAAAAATGATTCCGCCTCAGTGGCAGTAGCGGTAGCCAAAGACGGGGAGATTCTCTGGCAGCAGGGTTTCGGTTGGGCCAACAAGGAAAAGAAAATTGCCGCTACCGAGAACACCCTTTATTCACTGGCCTCCGTCTCCAAACCCATCGCTGCCACCGGCTTGATGGTGCTGGTGGAAAAGGGCCTGGTTGACCTCGACAAGCCAGTCAATGACTACCTTGGTGACGCCAAAGTAGTTGCCCATGTCGGTGACGCCCAAGACGCAACCCTGCGACGCCTGGCCAACCATACATCGGGGTTGCCCACCCAATACCACCCGATATACGATGACAAGGGAGTGCCGGTACCGCCGATGGATGAAAGTATCCGTCGCTACGGCCACCTGGTAAATGCTCCCGGCGAAGTCTGGCAATACTCCAACTTCGCTTTTGGCCTTATCAA
>JBNKFQ010000040.1:0-11802 GCA_050289385.1 Porticoccaceae bacterium | reverse complement strand
CAGATACATCTCCCTTGATGAGGCTTGATTGCTGCGCGCATATCCGGGGTTACGCTGGTCTGATTCCAGACTACATTCGCTTTACTAACGTGATTTTTTAACTGGTAAGGACTGTCTTCCATGCTCGCACCAACAGTTACCCCGGCAGGTCGATTAATAACATTGAAGGAGTCTGTATATCATAAATTTTGGAGAAATTCCGAAATTTCGGAAATCAAATCTTGCAATTATATCAAGCTGCATACTCCTGCGGCTCAGGGACATAATCGGAGGGCAGTTTACCTGTTTAAAAAACTGCTTTAGGGCCTGTCAACGTTTATGTTCCATCGCTGTTGCGCCTGAAAATTCGCCATTCAAGGCGCGAGGAGAGTCGTTTGGTTGGTCCAACAAATCGACGTGGCGTGCCTGTTCAATTTATTCTGGCTGGATCTATCGTGTCTTATTTTCTGTAGGCTTTCAGGATAGTTACGGGTTCGGTTAGTATTTGACCTTGCAGAGGAGCATAATCTATCGTCCCGAGTGTTTCCCTCTCCTGAATAGCACGAACAACCTCCATACCCCTGGTAACTTTGCCAAACGCAGAAAACCCCAGGGCATCAGGGATTTCGCCTTCGTTATATGTGTTCTTGCCGCCATAATCCAGGCCGGGCTGCTCACCGATGCAAATAAAGAATGTCGCTCCGCTACCCGTACTTCCTTTGGCACGACCGAGTGAAAATGTCCCGTCCAGATGGCGCAGCCCCGTTTGTTTTGTGCTCTCATGGTCTATCAAGGGTAATGTTGATTGCTGAGCAGTAACAAGATTCTCGATCGCAACTCTTCCCTGTATCACTTCGATAGCGCTTCCCCTGTCATTATCGGGGCACACTGCCCTCCAGAAACCACCACCATCGACAAAAAGGCTATGGTCGATCGCCTTTAAGAAACTGGCGGATGACAAGGGGGCCTTATCGACATTGATTGCCAGTTCAATGTTTCCCCGTTCGGTTTCAAGAACAACATAAACAGGTGATTTTGCCTTGGCGTTTGTGATTGAAAAGCAACCACTCAATGCCAGCAGCCCAAAAGTAGTCAGAACGCATATTATCTTTTTCATTTTTCATCTTCCCCTCTCTCACTCTGTGAGGGTGGCGTATACCAAACAGGACATGTGTAGGCGCGCTCCTGAGTAACCATCGGCACGTCATCGGGAATGTCGGTTAACCCAAAACGCTTAGCATCATAAGCCGTCCACAGACGCTGCGCCCAACGCATGGACTGGTACGTTCTTGTGGCGTTTTGTCTGTCCAGTCCGTGGTCGGCCGCTCTCTGCGCGCTGTGGATGAGTGTTGGGGGGCGGTGTTGCTCTTGGCGCCTTTGCCCCGAGCCGACGGGGTGACTTCTGCGCGGTGCCTGGCGTTTAGGGCCAGCACGCCGTGGTAACGGATCAGGTTCACCCGAGGTTTAAGAACCAGGGCCGCCAGACGGGCAATGAAGTCCAGTGGGTCCAGAATAATGTGAGTCGTGCCATCCTTATAGGGTGTTTTCAGTTCGCCGTACCTGCGCTTCCATGCGCCCACGGCATTAGTAAATCCCTTTACGTCATACCGCACCTGATCATGCGCGGTGAGTTCCAACCGCTTCTCCGACACCGGTGGGCGGGCGACATAGCGGCACAGCCGATTCAGTTTGTCCCGCTGCTTTTCGTTGGCCGCCACACCGACGTGTAATGAAAATCCTTCAACTTTTGCCGTCTGGCCTAAACAGTCCCACTCGTCCATGGGCGGGAGGGTTTTCAACATTAATGCCTTTTGCCCGGCCCGGGGGGCCAACGGCAATGCGGTAGCTGACGGAGCAGCTCTGCAACTGGCGCAGCGTTGTGCTCTCTAATTATTAAAGCGCCAACAATTCTTCCAGTCTTGCCCACCAAGCCTTATATGCCTGCTGCTGCTCTGACAGGTACTCATAATGATCATAGACACGCCAAGAGCCCGGTAGTTTGTGTCCCAGCATAATCTCAGCAATATGCGGCTCTGTCAGAGAAGAAAAATTGGTTCTAGCGGTTTTACACAGGTCATGCGTAGACCAGTGCGCCATTTCATAACCCTTGTTCTTACGCAGCCATTGCATGATGTTATAAGGAAGTTGCAAAGGCGCACCTATACCCATAGGATCATTTGTTCCATTGTTATTAAATAGGTAATCCCCTTCACCACTCAAGGCTATGGCCTCTTCGATCAATACCCTCACTTCTGGAATGATCGGACGTAATAATGGCTTGCCGGTGACTTTGCCTAGCTTGTGGTTTTCTGGTGGCACCGTCCAGACTATATTTTTAAAATCAAAATGATCTTTCTTGCTTAATCTTAACTCTCCGTTCCGACAACCAAATATCAGGCAGAGTTTTAAATACAGCTTATTTTTGGCACACATGCGGGATTCATTAATTGCCAACCAGACATATTTAATTTCATCATCAGATAGCGATCTGTCCCCCACACCTTTTTTAAGCTGTAAATCTTCCTTAGCATTGATACCTGTTAAGACACTCACGGGAATAAGCTTGCGCCTCACCGCCCATTTGAGCATTTGCTTGCTGTTGGTCAAAATACGGTCAGCAATGGCTGGGCGTTTTTCAGCGTGCTCCTCCAAAATCGCAAGCCATTGGTGAAGAGTTATTTTCTCAGCAGGCAAATCGCCAATTACCGGTAAAATATATAATTCAAAACTGCGCTTGATCTCGTGGTGCATTTTCTTTTTCGTCTTGCAGTAACTTTCATACCACTGCCAAAAGATAGACTTTAACGAGCTTGCATTGATGATCGCCTGCTTTTCAAGCTTCTTAACGATTTTGGGATTATGTCCCTGCTCAAGTTCTTTTCGCAGCCGATCATTTTCACTTCGCGCCTCTTTAAGTGACATTTTGGGATAAGAGCCAAGATCAAGGCGGCAGTGCTTATTGTCATAGCGATAGCGCATTTGAAAGGTTATCTTACCAAGAGGCGACACCCGAACCCCCATATTGTCGCGGTCGTTAAATTCCTCTTCTTTCTCGCGCTTTTTACCGAGATTTGCTTTGAGCCAAGCGTTTGAAAGAGCCATAATTGATCACCTACATCCTTGCGTACATATTATTCCTTAAGCCTCGATAAGTTGAATTATGGACTCAAATATGTACGCAACCATTAAGGCTGTACTTGTCAGTCAGTGACTTTGATACTTTGATTCGGGTGCGAGATGATGGCGAATGTGCGTCGGCGGTTGAGAGCCTCAAAAAACTGCTTCATCGAAATCCAGGTAGTTACGTGTCGTTAAACGGCTAAAAAGCTGCGGATTATAACTGCTAGCCAATCAAATTGCTGAAGGTAGCCGAGGGCTGTCTGTCTTGCGACCAGGAGTCAATGTCAATCGGCCGTGCCCAAAGCCGTGCAAAACGAGTCAACGTGAAAACAGGTGCGACAAAATGTCACATCCTCAAATCCGGGCCATACCGCTATTATGCTGCCCTGAAAATACCCCATTCTGCAGCACTGGAAACTTTCATGAAACGTCGCCCGATTCTTAGCCCTTTATCACTGCCCATAATTTTGTCTTGCACCGCTTCGATGGTTGTAGCCAGCGATCATATTGAAGAAGTGATTATTAGCGATGTGCAACGCGATCAGAATCCGCTTTCTGGTGATATAGCCAATTCCGCTGCTGCTGACAGTGCGGCTCTACTGCGAACAATCCCCGGTGCAAACCTCAATAAACTGGGCGCTATTACCGGCATTGCCCAGTACCGGGGTGTGTATGGCGACCGTTTGTCCATTGAGCTGGACGGCAGCCCCATGTTCAGCGGTGGGCCCAATGCGATGGACACACCGCTGTCTTATGCACCGTCATTGCTGCTGAAACATCTGAATGTCTCCCGCGGCATTGCGTCAGTTGGCTCCGCACAAGAGTCGCTGGGAGGTCATATGGCAGCAGAGCTTGATCGCGGCGAGTTTGGCAGTGGCGCAGATTTCGGATTAGGCGGCAAGCTGGCCAACCGCTATCAAAGCGTCAACAATGGTACCAGTTCGGCGCTGCGTGGCCTGGTGTCCAACCAGAACCACAAGGTAGCACTGCTGGCAAGTTACGACACTGGTAACAACGCCGACTTTGACGGTGGTGAACTGACCGGGACCCAATATCGGCGCACCCGATATGACCTGAGCTACGGTTATCACAGCGACGCCACATCGCTACTGGCATATATTGGCCGAAACGATACAGGAGGAACCGGTACACCTGCCTTGGCCATGGATATCAACCTGATTGATACCGATCTGGCAGGCCTGAATTTTTCCACGGAAATCAACGAAATAACGGTCAAAGCCTTTGTTGCATACAGCGATGTCTCTCACAGCATGGACAATTTCCGACAACGCATACCACCCATGATGGCAATGAACTACCGCCATATTCAGGCAGACGCCCGGCACCTGTCATTTGGCTTGAACGGCGAGCTGCCTTTGTCCTCAGGCGCGCTGAAAGTTGGTGTTGACGCTACCCGTAAAGACCAGGACGCCACAATTACCAATCCCGCCAATGCCATGTTTTCAGTGGCAAATTTCAATGGTGTTCGCCGGGATATCAATGGCCTGTTTGCCGAATGGCGTGCCGATATCAGCGACTGGCAAATGGAAACCGGCGTACGCTACAACCAGGCAACACTTGATGCCGCAACGGTTAGCGCATCGGGCATGATGGGGATGAATGTCGGCACGTTGGCCACGACGTTTAACAACAGTAATCGCCACCGCACTTTCAATTATGCAGACCTGGTGTTGAAAACAAGCCGCTCTCTTGACAGCAGCACAACCCTGGAACTTGGCCTCGCTCGCAAACACCGCGCACCCTCGTATCAGGAGATGTATTTGTGGTTGCCATTACCAACTACTGGTGGCCTTGGGGATGGCCGTAGCTATATTGGCAATCTGGACCTCAGAGAAGAATCTGCCGTTGAACTGACTGCAGGCATTAACTGGAACAGCAACACGGTGTACTTTACGCCACAGCTGTTTTACCGCGACGTTTCCAACTACATTCAGGGCACGCCCGCATCGACCATGGTGGCCAACATGGTCAGCACAATGATGAGCGGCGCCCCGGCGCTTCAGTTCAACAATATTGATGCCGAGCTGTACGGCCTGGACAGCGGTTACGGCATACGTGTGAATTCAAACTGGCGTCTGGATGGCGTATTGAGCTATGTGCGGGGGCAGCGCAAGGATAACGGCGATCATTTATATCGGCTGGCGCCACTCAACCACCGATTGACAGTGACTTACCAAAAAAATGCCTTGCAGGTACAGGCCGAATCTGTGCTTTACGCTACACAAAACCGGGTTGCCAGTTTCAACAACGAACAAGCCACCAGCGGTTATGGCATTGTCAATCTGCGTGCTCTTTACAATCTGAATGAGCGAACGACGGTTTCTGCGGGTATTGAAAATCTGTTGGACAAAGGCTACCAGGACCACCTGGCTGGCTACAACCGTATCGCTGGCAGTGACGTCGCTATCGGTGAACGGCTGTTCGGCTATGGGCGCAATCTGACCGTCGCCATCAGCCTGAGCTTGTAAAAACGTCGGGCGCCAGGCCATTCGACCAGATCCTGTTGACTCCGATACTGTGGAGTTTTATCGGGAAGTGTTTATGACACTTCCCGTTTTTTTTAATACCTGGGTCTGTTGACGTTTGAGCTTCATCACTGTTGCCCCTGAAAAAGCGCCAATAAAGGCGCGAGGAGAGTGGTTTGGTTGGGCCAAATGAACGACGAGCAACGCCGAGTGGCACTTTTTCAGGCGCAACCCGAAGGGCCGGGCCCATTTTTTCCCTCAGCCGCGTTATCATTCGCTTATGTAGAGTGACTACACCACGCTCATTCTGCCTTGCTGAGCAAAAAAACAGACTCCGGCAGTGATGAAGCCCAAACGCCAACAGACCCTGCGCAACCATGAAAACAAGCTCATCTCCCAGTTCAGCCGTACACCACAATTTGCAACGACTCAATGCTATTCGCGGCATCGCCATCGGTGTTCAGTTTCTGTTGCTCTATTACTTTCAGGCAATAGAAAATATCGGCTTGCCGGGCACAACTCTTGTGATCATTCTACTGCTCTATTCGGCGGTGCTGGCTATAAGTAGCTGGCGCAGCCACTGGCAACAACCGATTACCGAAACGGAATTTTTCGGCCATCTACTGGTAGATATTGCCTTCTTTACCGCCCTGCTCTACTTCAGCGGCGGCGCCGGTAATCCGTTTGTGTTTTACTATCTGGTGCCTGTTAGTATTGCAGCGACCACCTTGCGCTGGAGTTTTACCTGGTCGATTACCTTGTTGTCTCTCGCCGGATACACATGGCTAATGGCTTTCAGCTATCCAATACCGGCACTTTCACCGTCCGGTGGCCATCACGAGAGCCCTGACGACATTAACCTGCATGTCATCGGGATGTGGGCCAATTTTCTTATCAGTGCCGTGTTGATCACCTGGTTTGTGGTAAAAATGGCCATCGAACTGCGCCAGCAGGAGGAGTTGATTGCTCAACAAAGAGAAAATCAACTGCGCGACGATCAGGTATTGGCCGTTGCCACACTTGCGGCAGGCACCGCCCACCAGTTGGGGACTCCGCTTAATACCATGCAGATACTGGTGGATGAAATGACATCACAGCAGCAGCCCCCTGATACTCAGGCCGATCTCGAAACCCTTCGCAATCAGGTACGCGAATGCCGTTCAACCTTGCAGCAGCTGGTTGCTACTGCAGAATTCAATTGCGACAAACATACCCAGGCGCAAGACCTGCGAGATTACTTCGATGCCCTGTTTGTAAACTGGCAAGTGGTGCGGCCGGCGGTACAGGCAAACATTCACGTGGACACGAATGCACCTGATGTCCCTGTCTGCTTTCCCCCTACTGTTGCTCAATCCTTGCAAAATTTGCTAAACAATGCGGCGGACGTTAGCCAGAAAATTGACATAAAGCTGACCTGGAACCCGCTACAAGTGGAATTGACCATTCGTGATTACGGGCCTGGCATTCCCGATGACCTGTCCGATAACCTGGCGCAGCAATCGGGCAAACCTGTGGCGAGTACCAAACCCGGAGGGTTGGGTCTGGGGCTATTTCTTACCCGTACTGCATTCAATCGAATCGGCGGCACAGTTTCCATCGTTAATGCCCCTGAGGGCGGCGCTATTACGCGAGCGACCTTGCCTCTGAATTCCGTTACAGAGTTTGGTGAAAAACGGTCATGAGTCAGGAATCGCTGCTGATTATCGACGACGATATCACCTTTACCACTACACTGGCGCGAGCGTTGCGGCGCCGTGAATTCCTGGTATATGAAGCTCATAACGGCGAAGCCGCAATCGAGTTGGCACGCAGAGAGCAACCCGGTAAAGTTGTGCTCGACCTGAAACTGGCAGAAACCTCCGGCCTGCATATTCTCGTACAACTGCGACAGTATCTGCCAAACGCAAATGTTGTCATTCTCACCGGATACTCCAGTGTTTCCACTGCCGTGGAAGCCATCAAGCTCGGCGCAGTCAACTACCTGTGCAAGCCCGCCACTGTGGACGAGATCTTAGCAGCCCTGGAGCAAACAGATGGCGACCCCGGGCAATCTGTACCAAAGTTACCTCCTTCAGTTGACCGCCTGGAATGGGAGCATATCCAGCGCGTACTGGCAGTAAACGACAACAATATTTCCCGCACTGCCCGGCAACTGGGCATGCATCGCCGCACCCTGCAGCGCAAGCTGCAAAAGAGGCCAGTAAAAAAGTAGTGGGATGCAGAACATTTGTCGGCTACCCTTACTTGACAGAAATCAGCCACCTGAGTTGTAAACAGATACAGTAGAGGGAACATAACATCATGTCAGAATTTTCCGCTGCCACCATGAAATTTTTGAAAAACCTGAAAAAAAATAATAATCGAGAGTGGTTTAACGACCATAAGGCCGACTACGAAACGCTGGTGCGCGAGCCAGCTCTGGACTTTATCGATTCGATGGCCGAACCGCTGAAAAAAATCAGCCCACAGTTCGAAGCCCTGCCAAAAAAATCAGGTGGTTCACTGATGCGGATTTATCGGGACACGCGCTTCGGTAACGACAAAACACCCTACAAAACCAATATCGGCATACAATTTCGCCATCGACTTGGCAAAGATGTTCATGCACCGGGTTTTTATCTGCATATCGAGCCGGGCGAATACTTTGTGGGTGTCGGAGTCTGGCGCCCTGACAGTGACACACTGCAGAAAATTCGAACCGCAATTGTAGAAAAACCTGACCAGTATCGTGCCGCACTGGCCCACAGGCCATTCAAACAAAATTTTGACATGGTGGGTGATGCACTTAAACGCCCTCCGCGCGGGTTTGCCGCAGACCATACCCTGATTGACGAGCTAAAACGCAAGGATTTTATTGCAGTGCACGCCATTGCAGAGCAAGATATTTTGTCGCCACAGTTAACCAAAAAAGTCGCCAAACAGTTTGGCAATGCCACGCCCTTGATGGAGTTTCTGTGTAAAGCCATCGACATAAAGTTTTAAAACAAGACGCACTAACAAGGAAAAACATGCATAACAGACAGGATTCAGGCAGGCAGGATTCTCCGTTGCCAGGGCAAAAAACCGGCCGTAATATGATGTATATGGGCTGGCTAATAGTACTGGGTTTATTGACAGTGATCTTTGGCGGCTGGGAGGAAGGCCGCATTAATCCCAATCAGCAGGTCAACAGCACTGTTATTGGCAATACTGCCGAGGTGAAATTGCAACGCAATCCATGGGGTCACTACCTTGCCAATGGCACGATCAATGGCGGCGAAGTTACCTTCCTGGTGGACACAGGAGCCACCTACGTTTCCGTGCCAAAGCATATTGCTGACAAGCTGGATCTGAAAAAAGGCACTCGCGGATACAGTAGCACTGCCAACGGTACTATCGAAATTTTTATGACCACAATAAATCAACTGGAACTCGGGGCGATCGATATGCGTGATGTGCGCGCCACGATTAATCCTCACATGAAAGAAGATGAAATCTTGCTGGGCATGTCGTTTCTGAAAAAATTAGAGCTTGTACAACAAGGAGATACGTTATTGCTCCGACAACACAGATAGCGCCTGTTGCTGATTGTACGAAGTTGAAAATACCTTCCCTGAGAATAGCCGCCTGTATTTTTATAGCAATTTAATCTGAGCACACCTGTACTCAGGCTTTCTTGTCCATGCTAGAGTTTTTCGCGCCTGGTTACTTATTGCTGTGCCTGGCTAATTATTATTACATTAAAATTCGGTTCTACCGTCAGGTCGAGCCCTTATTATTTGCTTGGAGTAATACTATGTATCAACTCAAATTCCGGGTTGCCATTTTGGCAGCTCTGTTCTTCTCTGCGTCTGTTTTTGCCGGCGCTTCCGCTAAATTTTCTGCCACTATCGACAAGGCTCACCTGATACAGGCCAGCGCCAGCGCTACGGGCAACGAAACACCGCTCGACATAGATCTTGACAGCGATATAGATATTGCAAGAATCAAAGTCGCCAACAAAAAAGATCTGTTGATTGGTATTTCTGCACAAATCGGGCTGCTGACCTCAACTTCGGTAAAAGGCAAAAATGGTGGTGGAGGATCTGCCACAGCTGCCGGAGGTGTAGGCGTTAGCGTGCATGCAGTACCTGTAAATGGTGGCCCCGCCATCGTTGCCGAGCCCGGCCCGGTTATTCTGTCTGCCAGGCTGCAGGAGCTGTCAGCCACGTTGGGAGGTGTTATCGAGTCCTGCGAAGACACATTGACCGATAATGGCGATGGCACATTTTCGGACGGTGCTGATGGAAAGATTACGGTCGCTACCGAGTGTATTGTCAGTGATGAAGAAATTGCTCTGTTGCTGGCTACCGTAGCGGCTCACCATCACAACTTTATTGTGCCGAACCTCGACGCCGGGGAATACCGCATCAGAGCGCGTTTTGTGGCATTGGCAGCCGCGGCTGCTACTGACACAGGTGACAAGGACGGTACTAACACGGCAGACGCAACGGTTGTTGTCGGCCCGCGTGTCACAACTGTCCAGGAAGTGCGTGCGACCAACAACCCGGACGGCATTATTTTTGAGTAACAGAAATTCTACAGACAAAGGCCGGCAATCCCGGCCTTTGCAACCAAAAAACCTTGTCGATCAGTTTAAAATTCGATAACCCCGATACGCGAGACACTGCCTGATCACGTGCTGTTTCTCGTACTCTGCCGATCGCGCACCACGCAAGCCACCCAGCACCGCGCCTGTTCCAGCGCCTCTGGCAGCACCTTCACTACCATTGAATATTGCCCCGATTGCGCCTCCAGCTGCGGCGCCTTCAACAGCCTCACCCGCCGCGCGTTCACCTTTCGGTACCTGCACTGCATACTGCTCACATTCGGCCAAATCGTTGTGAAACTGCTCCATATCAACGCCGTGCTCATCAATAATGACACCGCTGTGACCATAACCACGATAGGTATTGGCGCAAGCAACCAGCAGCGACATAACCATGCCTGTCATCATCAAAGTCAGTACCTTGCCCATGGGCATTTCTCCTTCTGTCAAGGTGTGCCATTGGTAAACGCATATCAGACAGTTTAGTTGACAATGAAGATCTTCTGACTTTTAAGGTGACAATTTCCCGGCGTCGGCCTTTTCCTGAAGAACGGTCACAAGTTTTAGCTGATCATCCTGCTTTATAGCGCATCATCACATCCAGCAACTTCTGGTGATCAATCGCTTTGACCGCCAAACCCGGGTGACGATAAGATACCGACGTTTCCGCCGCCAACATCGCGTTGATAACAGACTCTTCCACCGCATCTCGTGTTGCCCGGTAAACGTCGTTCAGATACTCATCGTGCAGAACCTCCACCTGGCTGGTGGTGGTATTTTGAGTATCGTCTGGCATTTGATTAGCGGTAGAAAACGCCAGATATATATCGCCAGAACTGTGGCTACCGATCGTACCGGTTCTGGCAATGCCCAGTGACGCTCTGCGGGCAACCCGGTTCAACTGGGATGGAATCAGAGGCGCGTCGGTGGCAATAATCACGATAATTGAACCGAGTTCCTGCTCGCGAATACGCTCCAGAACCGTGTCTTCGGTCAAGTGCTTGCCAACAGGTACCCCCAGAACCGTCAAGTCCTGCCTGGCACCAAAATTTGATTGCACCAGCACACCTACCGAATAAGATTTTTCGCCCAGGGTGATTTTTCGTGATGAAGTACCCGTGCCGCCCTTGAATTCATAGGTCATCATACCGTTGCCACCACCGACGTTGCCTTCTGCTATTGGGCCCGACTGTGCTGTGTTCAACGCGTCCAGCACATGAGATTCTTCAATATGCAGGCCGTTGATGTCATTGAGTACGCCATCATAGGTTTCGGCAATAACAGGCATGACAAAATTATGTTTTTTTGCAAAAAAGTCAGGGTACTGCGCAACCATCCACTTGACCGTCGCGTGATGTGCAACGCCGACAGAATGTGTATTGGTGATACATATGGGGCTGACAAAATAACCGGCGTCATTAATCCAGTGACACCCTGTCATTTCTCCATTGCCATTCAGGGTGTGTTGTCCGGCCCAGAGATACGCCGGTTTATCTTGCTTCCCTCTCGGTAATATGGCGGTCACTCCGGTCTGTACTTTCACTTTGCCTGGGGATGTCACCTTGCCTGGGGATGTCACCTTGCCTGCGGATGTTACCTTTTCTTCATTCAGCGTGGTGTAACCCACGGCGATTCCCGGTACATCGGTAA
>JBNKFQ010000039.1:0-2411 GCA_050289385.1 Porticoccaceae bacterium | reverse complement strand
AGATCGAGCATTGTCAACATTCGCAAGCCGCCTCGCAGTGATTGCTTATCAATTGCTTCAATAATGATGGGGAAAACACGTGCTTTTCGTTCTTCCACGCTCATTGTTTGCGCCAGCACGTTTTGAAAGTGAGCCAGATTGTCGGCCAGATAGGCAGGAGACAATACCATTACTATCCGCCTGGATTGCTCAAGCGCCCGTTCGATGCTGACAATGACCGCTACCCCCGGCTCCTCAACGACACCGGTAACAGCTACTTGCAGACCACTACTTTGCAGATGCGGTAGTAGTTTTTGCCACACCCAGTTAGCATCGGGTTCGACATGGGTGTAGCTGATGTAAGCATCATATTTATACTCGTCATCTAGCGGCGGTGGCTTTCGGTCTTGTTTTTCCTGTGGTGGCTGGATTGGGGTGATGGCTGGCCAGGTAACGTTCGGGCGTTCTTTTTTGACCAGGGCAACCAATTCATGAAGTTTTTGGCGACGCTCAAAGTAAGTGACTAATTCCCGCACTTTGTTTACATTGCCTTCACCCTCAATATCATCGAAAGACACACCTAATTCGAAGCAGAGCATCTTCACTTCTTCACTGTTGAAATGCTTGGCGATGGTACGGACCAGCTTCGTCATCACTTTTGGATCACTCATTTTCTACCCTATTTAACCACAACCATACCAGGACCTACGCCAGCGAGACCACCAGCCACCACCGCTCCAACTGCTACAGCGTCCACGCCAATTTGGTCCGGGTGGGCCAATTCGGCCGGTTTCATTATTTAGCACCATTAGCAGCCGGTAACCTTCTGTGTCAGGATCGGCCGTTGTATGCAGCGCAAATCCAATTTCTCTATAGCACCACCCGGCAATTTCTGCTGTCTCGTGATAATCAATTCCCACAATATTTATTGGAATGGCGATGCCATCCTGAGACATGAGTTCACTTCCTAGCTCAACTTGATTGGTGCCAGAGAGTGATAATTTGTTGACCGATTGCCTGGTTTCAGGACATTCTCTCTCTTCGATCGATTCCGGATCAGGTGCCGGGATGATATCAGTGATATTTTGTGTGGGGGTTATCTCCATTTGCAGTTCGAGCAGTGGCTGAGGATCCTCAATGGCAACCAGTATGTAGTTGACTCCCTCAAAGTCAGCCCGTACCAGCCACAGTAGCGGAGATGTGTTTCTGCTGGCTTCAAATACATCCATTGTTTCGGTGTAGGTTTCAATAAAATCGCCGGAAAGTAAGGGATATTGGCGATATTTACTGGCCATATCATTGCGTCCCAACGTCCAATTCCCGGCATCGGGTTCAACTGTCGGATCAAAGGTATATGTAGCTATCAAATTAAAGCTCGAATGACTTTCGTTGACAGATGGTGGAGGTGCATTATCCCTGGGAAACATCATGAGCCACAGCAATCCGACCACCAAACCAGCAGCAAAAGTAAGAGCAACAATAATATAATTCAATAAGGTGATATTTTTCATCATTAGAGGTCCTCCTATTTGTTTACAATTTTATTTCAACTTTTGAGTCTGAGATCAGCACAGTCGGGGTGATATCAGCACCTGTATTATTTTTCAGTTTCAAAATGATCGGGCCAACTGGCAGGTCGTATTCGTTATCACTCCCATTATTGGAGTTTATTAACTTTGGTGGAAAACCTGACACAAAAACGCCTTGCAGTTCAACATCGTCCGGTATAGTTATGGCAACTGTATCATTCGCGGGTTGTATAAAGCTTAACAGAGCCGTTTCACCATCGGCTATGATGGTACTACCTGGCAATGGTGGTTCCGACACCTGCTCCCATTCTGAGTCTTTATATTGCCAAATGCCGTGGGCCAATGTGCCCGCCAGTAAGATGTCATCCTGTGGTGCAAACAGGCTAATGACTGTTGCATCCTGATGAGGTAACGACAAAGGCGCGAAATCTGTACAGTCGTCATTCGTACTTTGAAGAACGTTCTGATCTGTTGCCATATAAAGATGAGAGTTGGACGAGGCTAGAGCAAGAATGGCCACATAAGGGGAATCGGAGGGTGTTGAGCCTGTTGGAAAGACCTTTGTCGTTTTGAAATCTTGGTCAATCTTCCATAGCCCATTTTCTAAAGTCCCTACGTAAGCATCATTTTTCCATTCAACAATAGCCGTCGGCCGTACTATCCCATTAACGAAAACACCATCGGTTGGCTCACTCCAGTTGCCGGTCAGTTCATTATTTTTTCTTCTGATGTGGCGGATACTATTGGGTGTAATGGCCCGTAGGCGGAGCTTTTTGGGCCCAGGTGGATCCACTTCTACCAGTCCCAATGCTGCAAATGCATTCTTCCGCAGTTCGTCTGGGAGGGGATTATCATCCGGGTTCACTTTGCCAATAGTTTTCCAGAATGGGTCGTCAAAACGAT
>JBNKFQ010000038.1:0-66309 GCA_050289385.1 Porticoccaceae bacterium | reverse complement strand
TGCGCCATCACGGCCACCAGCCCCGAGGCCAGCAAAAAGGGTTCCACGCCCATATCCTGCAAGCGCGTAATTGCACCCAGCGCGGTATTGGTGTGCAGGGTACTCAATACAAGGTGGCCAGTCAGACTGGCCTGCACAGCTATTGAAGCTGTCTCTGAATCGCGGATTTCGCCTACCATCACCACATCGGGGTCCTGGCGCAAAATAGCGCGCAAGCCTCGCGCAAAGGTCATGTCTACCTTGCTGTTTACCTGTGTTTGTCCGATGCCGGGCAACAGGTATTCGATCGGATCCTCAATCGTCAGTATGTTGCGACTGGTGTTGTTGAGATGGCTCAACCCGGCATAGAGTGTGGTTGTTTTACCGGAACCGGTGGGGCCGGTCACCAGGATAATGCCATGGGGCCGTGTCAACGCACGTTTAAAGCCGGCGAGAACCGGCGCCGGCATGGCCAGTTGATCGAGCAACAATTGACCTGCCTGTTTGTCCAGCAAACGCAATACAACACGTTCGCCGTGTGCGGAGGGAATCGTGGAAACGCGAATATCAACGGCGTGGCCAGCCAGCCGCACCGAAATACGGCCATCCTGGGGCAACCGTTTTTCGGCGATATCGAGTCTGGCCATAACCTTGATGCGCGACACCAGCAATGGCGCGAGCAACGGTTTGGGGGACAACACTTCACGGAGCACGCCATCAATGCGAAAACGCACCACAAATCTGTCTTCAAACGGCTCGATATGAATATCGGAAACTTTTTCGCGCACCGCTTGTGACAGTATGGCGTTGATCAGGCGAATCACCGGCGCGTCATCCTGACCGTCCATCAAGTCGCTGTCTTCGGGAATCGCCTCTGCCAGCCGCGACAGATCGAGATGAGAGCCCATGTCCTCGACCGCGCGTTGCGCATCCCCGCTGTCGCCCCCCTGGTATTCGGCACTGAGGCGCGCAGTAAACTCTGTGTCGCTGACCGCTTGCAGTTGAAATGGCCGGCCGAGAAACCGGCGCAATTCCAGCAGTGTTTGCAAGGTCAGACCTGGCCGATAAATAACACCACCCGCCTCAAGCAATACGCCATGATTCTGGGCAAATGCGAATGGCAGCGCCCTGCTGTTCATTGAACCGTACCCTCATCCTTGTCGGTGACGCTGGTGCCGGACTGGTTTTTTTCAGAATCCGGCGCCGGTTGCGTGGACTTCTCGGGTTTTTTGTTTTCCTGTTGCCATTCCGGCAACACTGGCAAACTCTCCTGGTTGATCCAGGAGTTTCCTGTGGCGCGGCGCTGCAACTGTTTGTCGCGAATATAGCGGTATTTGTCAGCCGTGGCGCCGGTAAGCGCCTTGCCATCCCGAATAATAGTGGCGCGAATAAACACCAGCAGGTTGGTTTTGGTGACGTTGGTTGACGTAGACCGAAACAGGCGCCCCAACAGGGGAATGCTGCCCAGCAGCGGCACCTTTTGCACAGATTCCTGCACGTCGTCCTTGATCAAACCGCCGAGTACGACAGTTTGCCCGTCGTCTACCAGAACCTGGGTATTGATCTTGCGCTCGTTGGTGATGATGTCCGATGCTGCCGCACCGGTGAGGCTGGAAACCTCTTGCTCGATATCCAGTACCACTGCATCCCCTTCGTTGATGTGCGGTGTGACTTTCAGGTTAATACCCACGCTTTCGCGCTGGATCGTCTGAAACGGGTTGGAGGGAATAGAGCTGCCATTACCGGTATTGCTGAATGAGCCGGTAATAAAAGGGACATTCTGACCAACCGTGATAGAGGCCTCATGGTTGTCCATTGTCAGCAGGTTTGGCGTAGAGAGAATATTGGCGTCGGTGTCTTGTTGCAAAGCATTAACAAGCACTGAAAAACTAATGTGGTCGTCTATGCGACCAATACCAAAACTTTGCCCTGCGATCGTGGTGAGCGCGCCGCCCACCGAGGGTATATTTGCACCATCGTCGTCCGCGACCGAGCCCACAATACCGCCGATTTTACTGTTGTTGTCACTGAGATCTATTGAACTGCCAAATGCTCCGCTGCGGTTGTTTTGAAACAGCCACTCGATACCCAGGTCACGACCGAGAATGTCTTCCATTTCAACGATTATGGCTTCCACAAGTACCTGGGCGCGCCGAATATCCAGGCGCTTCACAACCTGTAGCAAGGATTGCAACACTTCACCTTCGGCAGTGATCAGCAGGGCGTTGGTATCTTCATCGGCTTCGACGGTTGCCTGTTGGGTTACACCATTGCGATCAT
Organism: Porticoccaceae bacterium; assembly: GCA_050289385.1. Classification (GTDB taxonomy): domain Bacteria; phylum Pseudomonadota; class Gammaproteobacteria; order Pseudomonadales; family Porticoccaceae; genus JBNKFQ01. The sequence goes on along the minus strand of JBNKFQ010000038.1, from coordinate 64,050 downwards.
CACCGCCGCCGCTTTTTGCGATATTTTGAATGACATTTGTCAGCACCTTGGCCAACGATTCGGCTTTGGCATATTCCAGGTAAACCACCCTGACATTACCGGTTTGCGGCCCGGGTTGATCGAGCCTCAAAATCAGGGCCCTGATGCGCTCTCGCTCAAGGTCGTCGCCGTGAATCAATATCGAATTGGTGCGTGCATCGGCGACCATAAGCTGCTGACTTTCAGGCCCGGCCCCCTTGCCCGCTTCCCGCGACTGCAGTTTCTCAACAATGCGCACCACTTCTTCCGCCTGGGCGTATTGCAACGAAACCATCTCCGTTTCGGTGACCGAAGCCTGGTCTATGCGTTCGATCAGGGCGCGAATGCGGGCGATATTGGCCGCCGTATCAGCGATAATGATGGCATTGCCGGCTTCATAGGCAGCCAGGTGAGATTGCTGCGGCACCAGCGGTCGCAATACAGGCAATACCTTGACAGCGGAGACGTTGTGCAGCGGTATTACCTGAGTGATATAACTGTCGTTTACCAGATTTTTCCGGTCTGACAGCGGTGACGGTGATGAACGGGCTTCTTTACCGGGAATAATACGAACAATATTGCCGCTTTCGATAGCGGTAAATCCGTGGATTTCCAGTACCGATAAAAACAGGTCGTACAGTTGCTCACTATTAAGGGGTTCCGTACTGATCACCCTTACCTTGCCCTTGACCAGGGGATTGATCACAACGGTTTTACCCGTGGCGTCGGCCACAAATTTGATCACTTCCTGAATATCGGAATCCCTGAAATTGAGGGTCCAGGTTCTATCATCGGCGGCATGCGTCGCGCTGCCCAGGCAACACGTCAGCAATGCCATCACTAAAACCATTTTCTGAAACTTGCTCGCCACACCCTTCTCTCTTATACGTTATTGTCGTCCAAAGTCACATCCAGAGTGAGCGCCTCACCATTACGCAGTAACTCAAAACTGGCAGCACGAACTGAACGAATTTCCCGGTAAACGGCCATCGCTTTTTTGGGATCACTCAGGCTCACACCATTTACACTGGTAATGATATCGTTTGCCTGGAACCCGAAACGGTCAAACAACTCGCGGTCACGCCCCGCCTGAATTCGATACCCGATCAACTGATTGCCTTCTCTGGCTATCGTTACACGAATAACGTCGGCCAGCGTGCGCTCCACCGCCGCACTGTCCTGTCCCAGCGTTTGCGCAATATCTTGAACAGCGTTTTGAGCAGGAGACGACGTTGTTTCATGATGCGACGCCACAACTTGCTCACTTTCTTCAGGTTGCTCGTAGAGCCGAAGCGATTCATAACGACCGGCATTGTTGAGAATAACCCGGTCGTGCAATATTTTTGTCAGGGTTACCTGATGACCACCCGGCAAGCTGTCGCCCGGCGCATAAACATGCTGTTTGCCTTGATGGGCAATAATCGCCCTGGCCGCTGTTGGCTTGCTGCTGTCAACAACGCCCTGCAATATCAGGGACAATTGTGTCTCTTCAGAGGCGAGTTCTGCGTCGGGCGATATCGCTACTGCAATATTTTCAGAAGGTGTGTTCTCTCTGCCAAACAACGGCAGAACCTTGAGGGCATCGATATCGACAGATACGACCGTTTTTCGGTCCACCTGTTTGTATACAGGTGGATAGGCCATTGTTTGGGTAGTTTGCGGCGAAGGCATCAATAACCAGAACAGTCTGGCGCCACTCTGCGCCATAATCACCAGCAAAACAACAACCGCAAGAGCCTTCCACCATGGCAGTGGAATCCCTTGTAACAGGCGGCTGATACTCACCAGCATCCGCATCAAACCTGATTTGCCCACAATGGCCGTTGAATTGGGTTTATGCAAATGAAGAGTCCCTGAAATACAGAATTATTGTTTTCTATAATAACTGGTTGGCCAACCCATAACATGCGTTGGCCAGCGCTTCCCGGCAGACGATGAGAGGTGATTCACACCACAACTATCTACAAGTGCCCGTTCCGAGCCCCGATTGTACATCAACAGAGCTGGCAAGGGCCTGTTAATCATAATTTCAAGAGTCTCTACAGTTGCCGGAATCCGTGGCTGTCGATCACAACATAACAAAGGCAATCCATTCGAGCGATTTCCTTGTTGGTGGTGATCATAAACAGTTTTAATGGCTGCGCCGGATACAACCGCCCCTCTTCCACCCGCAACAGAGCATCCAGAACACAAGTGCCATCTTTCCCCGGCTCAACAAATGCTGCGAGACCCTTGTCTCCCACCCACCCCAACAGAGTTTGAGCATCAACAACGCCAAAATTATGGCGTTCGATATCGGGCTTCAATACTAAATCGCAACCGGGCAGGGGTGAATCGGCATAAGTGAATTGGCACTCTGGGGCCAGCTCCAGGCGCACCGGTTTAAGTAATACATCCAGATTCCAGTCGGTTTTTGCCGTGGTAAACACATCGTATTCTGTGAAGTAACGGTACAGGCCATCCCATGCAAACTGATGCGCAGTGGCATCCAGACGCCCGCCACACTCTATTGTCACTATTGGAAAGGGGTATTGATCAACTTCTATCAACGCGCCCAGACGTAAATCCGTTACCACCAGCCTGTCCGTAAATTGCGCCGCCAGTGCCTCGTGTCGGCTGCCCACACATGCTGCGACAGCAAAACCTGGCCCAGACCCGGAGGTATTGTGCATATCGACCACGGCTTCAGGGGCGACATCGGCCAGCAACGCCAGAATTTCATGTGCCAACTCTCCCTGGCTGTCCGCAAAGGGGGGTCGAAAACAACGATTCAAGTCGCGATACCCTGGCAAAACCCGGTAGCTGAAAACCGGTTCAGTCATGGCAGCTTTAACGGATGGCAGTAACACCATGAGGTTAACAGCAGGTGTGAGCCCCTGTTTTAACCAACGGTGGAATGCGTAAAGTCCGGATGGTTCATTGCCGTGCAACAGGGTTACCAAAACCCGGGTACGGGATGTGTCTTTACCATCCAGCCAGATGCAAGTGGGCCCGCCCAGGTCGTGTAAAAACGCTTCGGGGCTGTGTGCAATCGTTTCCGGTGAAGGATTATGCAGTCGTACAAACCGGTTCATGAGTCCAGCGGCCACTCCGATACCGGTGTATTCGATTTGCTGTGCTGAATATAGCGCTCAAGCATTTGATGCAAAGCTGTTTGACGGGAATTTTCGCGCTCCAGAGCTCTGAGCATACGACTTTGCCAAACAGCACCGGTTTGGCCGCTTTCCAGACGGTGCTGAATAACCGGCAGGTAGCGGTCTGCTTCTTCGTCACTGACGCCAATTCTCTGCAGACCATCTCTGACGATTGGCATCAACTCTGCCAATACTTCTTGCAAGGCACGTTCAGCACAGCCCAACTGCCCGGCTTTGGGCCAGACAATTTTTGCATCCAGACCAAACTGGGCGCCACGATAAAAATTATATTCTGCCAAATGAAAAGGCACAGCCGACAACAGCATTTTAAGATTTGATTTTATGCCTTCTGTCAGGCCAATCATTAACAGGGCATTTGCAACCATATCAATGGCTGTTGGCCCGGCGGGCAAGGCTCGCATTTCAATGCGGGTGTGACCACCCGCCGATTCATCATATACCGGACGATTCCATAACCAAACTGTGCTTTGCTGCAGCTTCAGTTCAGACAGTTTTGGTATGCGCCCATGTTTTAATTCAGCCAGGGGGAGTTGATCATCACAAAAGGGCAATAATGGCTTATACAGATAAACTGATTCTGCAAACAACTGTTCCGCTCCATTTACAATCCAGCCGTTACCAAAATTAACCCTTGGTGGTTCATGCCACTGATAACGATCGGCATGGCGTATATCAATGGACTGTTTGAATAAAGGTATACGTGTTTCATGCCATAAAGAGTGCCCAAATAAAAAGGGTGAATTGGCGCTCATGGCCAATACCAATGGCGTAATCATCTGCATGGCATTGTAAGTATCTGAAAAAGAATTCGGCGCTACACGATAGTGCACCTGAAACGAGGTATTGGCACCTTCCAGGGTGACGTCATTCATCTCCATACGCAAAGGGCGCTGACCATTAATATCAATTTTAAAACGACCACCACGGTCCTTGACAAGTTGCTCTCGCAGAGCGCGGTATCGCTCGCGATCAGTCAGTGAAATTTCACCGAAATCGGCTTTACGCAAGGTGGGCAAAATTCCAATGGGAATGACACGCCCGCCATACTTTGACGCCAGGTCATCAACGCGATGGAGTTGTTGCAATAAATCCCGTTCCATTTGCAGAAAAGGCTTTTCCGAAATACTGTGAGGCGTGAAGTTGTATTCCAGGTTGTAACGATTCAGCTCAAGAGTCAATTGCGGGTCAGCCGAATCTTCGCGAATCTCGTCATTGACATACAGGGCATGCCCGTTACTGTCGATGATGTACATTTCAAGTTCGGCACCCAGGGTGATTTCACCTTCTCCGAAACCGGGCATTGCCAGCATGCGGTTGAGCGCATCCAGGTTGTCTGTCAGCTTGTCCTGAAACAACCGGACGGTTTGATCATCAAATGTCAGTTTGGCAATGTCCCGCCCCATTGAGCCTCCCGAGCACTATTGTGTGTATTTGTTGAGCATGCAGGCAGAGTGCGCGAGGGTCAAGTGATCGAGTTGAGCGCAAACATCGAAAAACCGCGATAGCTTGACCCCTGTCAAACGAGTGATTTCGAGTTTTCCAGGGTGATTACCCGGTCGGGGAATGACCGGATTGTGAAAAAATGGCGGCCTGTAATCAACCCCTTGCCAGAAGTTCCCTAAAAACCAATTTTCAACTGTAGCGCGATTGTACGACCCCGATTGATAAATCCGTAATAGGCATTGCCACCCCCCTGGGTAAGCAATGAAGCCAAGGGTGAGTCACCACCAAAATTGATGACCTCTTCGTCAGTCAAATTTTTACCAATCAGGGCGATCTCCCATTTGCCATCGTCATCACCCAGGCCCATGCGCGTGTTAAGCCCGGCATAAGCATCCTGGCGATTGCGCGGGTCAAGAGTGGGGTTCCACAGATAGTCATCGACGTAAGTGATATCAACCGTGGTGCGCAGTTGCAGGCTGTCTCTGATTGGCCAGCGATGGTCGCCAGCCAGAACCCAGCGCCATTTCGGCGTATACTCCTTGCGTTCTCCAGCCACATCACACAAGCCAAGTTCAGCATTGGTAACCGCTCCGGGGTCTACCAGTTCCTGCCCGAAATAGCATTGGCTGTTGGGAAACTTGTCGTACTCAAAATCGAGAAATGAGAGTGAACCGGAAATAATAAGGTTTTCAGTGGCCAACCAGCGTCCGTCCATTTCCATGCCCTGAATACTAGCCTCACCGGCATTGGTAACATTAAAACCCAGCACTCCGTCAAACTGTGACACTTGCAGATCACTGTAGTCGGTAAAAAATACCGAAACATTCATTTCAGCAGCACCGTCCAGCAAACCAAACCTGGCACCTGCCTCAAAATTGGCAGCTTTTTCATCTCCGTATTCAAAGGTGCCAACAATGTCGTTAACAACCGGTGTGACTCCCGGAACAACCTGTACTGCATTGACCACCGCAGGGTCGGGATGCCCGTTGGAGCGCACATCAAAACCGCCAGATTTAAATCCCCTGGTCCAGGTGAGATACAGCATGGTATTGTCGCTCAGATCCCACTCCAGAATAGCCAATGGCGTAAAGGCCGATTCGCTGCGGCTGCCACGAATGATGTCGTAGGGTTCAATTTTTACAAACCCGAGAATGGCATTCAGAGCGGGGTTAAGGGTACCGAAATCTGTGTTATTTGCATCCAGGTGAAACTGACGACGGGATGCTTCCTTATCTTCGCTCGTGTAGCGGCCGCCCAGAGTCAAACGCCAGGCGTCATCAATGTACCAGGTACCTTGAAAATAGCCCGCCCACAGCTCGGCATTTTGCGTAAATTTGCGGCGAGTCGAGGCACCGGGCAGAAAAGGTGCCGCAGCTCCCAGCAAGGGCCCCAATACGGGCACCAAAATACTGTCAGCCGGCAGAAAAAGCCGGTCGTCATAAGTCAAATCACTGTTCTGATAGTAGAGGCCGGCAACGTAATCAAAGTCGCCACCCTTCGGTGACACCAGACGCAATTCCTGACTGAACTGCTGGAAATCTTCGCGACCGTCGGCAAGAAAAAGCGACGCTCCGGTAAAATCGCAATCGCAGATTTCGTTATAGGCATATTCCAGCCAACCGGACAATGAGGTGAGGGTGTAATCACCCATTTGGTAATCGAGCTGCAGCAGGTAATTGTCTACCGTGTTGTCGCTAAAATCGCCATTGGAGTCTCTGCTGCGGTCCAGGTCGCCATCCACCGCTGGCCTGCCCAACAACATCTGGATACCGTTCAGGGCAGTTACATAATCCACCGCTCCGGCTACCGGCAAAGCCACACTCCCTGTTGTCTCTATATTGCGACCAAGTACTTTGTAGTCGGTGCGTTCGGCCTTGAGGTAAGCAGACAAGTCATCATTAATTTCCCATATCAATGAAGCGCGCACGACTTGTTCGTCTTCCTGCTTTTCGTCGCGACCGAGAAATGTGTTTTGCATGTAACCGTCCATGTCCCGGTAGAGCGCCGCGAGACGACCGAATACATTTTCTGACAAGGGCCCGGACAGCATCAGACGATAGTCGTTTTCCTGATCCCCGGGTTCATACAGGGCCATCAAAGATCCGGTAAACTCCTCTGCAGGCCTGGCAGAAATCATACTCACGGCGCCGGCGATGCTGTTTTTACCAAACAGGGTTCCTTGCGGGCCACGCAGAACTTCAATTCGCTCGAGGTCGAGAAATGGCGCCCGGGTTAATATGGATCTGCCATAGTAAATGCCATCCACATATTGGCCAACAGACTGCTCAAACCCCTGATTGATACCTGAACTGATACCGCGAATGGTTATAGTTGAACCAACACCTGTCTGGTTCATGCTGAAATTGGGAACGTAAAGCGTAAGGCTTTCGAGATTGGTAATGCTGGTATTTTCGAGTTTCTCGCCCATCATAACGCTGGTTGAGACGGGAACATCCTGAAGGTTTTCAACCCGCTTTTGGGCCGTTACTATCACTTCCTCCAGAACCTGTGTTTTCTCCTCATCCGAGTGGACGGGACCGACAACAAGCAAAGCCAATAATCCAACTGCGATCCAACCTGCATGACCGTATAATTTCGACATAAAAATCGCCTTTTATATAGCCTTCCCTATTGAATCTAGTGTAGTCACGCTTTGGAACCGGAGCAAACCGGAAACAGGTATTGCATCACACAATGCAGTACCTGTTTTGAAGAACTCAGGGGGAACGACCACCGGATTTGAGGCGCGACAATTGGCGTTCCATGTGCTGCCGCTCGGCCGGTGTGAGTGGTGAAACATTTACATTGTCTATGCCCGCTGCCTTGCACAGGGCTTTGATATCACGAGGTTCGAGGTCTATCCATTGTCCCTGACGCAACCAGGAGGGGGAAAACACGGGGCCAAAACGCGCTCGTTTCAGGCGGTTAACCGCCAGCCCTTGCGATTCCCAGAGTCTGCGCACTTCACGGTTACGACCTTCCATAAGCGCCACCGTAAACCAGCTGTTGGCACCGCTGGACTCGCCTGGCACGATGTCGGTAAAGCGCGCCACGCCATCCTCCAGCAGCACTCCCTGTCGTAATTGCTTGAGCATGTCGTCCGTTACCTTGCCATGCACCCTGACCAGATACTCGCGGTCAATGTTGGAACTCGGGTGCATCAAGCGGTTGGCAAGCTCACCATCGTTGGTAAACAGCAATAATCCGCTGGTATTGATATCCAGACGCCCCACTGAAACCCAACGCTCTCCGGCAATGGGGGGCAGGCGATCAAATACGGTCGGTCTGCCAGACGGATCGGAGCGACTGCAAATTTCACCTTCAGGCTTGTTATATAACAATACTCGCAAGCGCTTTTTCTGGCGTGGACGATTGAGTTTGCGGCCATCGATCACAATATCGTCGGTCGCCTCTACCCGGTCACCCAGTTTAGCTGTCTGCCCGTTGACCATGACTCGGCCGTCAGCGATCCACCGCTCCATACCACGCCGCGAGCCAAGCCCGGCGGCGGCGAGTACTTTCTGTAATTTTTCAGACATCAGTGCCGGACTCTGATTTTGTTTCCTCAGTAAGTCGCGAAACCTCCTCATCTTCCTCAACAAACGCCGAAGAAGTGACCTCGTCTTCTGCCTCAACATCGGTCATTGCGGTATCGCTTGTAATACCCGAACTCTCTGAATCCGGGCTATCTCTATCCGAACCCTCTCTATCCGAACCCTCTCGATCCAAGCTCTCTCTATCCAAATTCTCTCTATCCAAACTCTCTACAGTTTGAGGATCTTCATTGACGGACTCACTTTGTCCATCTGCAATCTCTTCAGCTTCTCCTGGCTCCGGGGTTTCTGCCAATTCATCCACTGCAGGTTCATCCCCAACCGCAACAGATTCAGCATTAGTCTGTTCACTGCTATCTTCTCCGACGGCAGACTCGGTATCTCCACCCGCAGAACGAGCCAGCTGTTCACCAATTTCCAATTCCAGTTCCGGATCAAGCTCGTCCAGATCACGAAGCTCACTAAGGGGGGGCAGCTCTTCCAGGCTGGCCAGGTTGAAGTAATCCAGAAATTGACGTGTGGTGGCGTAAAGCGCAGGTCGACCGGGAACATCACGATGCCCCACAACCCTCACCCACTCGCGTTCAAGCAAGGTTTTTATCGTTTGTGAACTCACCGATACACCGCGAATTTCCTCAATATCGCCACGTGTCGTCGGCTGGCGGTAAGCAATCAGCGCGAGAGTTTCAAGCAGTGACCTCGAATACTTTTGAGGTTTTTCATCCCACAAACGACTCACCCAGCTGGACAGTTCCTGCCGCACCTGAAAACGATAACCGCTGGCTACCTTTTTAAGCTCATACCCTCGCCCGGCGCAAGCCACGGCAACTTCTTCCAGTGCTTCACCGATTTCCAGACGGGACGGGCGCTCGTCTTCATCAAACAAGGCCTCCAGATCACTGACTTCCAGTGGACGCCCGGCAGCTAGCAATGCGCCTTCGATAATATTTTTCAGTTGTGTGAGTTCCATAGGTTTTCGGTTCTCAATGATCAGTTTTTCGGTTCTCTATGATCGGTTTTTCGATTCTCAATGATCGGTTGCAGATTGTTACTTTTCGAGCATTCAGGCCCTAATCGACACACGCCTTGACGTGAATGGGCCCAAATATTTCACTCTGGACAATTTCTACCAGCGACTCCTTGATTAACTCCATAATCGCCAGAAAAGTCGTCACAACGCCAACCCTGCCTTCGTGGGCTGAAAACAAACTGACGAAAGGCACAAACTGCTGACCACGCAAGCGTTCCATCACCTGAGACATACGCTCGCGGGTAGACAGCATTTCTCGCTGTACCTGATGGCTTTCATACAGTTCGCTGCGCTGTACCACATCCGCCAGAGCCAGCATCAGTTCCTGCATGGTAACTGTCGGCTGCGGCCGCTCTCTCTGATGATCGGGCTCCTTGGCGCTGGCATTAAATGTATCTCGCCCGACACGTGGCAATTCGTCCACGTCTTCCGCTGCCTTTTTGAAGCGCTCGTACTCTTGCAAGCGCCGAATAAGCTCCGCTCGCGGATCCCCTTCCTCTTCACGCTCTTCTTCCTGGCGCGGCAACAACATGCGAGATTTGATCTCGGCCAACATCGCCGCCATCAACAGATACTCGGCGGCCAATTCAAACTGCATGGCCTGCATCATATCCACGTAACTCATATACTGGCGGGTGATTTCCGAAACGTTAATATCCAGGATATCTATGTTCTGACGACGAATCAGATACAACAGCAAGTCCAGAGGGCCTTCAAAGGCTTCAAGAAACACCTCCAGCGCCTCTGGCGGGATATAGAGATCCTTCGGCATTTCTGTCAGGGCCTCACCATGAACAATGGCAAAAGGCATCTCCTTCTGACTGGGGCGTTGAGATGCCGGGCTCGCAACAGTTTCAGCAGCCTGTTCCTGCTCCTGTTCGGCAACTTCAGCGGAATGTTCTGTCACGTGATCGTCCAATTGGTTTATCAGCCAGCATTATACTGTGAAAGACCCATGCGGCCAGTCCGCATTTGAGATGCAAATTTGGCAGAGCCGACAGGGCCTGTATCAGACGCTATCAAGGAACGAAGTGTCCCCCATGCCCTGTCGTAATATCTGCGGCGTATCACCAGTCAAATCAATCACAGAGGTGGTTTCCAGTCCACAATAGCCACCATCAATAACCAAATCGACCCGAGACTGCAGTAAATCGCGAATATCATATGGGTCTGTCAGGGGATATTCATCTTCGGGCAGTTGCAGGGTGACACTCATAATCGGTTCGCCCAGCTCCTGGAGCAAAGCCAGAGCTACCTCATTCCCGGGCACTCTCAAGCCAACAGTCTTGCGTTTGGTGTGCATCAGGCGACGTGGCACTTCGGAGGTAGCCTCCAGAATAAACGTATAAGGTCCCGGCGTGTGTGCCTTTAGCAAGCGAAACACGATATTGTCTACTTTGGCATAAGTAGCAAGTTCGGAGAGGTCTCGACACACCAGAGTAAAGTTATGATGTTTACCCAATTGACGAATCGAGCGAATGCGGTCCAGAGCGGCTTTGTCACCAATCTGACACCCCAGCGCGTAAGCGGAATCTGTCGGATAAACAATCACTCCACCGTCGCGCAAAATATCCACAGCCTGACGCACCAGACGCAACTGGGGATTATCGGGATGGATGGAGAAAAATTGACTCATGGCTTACCGCCCCTGCCGACCAGAATTTACAGGGTCGGCATGATACCGGTTTCAATGCTGAAATGCTTGTACCAACAACAGGAAACATACCCAGAGTTTTGTATCCGGGCAAGCGTGATCTTCGAAACAAGGTCAAGTCCCTGTGACAGGCAGTCTTAAATTTGGTTTATCTGGCCGGGGCCCACTCAATAACCTGAATAGTGCGGTTTACTCCGTATACCCCAAATATAACTCCCGAATATACAAGCTATGGCTGGACAACTTCTTCCTCAAGGTATTTTTCCACAAACTCCTGTGGTGGGATGGCCTTGCTGTACAGAAAGCCCTGCAACATCTTGCAACCCAGATTCTTCAGGACGGACTCCTGGCTTTTCGTTTCAACGCCTTCTGCGACAGTAGTCAATCCCAGGCTATCAGCCAATGCGACTATGCCCTTGACGATTGCCTGTCCTTCGTGGTCTCCATCGAGATCATTTACAAATGCACGGTCTATCTTGAGCACGTCCACGGGCAATCGTTTGAGGTAGTTCAGGGAAGAATAACCGCTACCAAAATCATCAATCGCCAGAGTTATTCCCATCTCTTTGAGACGCGTCAGATCATCGACAATTTTGTCGTGATGTTCGAGCAACATGCTTTCAGTGATCTCCAGTTCCAATAGATCAGTTGGCACATCGTATTCACTTATAACCTCGCCTATGCGCTCGATAATCCTGTCGGCTTGCAGTTCGCGGCCAGAGAAATTAACCGCTACCCGCAAGTGTATTCCCCTGTCTGACCATTCTCTGATTTGCCGACACGCATCCTTGAAAACCCAGTGCCCCAGTTCAGTAATCAGATCTGATTCCTCTGCCAAAGGTACAAAACTACCAGGCAATAACAAACCAAGCCTGGGATGATTCCAACGCACCAGGGCCTCGGCAGAGACCACCTTGCCAGTGGCTGCCTCAATTTGTGGCTGGTAATGCAAAACCAGTTCATCGCTTTCGAGTGCCTGCCGCAATTCCCGTTCCAGCTCAAGCTGGCGAGAAATATCGTCCTCCATTCCCTCTTCATAAAAATGGAAACCATTACCCTGATCCTTGGCACTGAACATCGCAGAATCTGCGTGCTTAAGTAAAGACGTCACATCTGCCCCGTCTTTTGGATACACTGAAATGCCCACACTGGTCGTAACAAACATCTTTTGCTGCAAAAACACAAATGGCTTGCTGAGACTGTTGCAAATTTTTTCTGCAACTTTGGCCGCCACGTCGGCAGACTCAATACCCTCCAGCACCACGGTAAATTCATCCCCGCCCAGTCGAGCTACAAAATCCTGTTCACGCAGGCATCGCCGGATTCGATCGGCAACGGCTTTCAATAACAGGTCTCCGGCATCATGCCCCAATGAGTCATTGATCATCTTGAATCGATCAAGGTCCATAAACAGTACAGCAACCATCTCTTTATTGAGGGAAGCGCGATTAATCATCAATCGCAATTGTTGCAACAGATGTGCCCGATTTGGCAAATCGGTCAGCGGATCGTGGTACGCCAGTTTTTTAACATGTTTTTCAATTTTGCTGGCTTTGAGCAGACGGGAAACCCGCTGCTTCATTACCGAAAAGTGCACCGGCTTTGGAATATAATCACTGGCACCCGAATTAAACGCTTTCACAATGGACTCTTCGTCATCCAGCGCAGTGATCATCAGGATTGGGATGTCGCCGCCATTCGGTAGCTCTCGAATCCGTTCGCAGGCGCTAAAGCCGTCCATTTCTGGCATAAGTGCGTCAAGCAACACAAGGTCTGGCATTTTTCGGTTGCAGATTTCAATCGCATGATTGCCATTTTTGGCTTCCTCAATCACATATTCATCTGCCTCCAGAACATTGCGCAATGCCATTCGCATCGAACGATCATCATCGGCAATCAAAATTGTGTAACGCAACCCGGCTCGCGGAGCAATATCCTTGCTATCATCTTCCTGAAGCTCATTTTCCAGTTCTTTACTCAAGCGCTCAAATGCTGCAAACAACCCGGCCAGCTTCTCTGATGCCGTATCTACCGACCCTGAACCTCCGATTTCCTCCAACTCTTTGCTGAGGGCAACAACTTCAGTAGCGCCAAAATTGGCGGCACTACCCTTCACCGTATGCGCCAATTCGCGCAGTTGTTTTGCATCACCCGTTGCAACGGAGTGTTTTAAGGACTTCAGATAAACCGGAGTGTCTTCAAGAAACGCCTTGATCATTGAGTCGACGACTTCCCCGACACTTGACCTCAACTCTTGTATGGTTCTGCGCTCAATCACCACAGGAGCATAACCACTACCGTCTGTAATCGGGCTGCCAGAACTTTCACCTTCTGCCGGGCTGTCTTCGGCAAACCATGTGGCAAGCAATGTTTGCAATTCTTCCAACCGCAATGGTTTAGGTAAAAAGCCATCCATGCCTGCATCCATGCACCGCTGTTTTTCTTCAGCACTATTATTGGCGGTCATGGCAATTATAGGTAATCGAGCAGTTTCCTTATCGTATTTACGTATCTTTTGAGTTGCCTCATAACCATCCATAACTGGCATCTGACAGTCCATCAAAACCAGATCAAATGGATTGCGCAAAGCCAGCTGTAAAGCTTCAGCGCCATTTCCCGCCACAGTGACCTCGCAACCCAGGCGTTCAAGCATGGCTACTGCCACTTTTTGGTTAGCCCTGTTGTCGTCAGCGACCAGGGTACGCTTGCCAAGTCGGGTTAACATTGGCCGCGATTTTTCTTGCTCCGGAGATGGCCCTGACACACAATCAGTCGCCTTTCGTAAAGCATCAAACAAGGCCGCTGCGCGCAAAGGCTTGGAAATTTTTACCACATGATTCGGGTAGTAATTTTTAGATTCACTCCACGGGCTGACCAAAACAATTATCTTGATTTGACTATCAATTTTTTCGTCGGCCAAAAGCTTGATAAAATCGAGTGCCCTAAGACCAGCAATGTCTTCATCAAGAATAACAATATCGTAACTCTGACCATCTGCTACACTTTTTCGAACCTTGTCTAGCCCGGACAAGCCATTCTGCAAGGCGTCAAACCCAACTCCCCAGTCACCTAGCTGTTTGGCCAGAAATCTTTGAACAATTTCACTATTATCAATTGTCAGAACACGCAACTGCCTGAATTCTTCAGGGCAAAGTCGATCGGCCTTTGACACAGAAATAATATCTTCATTAGCCAAAGGCACCGTAAAGGAGAACGTGGAACCTTCCCCCATAATACTGGACACATTGATGTCGCCGCCCAGCATCTGTACGATACGACGGCTGATTGCCAACCCGAGACCTGTTCCTCCATACTCCCGAGTGGTAGAGGAATCTGCCTGAGTGAATGAATCAAAAATCTTTTCTTGAGCCTCCTGCGGAATGCCAATACCGGTATCTCGCACTGAAACACATAAAACAGGTTCCCCGGTTCCGTCGGATTCCGCATTTTCGGCAACCATTTCGAGGTAAATCGCAACCTCACCTCTTTCGGTAAATTTTATGGCATTGCCAATCAGGTTAATTAAAACCTGACGAATACGGGCAGCATCAATGTAAACCAGCTGTGGTACATTGCTGGCACTTACATAACCCAAATCAATTTTCTTCTTCAAAGACTGATTTGACATCAGGCCAACGACTTCATCCATCAAATCTTCAAGGTAGGTTTCTTCCTTTTGAATTTCTATGACACCGGATTCAACTTTTGAAAAATCCAGCACGTCGTCAATCAATTCCAGCAATACTTCACCGGAAGATTTAGCTGTTTCAATATATTCACGCTGCTTTGGCGATAACCCCATGGTCATCAACAAATCAAGCATGCCGAGCACGGCGTTCATTGGAGTCCTGAGTTCATGACTGACGTTGGCAGCAAATTCTCCTTTTACCCGGGCACTCTCCAGAGCGGCATCTTTAGCCTGCAGCAACTCCAGCTCTCGGCGCTCAAGAACGGCCATCATGGTATTAAAAGCGTGCTGCATGTTGATTATGTCTTTGGGGCCACGAATATCTGCGCGCAACTTCTTCTCGCCCTGTTCGGCACGCCACATAATTGTGGAAAGCTGCTTGAGTGGCTTGGTTACCCGGTTGGAAAGTGACAACAATCCCAACAACAAAATAACGGCGATACCGAGAGATACCGTGATGTTGCCTTGCAGGATTTTATCTGCCATCTCCTCCAGCGCACTATTGCCTATAACAACTGCCACGTAACCTTCAAGTTCGGGCTTAACCCCGGCATTTTCGATCTCAAAGGGGGACTCGGATTCTTCTGCAGCACCAGCGAAAATTGGCGCCACAAACTGCCAATTGTCTGCACGCTCGGTCCATAGCACAGCTGTATCTTGCGACACCGCATTGAAATTTACATTACCCAGGGAGGCAATTTCACCATTTTCTACCAGTATTTCACCATCGTGGTTATAGATGCCGGTAGCAATTACGTTTGGAAAACCAAGGGTTGCCTGAATCGCTTCAGTCGCATTGTCTGCACTACGATATAAAACTGCGAGCTTACTCTGCTTGGCAAAAGATTCCGTGACCTGAATGCCTTGCTGGAGCATTTGGTCACGTACAGAATCGGTAGAAATTCTGGATACTGCCAGTGATGTAACCACAGCAAGCACAACTACACCAACGATAAACACCAGTGTCAGCTGCTGGCGAAAATCCCAATGATGAGAAATGTGCTTTATCTGTTTTTTCATATTGGTCGATCAGTTTGTTGAAAACAACAAATCAATCTGCTTGCGCAGTTGATTATTGATCGTCAAGCCCAAATGTTCGCTGGTACGCTGATTCACTGCCAAGCGAACATCCATCAGTGGACGAACCTGCACACCGCCTCCGGAAACAGCCTGCGTTGCAAGCTCTCCCAGACTGTAGCCCATACGCAAGTTGTCCGGATACACAGCAAACAATACACCTCTTTTTACGTGTGAGGGCCTTGATGAGAACACCACTATTTTTTTGCGCCAAGCTACTCCAAGCACATCAGTTAAAATAGCATTATCCAGGGTTGTAGACCCCGGTACCAGCCAAATAGCTGTTTCAGGACCAGCATCCTGGTCAAGTATTTGTCTATATGCCGCCGCAGCTTCTCTGATTGAGTTGCTGGCATAAGCATGTAACGTCACATTTTTTAAAGCCGCCAGTGCGTGTGCCCGTTCGATAATCTCGGTATCGCCATCAGACTCATAAACAACATGTATTTTTTTAACAGACGGGGCCAATAATGAAAGATTTTCAAATACAGCATCGGCTGATGGCACCATCTTGATACCACCGAAACCAGGGTCGCTAATAGTAGTGACAGCACCAAGCAACACTTGATAATTGCCAGAAAACTTCTTTACAGCACTGTAACTTCTGTTACCCAAAGCCACTATAGCTTTTGTGCCTTCTTCCTCTATTTTTGTTTCCAGCTCTCTGACATCATAGTCGCCAGCCAGCTCGTAGCGCCTGGTTCGTCCGGAAAATCGTTTTTCCACGCCTTCCGCAATATCCAGAAAAATCTTGAGGTAAGGCTCTCTGACCTGAGGATACAATATCGCGACCTCTGATTGAGCCTCTGTTGCATGTAGCAACACTGGAAAGCCAATCAATACCAACAATATCCTCAGGCACCGGCCAACCCCTCTTTGAATCCTGGCCATTAATGCCTTTTTCATACTCTTCCCTACAGTATGCTTTACTCAGCATAACAGTTAATCAGCATAGCCTCTTGGCATGTTCAGTGAAAATGAAACCTTATTTCACCCGATATGGTTCTGCCCGGCAAAGGCAAGTCATTTGGAATAAATGTTATTGGTATGCCCGGAGGTGAAGGCTCCCTGGCATCGTCATTTAACAGGTTTCTGATTATCAGCGCTGCCTCCCATGATTGAGCTTCGGGGGCAAACCGAAGTATGGAGTCCAACAACATATAATCGTCAACAGAGTGGCGCAAATCCACAACTGTCCTTTGGCGATCCATTACCCAGTTAGCTCGCAGATTGAGATTCCAGTCGGAATTCAGCTGCCAGTTGGTTCCCAAATACAGTTGTTTCTCCGGGCTGTTGCCGCCCGGAGTACCTGTCCGTTCATCGGTGGTATCAACAACGGACAAATTACCGAAAACATCAAAATTTTCAGATACTTGCCACGTACCTTCAAATTCCAGACCATGCCCCTTCTGTTTGCCTTCATTTTGTGCTCTTCTCGAACCGTCAGATTCGGCAACAAACAGAATGATGTCATCCCACTCGTACAGAAACAAGTTCATATTGATTTGCACATTTGCGGTCGGTCGGTAATCAAATGCCAACTCATAACTTTTCAATTCTTCGGGCTTGATGTCAGGATTGCCAAGAAGTGTTGGATTATTGACCGCTCTGGTTTGCGCAAAGGCAGGGGCTCTGAATGCCTCGCCATACAACAGTTTAGTGGTCAAACTGTGGCTGGCAGACCAGACCAGGGCAATACGGGGGTTTACGGTACTACCAAAATCCGAATACGTATCATACCGAAGACCTGCCGTCAGCTCCCAGTCATTGGCAAACTGCCATGCATCTTGCAAAAAGGCATATTTGTCATGTCTGTCGCCTTCTGGCATAAAAGCAAACGGCGTATCTGAAACATCAACAACTGGCGATCCAGGAAACAAAAATGACTGTGGATTTGAAGGGTCCACACCGAAATTCTTTTCTTCCTTTATTCGGTACATGTCACCGAGGTGGTAACCCGTCCCAATACGTATATCATGGCCATTTATTCCAGTATAAAGGCCTGTCAGGTTCAAGCGGTAATGGCGCTCAAACATCTCAGGGTTACCAATAAATCCATCTGGATAAGGGCCAAATGGTAGCCCGGCGGTAGAGCCAGCAGGAAACAAAATCAAATCGGAATCAACTTCCTGTGTCATTGACAGAAAACTGCCAATCGCTTTCAAATTCCAATTTTCAAACCAGGTCGTACTTTCATAGGTAACATTGGCACTGATACGATCACTGGAAATAAGGCTCGTCGGATCCAGTGCCTGAGCGACTCCCGCGCCAGTACTCCCCTGCCTGTGCTGATAACCGAAATCAAACTGCCATGCCTCTTTCGCCAAATTTAGCCTGAGATCATATGCTTCACGTGACAGGTTGACGGGACCCGGAGCCAACGATGCCTGCGTTCCAGTCAGTAAATCAAGAAAGGTCTGTGCATCTTGCTCAATAATGCGATCCTGGCCATCTGTTTGTTCCATGTCGAGCGTCAAGGCATAGTTTATCCCTTTAAACTCGCCACCAGTAGTGGCCCAAACTTCCCGCGTGTCAAAACTGCCAACTCGTGCTCCAATACTGCTCTCGGGGACCTCACCTGCCCTCTGCGTAATGATATTTATGACGCCTGCAAAGGCGTCTGCACCATACACCGCAGAACCGGGACCCCGAATCACCTCGATTCTCGAAATGCTCTCAACCGGCATGCCCGCCCAAACCTGATGCCGGTTTCCCTGAAACAGACTGGTCATCGGCACGCCATTTATCAACATGAGTACCTGGGGGTTAAAATCTCCGTAGATTCCCCTGAATGTGTATATCGGGTTATAGCCCATCACATCTCTGGCAACGTGCAAACCTGGCACTGATTCCAACACCTCATCCAGGTCGGTCGCTGCCATTTTCTTGATGTCATCTGCAGTGATAACGGAAGCCACCGCCGGAGCTTTGGAAATTGGTTTGCTGTATCCCGTAGCTATACTGACCATGTCTTCGTCGCCAAAAATGGACAGGACATCCTCTTCTATTTCTCCATCATCACCCACTGCCAGAATTTCTACGGAAAAGATTGCGGCCAAAACAACCAACCAATACTGTAACGCTTTCATGACAAGCCTCCTATCGGCCAAGTACGTTTTGCCTTACCTCTGTACCGAAGGCCATTACAGGAAAATGGAAAAAATGCCCCTTCCGGAGAATCAAACGTATCCTTGTAACAAGGAAACATCCCCCCGAGAAAAGACAACCATGAAATCTGGTAAAACTCTCTGGCTGTTACTCCCTGATCTGCCAACAAGCCTGCTGCCAGTGCCGCAACATTCGGCCTCATATCGTCCCTGACTTCCGTGGTAATGTCCTCAACCTCAAATACCAGTCGGGTAAATTTGCCATCAGCGCAATTTAACCGACCAGCCGCTTCCAGCAATGGGGTTATCCGCTCATCGTGCTTGACAAGTGGATGACCGTATCCGGGTATCCTCTGTTTTTTTTCCAGTTCTGACAAAACAAATTCCCGAAGATCACCGGATTGTTCGCGCCACTGATCGGCACGAAACAGAAAATCAATAACCTTGATATTTGGCCGGTGACCGAAATAGCGGGTTTCTGACATGGAATTGGCAGCACTTATGCCTAGCGTATGCGTAGAACGCACGGTACCGGCAAGTGCCGCGATACGATTGTTCCACAATCTCGGGTCGGGAAAACTGGACGCAATGATCATGATTTTTTCGATCAAAGAAATTTGCTTTCCGGAAAACTCCCTACCGGTCATGCCATACAACAACATGCCGAGCCACCCCATGTCACTGACGTCCGAAAACAGGGCTCTCTGCCGGTACATGACACCATGCCCCGGCGACCAGCCACCGACATTTGACGGCCACATTCCTTCATATTTTTCCAGCAACTCATGATTCTTCATGGAAGAGACGCCTGGTTTTATTTCTCTGTCTGCACGGAATCGGCAACCGCAAGACCTTCACGGAAAAATGGATATCTCCGCAACCCAAGTTGTTCCTGCTCCAATGCATGAACAGCAGCACCCGGAAGCCGAAGCAGTATGTAAGCCATTTCAGCCTGATCCGCATCAAAATCCAGATCATAAAAAGCGGCGGCGGCCACCCCGGTCATGGACAGGGGACGAGTAGACAGCGCTTCAAAAAATTCCCGGTTCTCCAGCAATTGCTGCAAAGCATGCCCCGGGCTGCACTCGGCAAGGTATCCAAGCGTTTGAAGCACCGGCGTCGTGCAGCTTTCACCATACGGATCAAAACCCGGTGTGTGTTCCATCGGCACCCACACGTCCGTTTCCGGAACGGCTTTCTCTGTCAGGCAGTCACGCCACAAATCCAGGTTATCCCCACATTGATACCAGTTGTCCACGGCCAGATACAACTCTCTGCCACCATACAAATTACCGGCGCCTACTGCAGCCGCAACCATGAGCGCTGAAGCATGAGACGCGCCTGTAGCGCCTGAATTCATGGCTGCCCTCACACTGTGATCACGCGGCCCCGGATTGGCCAGGGCAATGGCCAGCCCCTCCAGTAACCGAGCCTGCTCCGCAGCCGGAGGCTCCAGCTTGAATAGCAAATACAGATACTCAATCCAGCTGGCTCGACCCAGTAATTCCCCATACACATCAAAGCCCGAACAGTAACAAGTTCGGGCTGCAAACGGGTTGTCTTGCTCGGGTATCTCTTCCCAAATACGGGTAGTGATTGTTTCCCGTTTTTTTGCTTTAGCGCTCTCGCTCATGCATCTTGCCTGATTGCGTCAGTTCTCGTGTTGATGGGGGGAATCTCTTCTGTGTCGATACGCACATCCAGCAATGTTGGCCCCTTGCGTTGGCATATCTTTTTGATATCCAGCTCTTGGAGGTCATCCGGTGAAAAAATAACATGCCCCTCCGCCCCCATCGCCCTGGCAACGGTCGCAAAATTCACGGCAGGCAGGTCAATGCCAATCTGCTCAGCTCCGGTCATACGCTGACCATGTTTAACCATGCCATAACCCGAGTCATTCAAGACAACAAATATCACTGGCAGATTCTCCTGAACCGCCACTGTTAACTCTTGGCCGCTCATTAACAAACTGCCATCGCCAGTGAGACAAACTACCGGACTACCCGGACACGCCAATGCGGTACCAATGGCGCTGCCAATGGCCCATCCCATCGAAGCAAACTCCAGACAGGCGCGAAACAATCCGCCATGAGCATCACGCTTGCCAGCGATACGTCGATCAAACGGATGAAGGTAGTGCGTCGCCCACGCAAAACTTGCGCCAGTGTCAGCCAGATAGCGCGTGTGGGGAGGAAACAATCGAGGCAATTCCGTCATCAGGCGTTGCGGTTTTATCGGGGTCGCATCAGAAGAGCACTTTTCTGGTTCAAGCATTGAAAAATGCTGTTCATAGGCGTCTTCAGCCGGAAGAGCAGGTTCAGCGCCACAGGACTTCTCGCAAAGAGTGATACGCGACTCTCTCTCCAACCGGGTAAGCACTCTATCGAAAATGGTTTCCAGGTGCCCGCGCACATGCAATTTTGCCATCGGAGAACGGGTAAGATTGGTTTCAACCGACTCGACGTGTATCAACCGCTTGCGCAACAGGGCCTGATCGTTCCACCCTCCCACAGCCCACTCCGAAAGACTGGTGCCTACCGCCACAATCAGATCAACCTTGTCGTCGGCTACAACATCTCGTGCGCTCTGGTGCCCGGCAAAACCTACCACTCCTCTAAACAGCGGATGATAAGGGCTGACAAGCCCCTTGCCATGAGGGGTAGTCACAATTTGCGCGTCCATCTTGACGACAAGCGAAAGAATGGTCCCCGCGGCTTCACTGGCTTCATCCCCAATCACAAAAACAGGCATTTTTGCCGACACTAACGCCTCATACAGCTCATCAACAGCAGTGTCGTCCACGTAGGATGGCCTATGTAACAAACTGGCCATATCAAAACTCGGCTCCTGCACCGGACTGATACTGCGCATCACATCCAGCGGCACACTCAAATGAACAGGCCCCGCCGGTGACTGAAAGGCAGTCATCACAGCTGCTGCCAGCTTGTGTTCAAATTGATTGACGTGGGAGACCAGAGAATTGTATCGAGTACAGTGCTCAAACAAGCCAATAGTATTAATACCGGTACAGGAGGACTCTTGAAAGGCACCACGGCCAAAGGAAGCGAGTTCAGTCTGCGCTGTGATAACCAGAAGCGGAATGTTGTTTTCATAAGCCGATGCAACGCCGGTAATCAGATTGGTTGCTCCAGGCCCTGTTGTACCACAGCACACACCAAGTCTGCCGGTGTTGCGCGCGTAGCCATCTGCCATGAACGCAGCCCCGGTCTCATGACGAGCCACTATCGGCCTGGGCCCGCCAGACCGTTCACTACGCGCCAATGCGTTGTACATTGGCTCAATAGCACCTCCAGGGATACCAAAAATGTACTCTACACCGAGTTGCTCAAGGTAACTGATTAACAGGTCGCCCAATTCGCAATTATTCTTCCTTGAGATCTCCCGTTTAGATTCAACCGGTATGACGTCCATTTTATTACCCCTAAAAGTTCTTTTTTTTTCAGTGGGTTATGAACACTTGTTGACATTCACACTGTGATTTCGCAATTATCTCCTTATTTCTTAACAAAATTCAACCACTTCATATCGATTTAGCCAACCAAGTCACAAAACTTGTGTTTCCCGATGGCCAAATGTCAGTATCATCACCTTTTTCGCAGATCATTGTTGAGACCAATATCACCAATATAGTCAAAAAGAGGGGATTTATTATCCGATGACTGGCAAAAATGGCAAGGCAAACCCGAAACGACATAGCCTGCTGGCAAATCTGGCGTTTAACATCATCATTCCTACCTTGATCCTCACAAAAATGAGTGGGGACGACTGGCTCGGGACCCAGTGGGCGCTGGTGATAGCACTGGCCTTTCCGCTGCTGTACGGAGCGAGAGACCTGATACAGAGTGGCAAAATTAATATCTTTTCCGTGCTGGGTGTTGCCGGAGTCTTGCTCAATGGCGGGGTGGCACTACTGGAACTGGACCGGCGTATCATCATTTTTAAAGAAGCTGCGATTCCAGCCATTATCGGGCTAGTGGTGCTCGCGTCCCTGAAAACCCGGTATTCTCTAATTAACGTTTTTCTTTTTAACGACCAGGTGGTTGACACCGAGCGCATTAATCAGGCGATCAACACACACAATTGCGAGGAACAGTTTCAGAAACGACTGGTTACTGCAACATTTATGTTTGCCGGCTCCATGCTACTGTCGGCCATACTCAACTATATTCTGGCCGATATGATTTTGACAGCGGACACCGGAACAGTTGAATTTAATGAGCAATTAGGCAAAATGCAGGCGCTTTCTTTTCCGGTTATTGCTCTTCCGGTTACTGTGGTTATGATGTTTGCGATGTTTTATTTGTTTCGAGGAGTAACGCAACTCACTGGCCTGCAACTGGAAGATATAATACGCGTCAACAACAATCAGATCGACACACAGGACAGTTAATTAACATGCTATACGCGATTATCAGCGAAGACACTGAAAACAGTCTGGAAAAACGCCGCGCCACTCGGCCACAGCATCTTGCTCGTCTCGAGGCATTAAAACAGGATGGCAGATTGATAGCTGCCGGCCCCCATCCGGCTATTGATTGTGAGGACCCCGGCGATGCCGGTTTTAGTGGCAGTCTGGTTATCGCTGAATTTGCCTCGCTTGCCCAGGCACAGGCCTGGGCAGACACCGACCCTTACATTGAGGCAGGCGTATATCAGCGCACTGTCGTCAAACCATACAAAAAAGTACTGCCGTAAACGGTTTTGAGGGCTCTGGATCATGACCATCTTGCATGCGCCCTCTTAACCTGCGATCAACAACATCGTATCCTACCCCGAAATAGACAATGCCAAGAGAGCACGATGAAACGAGTTATTGCTTCCCTGTTATTACTGTTTGCCTACGGTCTCAATGCCGAAGAAATCCGGTATATTTCTGACGAGCTCCGCGTACCCTTGCGCAGCACACCCTGTAATACTTGCAAAATTGTCCACGGCGGAATCAAGTCGGGTACACGACTGACTGTGCTGGAAACCAATGATGACGGCTGGAGCCATATTCGCACTTCGCGAGGCACAGAAGGCTGGTTGCCAAACCAATATCTGGTTGAACAACAAGTTGCCAGTGTGCGACTTGCTGACGTTGAAAACACGTTAGCCGAAACCCGTGCTCGCAATCAGGAACTGACATCTGAACTGGCGGAAAAAGAAACTGAACTCGAATCATTGCGCGAACAAGTGACTCAACTGTCTACCGAAAAATCTGGAATTAGCGAAGAGCTGGCTTCGATCCGCCAAATCTCTTCAAATGCCGTGTCCATCCATGAGCAGAACCAGGAGCTGGGCAAACGCAATCAATTGCTCAAAAACGAAGTGGATATTCTCACCGCTTCCAACAAGCAACTTAAGGACGACCAGATATACAACTGGTTTATTTACGGGGCTTTGGCGGTTTTTCTTGGCGCTTTGTTAAATGCCTTGTTACCCAGACTGAAACGCAAGCGCAGATATTCGGAATGGAGTTAGCACTCCACCAGGAACTATCGGAGATAGCCACCAATGATTGATCTAAGCGTAAACCTGAATAAAATTGCCCTGATTCGAAACTCCAGGGAAGGCAACTATCCAGATGTAATTGCGCATGCACAAATCTGTATGGATTCAGGTGTACAGGGCATTACTGTGCACCCTCGCCCCGACCAACGTCATATTCGCCCCAACGATGTTCATCAGTTGGCTGAACTGTTAAGCCAGTACTCGAATCTGGAATTCAATGTTGAAGGTAACCCCTTTGCCGGCAAAACAGGCTCTTATCCCGGGTTTATCTCTCTGGTAGAAGCAGCTCGTCCGGATCAATGCACTCTGGTTCCCGACAGCGACAACCAGTTGACATCCGATCACGGCTTTGACTTGGCCACAAGTGGAGAAAAGCTGCGACCGGTGATTGACCGCCTGAAAGAACTCGGCATCAGAGTCAGCCTGTTTATGGATCCGAACAAGGATCAGATAAAACTGGCCAAAGACGCGGGTGCTGACCGTATTGAGCTGTATACTGGCCCTTATGCCGCGGCGTGGGGTAGCGACCAGCTACCGTCGATTTTTCAGACATATTACGATGCCGCTCAATATGCCACGGACATAGGCCTCGGTGTAAATGCCGGCCACGACCTGAATCTGGATAATCTTGGCAAGTTTGCCACCGTGCCAGGGCTGCTGGAAGTTTCCATCGGGCACGCTCTTACCGTGGATGCAATTAACTATGGTCTGGATGCCACCATCAAAAAATACAGAAAATTGCTCGCCTGTATAAAATGACTTGTTATTCGAGCGAGACTATTTGATGAAAACGAAACCGCATATCAATATTGTCGGTTGCGGTCGACTGGGGAAAACGCTGGGCCGTCTCTGGATAGATAATGATGATGCCATCGTTACTGGAATTTACAATCGGTCTGCACTCGGCAATACTGAAGCGCTCAATTTTATTGAATGTGCTTCACCATATACCAGCATCAAAGATTTACCACCTGCAAACCTCTGGCTAATCGCAACACCGGACAGTAAAATTGAAGCTGTCGCACACCAACTCGATAAGGCAAGTATCGTACCCAAGCAAGCAGTTGTTTTTCACTGTAGCGGTTCACTGTCATCAGATGTATTGCAGCCTCTCAAAGATAATGGAGCTTATATCGCCAGTATTCACCCGGCACACAGCTTTGCAGATCCACTACGCTCACTGCAGAGTTTTGCCGGCACCTGGTGTGCTATGGAAGGTGACACCGAAGCGCTGACAAAACTACAGCCATTATTTAAAAGCATAGGTGGCAAAACTTTTGCCCTGAACACAGAAATCAAGCCTCTTTATCACGCCGCGTTAGCCGTCGCGTCAAATTACCTGGTGACATTACTGGATATCTCATTGGGCATGCTGGAAAAAGCAGGTATTGCAAGAGACACGGCTCAAGCACTTGTAAGCCCAATTGTGATACAAACAGCGGAAAATGTTTTTGCAAGTGATACAGCATCGGCTCTTACCGGACCCATTGCCAGAGGTGATATTGATACCATCAGAAACCACCTGAAAATACTCACAGAGAAATCACCCGACACATTGTCCATATACAAGCAACTGGGTGACTTGACACTTCCCCTGGCTCAAAAACAGGGAAATATAGACTCCAAACAAGTCGAAGCACTACAGAAATTGCTTGAGGAAAAATCCGGTTAGCCCGAGCTGGCCGACCGCTCAGACTTATTCAGCTGCACGCTGACAATCGACACACAACAGAGACTCCGGTCTGATCTCAAGCCGGCGCGGGTCAATGATTTTGCCGCAAGTCTGGCAATAGCCATAGTCGCCTTCATTCAATGCGGCAAGCGCCTGATCAACCCGCGCAAGGCGTCTCTGATAACTGACAAGACTGGCCCTGGCCATTTCCTGCTGTTGAATAGCGTCCACACGGGACAATCGCCCAACCTTGCTTTGATCCAGCAGAACGGCATCTGCACTGGCTGCAGACTTCTGCAACAGTTCAACCAGCTCCGTTCGCAACGATTGCAACGCGTGTCGATATTGAGCCAATTGTTTATCGGTAAATTCTTCCATACGGTTATACCCAAAGTATTTGGGATTTCGATATTCAGCGTGCGTCAATTTTTGTTTCTGAGAAAGCGCGACGATGCGGCATGGCAGGCCCCATGTAAGGAGAAGCAACGCGCTCAGGAGCAAAAAGGGGCGTGCTCTGAATACCGAAATTTCACATGCTTTGGGTATATAATAGTCCTTTTTCGGATTATGCAATATGGCCAATGACAGCCTGGACTACCAGAGACGCAAGCGCCTTTATGATGGCATGCTCACTGTTTACGGTCGCAAGCCCGTTCTGGAAGCGCTGCAAACGGAAAATATAGACGTTTTTCGGTTGCACCTCGCCGATTCCAACAGGGATGGTGGAGTACTCAATGATATTCTGTCTCTTGCCAAACAACGCCAGATCGAGGTGGTTTATCACAATCGCAAGGAACTGGCGCGAATCTCACGCAATGGCAAACAGGATCAGGGCGTCGCTGCCGATCTGAAGAGCGCCAATTACCAGTCTTGCCAGAGTTTTATTGAGGACTGGAACAAATCGGATCCAAAGAGTCGAAAACCCTTTACGCTGATTGCTCTTGATGGCATTACCAATCCGCAAAATCTGGGCATGATTATTCGTTCGATCGCTGCCAGCCCCTGCGACGGCCTGTTGTTACCTGACAAGGGCTGCGCCAACATCTCTCCACTGGTAATCAAGGCCAGTGCCGGCACGCTGTTTCACTGCCCCATTCTGCGGTGCAACACATTGACCCACGCATTAATAGACTTGCAAGCAATTGGCGCCCGAGTTTGTACACTGTCCTCTCACAGCGACCAGACTCTGAATAACTTTGTACCAGGCTCTTCTGTGATCTATGTGCTGGGCAACGAAACAGAGGGCGTATCGAACGCCGTAATGAAATGCAGTGACATCAGTGTGCGAATACCCATGAACAACGGAGTAGAATCGCTCAACGTCGCCGTAACTGCTGCTCTTGTGGCCTTTAAAGACAGCTAGCGTTCGGTCAGGGGGCCGGCTTTTAGCAACAGCAATGCAATCAGGACCGTCAATACCCCGAACACAGCTATCGCAGGTAACACCCCCACTGCTTCCACCAGGTGCCCGCATGTCCATGCCCCAACCGGTGCCGCTCCAAACAGACACAACTGATAAACCGATACGACTCTGCCACGATACGAGCGCGGTGTCATTTCATGGGTGAGCGTTCTGCCAAGCACCATGGACCAGCCGGAAAAAACACCCCACAGCAAGACCACCGAAAATAACCCCCATAAAGGCAAGCCACTCGCCATCAGACATAAAAGTCCGCCTCTAAACAGCAAGCTCCATGATATAAGCCTGTTTGATACCCAGGCACTACCCGGCCCTCTGACCATGGCCATATTTGCAACAATAACTCCGGCGACAAAGGTCACTTGCAATGCCGCAAAAAATGCAGCGTCGCCATCGTATACTTCTCTCGCCAGCAACGGCATAACCACTACATAAACACCCAACCCCAAAAATCCGGTGGTAGCAACCGCTGCCATCAGGTAGCGCAGAGATCGATGATTCCAGACCAGGCTAAAGCCATTCCGAATTGCACTGCGGGTTAGAGGGCCAGTACTCGCTGGCATGTACCGGTCAAACGGCAAACTGCGATAAAAAAATATAGCCGCTGTTGTCATCACCACCATCTGAAAAATACATAAAGCTATCAGCCCCACTTGCTCAAGTCGTCCGGCAAAAAGCATTCCTGTACCCTGAAAAAGAAACTGTACAAGACTGGTTTTTGCAATCGCCTCGCGCAATTTGTCACCAGCTATTTGAGGTAACAAACTTTCCCTGGCAGGCTGAACAAGAGACGTAATTACGCCATAGCCCAATCCAAACAACACCACCAGGGGATAAACCAGACTGTCAGTCGCCGCAAGAACCAGAAGCAAACCGTAAGGCAACAGGTAAACCAGATAATAGCGAAATAGCAACAACCCCAGATGTCGAGTTTCGGAAAGCGCGCCGCCCAATAACACAAACACCAGGGTTGGTAATAAAACAGCCATTTGCGCGTAACCAACCCGTTGCGGACTCTCACCCAATACACCGGCTACAAGCCACGGGTAAAGAACAATTTGCAAACCGCCAGCAAAGGCACCTGCGCCAATACCACTCAAATAAATCCTGAAACGCGCGGACTGCGCCGGCGACTCAATGTGCTTGATCATCTATGGGTTGACCAGATAGTTTGACGCAAAAAATTTAAAGGTGTGATGCAAAAGCAGACGTACAGGTTTATTTACGAAATACTTTTTTTAACCAGGAGATCAGCAACGCAGCTACGAATGCGATACCCATCATCAACAACAAACCCTGAAGCAATCTTATCAAAACACCGCCCAGTGTATGGGCAGGAAAATCAAAGATATAAACAATACCAAACACTAGGGCAAAGCCGGCAACCAACCCCAGAATAAGCGTAATTTGAGCTCGTCCACTACTGCGATTCATCATAAACATTTTATATTCAGGAATATTCTCAACAATCAGCCTGCGTTAAGCCAACCTTCATGAGTCCATTCGCAGCGAATCTGAATATCGCCGTCACCAGGGCTGTGGTAACTGCCATTGGCTTCCCACATAAAAGAATGCGTACCGGACAGCTCGGTTTCCAAATGAACTGTCGCTGCCACCCAATACATTTTACGCAGCAGGTTCTCAAATTGCTCCAGCCAGTGAGTCCATTCGTATTCAATACCAAGATAGGAGGCGCCAAAATGCATAACTTGTGTATGTTGACCATCGGCCACCAGTTGTAAAGTCGGTACTGCAAACATGTCGCGGTTAACAACCGGCCATCCTTCCGCGTCGGGTAGTGCCAGAATGGCATCGCGATTGGCGTGGTGACGCTGCTGGATATCACCGGTAACAACATCTTTTATACAGCCGTACACAACGGATTCCTGTCCATCATTCCATGCAGTCATAACCCTTTCTCTTCCAGCAGTGTCAAAAATGACGATTCATCGATCACTTTAATACCAAGACTTTCGGCTTTGGCCAACTTTGAACCTGCGCCTGGTCCGGCAACCACACAGGCTGACTTTGCCGACACACTGCCCGACACTCGGGCACCGAGACTTTCCAGTTTTTGTTTGGCTTCTGTTCGGCTCATACTTTCCAGCGTACCCGTCAACACCCAGGTTTGCCCGGCTAGCGGTAATTCTGCTGTCACCTGTTTATCACTGTGCCAATGCATACCAAAGTCAAGAAGCTGTGTTTCTATGGCCCTTGCCCGGTCTGCATTACCTTCAACACGCCAAAAATCATACAGGTTGTCTACGGCTTTATCTGTTATGCGCTCTACGCTTTTTAACAATGTTTTGTCTGCTGAAATCAGCGACTCCAGATCATCGAAACGAGCCGCCAGACGTTTGGCTCCAGTGGCGCCGATACCATTAATATTCAATTTGACCAGCAATTCCGCAAGGGTGGCGCACCCGGCAAATTCCGGGCCCAACTCTCTACTTTGATCAATGCTTACATAACTTGTCAGTTGCTCAATAACGGCCTGGTTGTGGCTGTCCTGAAAAAAGTGATAAATCTCATTGGCAACTTCCAGGCCAATATCTGGCAACCAGGTCAACACTTCCGGCAGAGCAACTCGAATGCGAGCCAGCGAGCCGAAAGCCTTTGCCAACACCTTGGCGGTTTCTTCACCAACATCGGGAATACCCAAGGCATAGATAAAGCGAGACAGGGCCACATCTGAACGACTGGCAGCAATGGCAGTGATCAGATTTTTGGCAGACAACTCGGCAAAACCTTCAAGCGGCAACACATCCTCTTCTGTCAGACGGTATAGATCTGCCGGCGATGCAATCAGCTTTTTTTCTACCAGCTGCTGAACAATTTTTTCACCGAGGCCATCAATGTCCATGGCTCGCCTGGAAACAAAGTGGATAATCGCCTGAATCAACTGAGCCTGGCAGACAAGCCGGCCAACACAGCGGTATACCGCGCCTTCGCTATGGGATTCTCGCCCTTTCAAGCGTTTGACCAACTGTACGCGTTCTACCTGCGAACCACACTGAGGACAAGTTTGGGGAAACAGGATATCGACTGCATCATCGGGACGCTGCTCGATAACCACACTCACCACTTGCGGAATAACATCCCCGGCGCGGCGTACAACCACCGTGTCCCCGATCTTCAAACCGAGTCGGTCTATCTCGTCACGATTGTGCAAAGTGGCATTACTGACCGTCACGCCACCCACGAACACCGGCTCAAGGCGCGCCACAGGTGTTATGGCGCCGCTGCGTCCCACCTGGAACTCGACACCGAGCAGACGAGTCATTTGCTCCTGTGCCGGGAACTTGCGGGCGATGGCCCAGCGCGGTGCACGCGCTACAAATCCCAACCTGTCCTGTAACTCAAGGCTATCAACCTTGTACACAATTCCATCAATATCGTAAGGCAGGGAATCTCTTTGCTCAGCCATACGTTGATAATAATTGAGACAAGCCGCCAGGCTCTCGGCCACCTCCACATGGGGGTTGATCAGAAATCCCCACTCTTTAAGTTGTGCCAGAACACCGGTATGGGTGGGGGGCAACTCCCCTCCCTCGACAACGCCGACACTGTAAGCGCACATTTCCAGAGGGCGCGACGCAGTGATCCTGGAGTCCAGTTGTCGCAGACTCCCCGAGGCCGCGTTGCGCGGATTGACAAATACTTTCTGTCCACTGGCGCGCGCCGCCTGGTTGAGTTCTTCAAAACCGCTGCGCGTCATATAAATTTCACCGCGTACTTCAAGTATCTCAGGGTAATCCGCACCCTGCAGTTTCAGTGGTATCGAATCGATAGTGCGCACATTAACGGTAATGTCTTCACCGACACTGCCATCACCGCGAGTTGCGCCCCGTTCCAGAACACCGTTGCGGTACAGCAGGCTCACAGCAATACCATCGAGCTTGGGTTCACAGGCGTACGAAACCGGTTGGGTCGTTTTCAGGCGATCACTCACCCGGCGATTAAAATCCTCCAGCTCCTTGTCAGTAAACGCATTTGCCAGAGACAACATCGGCATAAGATGTTTAACCTGGACAAAAGCATCCAGCGGCGCCGCACCAACCCGTTGAGTGGGTGAATCAGGGGTCAGGAGATCCGGATGCTCTGCCTCAAGCTCTTGCAATCTGCGCAACATTCTATCGTATTCAGCATCGGGAATTTCCGGGGCGTCCAGAACATGGTACAGGTAATTGTGGTGGTTAAGTGTGTCGCGCAGCGAGTCAGCTTCAGCTTTTACCGGGTCGCCTGAGCTATCGCCATCAGCAGATTTCTGCGTCATTAGATGCTCTCGGATATTACTCGACGTTCAAATTCCCGAACCCTTTGCCAATAGTGCTCTATGGTTTGCCGGGTTACTGCACTGCGTGTTTCGTCCTTCAACTCACCATCCAGTTGCTCTACCAGGGCAGATATCGTATCGAGCAGTGTACCAAATGCGTCCGTCGGACTGTCCTGCGAATCAAGAGTGATAAAGAAGCTGACGCCAGGAGTGGTAAAATCTGTCATCGCGTCCAGATCAAAGGTGCCCGGCTCAACGGTATTTGCCAAACTGAACAATATCGGCCCGGAGCCATCCAACTCGGCATGGCGATGAAATATTTTCATTGACCCGTACCGCATACCCTGAGCCAGCAGGGCATCAAGCAATTTTGGTCCCTCAAACAACTGGCCTTTGCGTGCCATCAGATGGAACACCATAACCATTTCGGGGTTGGGTGGCTCTGCCTCGGGTTTATCTGCCTGTGTCTGCGCGGACGATTTTGACGTGGAACGTGGTTTTGATGCCGCATTTGCCGTTGAACGGCCTTTGGAGGTGGAAGCCTTCTGCTGCCCCGCTTTCGCAACCGGTTTGGTTGCGGCTTTGGCTGATTTTCTTTGCTGGCCTCCGGTTTTATTAGCGGAAGCTGACTTTGAGTTCGCATCGTCAACATCTTTGCAGTCGTCGCCGTCTACCGGGTCCATCAATACCGGTGGAGCATCACCCAGGCTCAGAGAACGTTGCTCCGGCGCACTTTTGGCCTGAATACTCAGTTTTGGTTTGCCAGCCTCGGCCGCTTTGCGAATAATTTCCTGTGCTTCTTCCGGATCCAGCTCATCGCGATAACTCACAACCCTGGCCCCCCCGTTTGGCAGTTCACTGCCAAATTCGTCGAGGCCGTCATTATCAAAAATGGGTTGTTTACGGCGTGAAACTCGAATGCGATCGTATTTGGCGTTGCGCACCCTGCGCACGCCGTCAACCAGGATGACGAGTATGACCAACGCCCCCAGTGTAATAAGAAGTTCGCGAGCACCCAATTCCATCATTAATACCAACCAACAGCTTAAAGCCCGGTTTTGCGACGTTGCCGAGAATATAATCTCTCGCTATTCGCTGCAAATTAACCATTATTTCTTGTGTTGCACAACATATAGTGACAGGAAGCCAGATCTCGAGTTCCTGTCGAGCGCGTTGAAGATTGAACTCCGTCAGGCTTCTGCCAATTCCGCTGCTTCGTTTACGTCGACACTTACCAGGCGCGATACCCCGGGTTCATGCATGGTAACACCCATCAACTGCTCCGCCAGCTCCATGGCAATTTTATTGTGCGTAATATAAATAAACTGAACCTTTTCGGACATGTATTTAACCAGATTGATATAGCGGCCAACGTTAGCATCATCCAGAGGCGCGTCAACTTCGTCCAGCATACAAAACGGAGCAGGATTTAACTGAAAGATCGAAAATACCAGTGCGATTGCCGTCAAGGCCTTTTCGCCACCCGACAACAAATGGATAGTGGAGTTCTTTTTACCCGGAGGGCGCGCCATGATTGCCACACCGGTATCGAGCAGGTCTTCACCTGTCAGCTCCAGATAGGCGTGACCGCCACCAAACAGTTTTGGGAACAGATCCTGTATTCCCGCGTTTACATTATCAAAGGTTTCCTTGAAACGCGTTCGGGTTTCGCGATCTATCTTGCGAATGGCATTTTCGAGAGATTCCAGAGCTTCTTCAAGATCGTTGTTCTGAGCATCCAGATAGGTTTTTCGTTCAGATTCCACCTTGTATTCATCAATCGCGGCAAGGTTGATCGGCCCAAGTCGCGCAATACGATTGGCGATACGTTCCAGCTCTTGCTCCCAACCCGATTCATCGGCGTCTTCCGGCAAGTTCTCTACCAACGATTCCAGATCAAAGTCCTGTTCTGCTATTTGCTGGCGAATAGCACCGCTGAGTGTGGCGATCTCCTGCGCAGACAGGCGTTCTTTTTCAAGCCGGGAACGCATTTCCTGAGTTTGCTGCTCAAGTTCGTTGCGGCGACGCTCGTGATCGCGCATTTGCTGCTCTACCGCTTCCAGCTTGCTACGTGCTTCACCCAGCTCTTTTTCCACCTGCAGGCGTTGTTCCAGTTTCTCTTCGAGCTGAAGCTTCAGGTCATCGCCCGGGTTTTCATTCTCAGCAAAGCTGGTCTGCAACTGTTCACGGCGTTCCTGCAAACGCTGCGCCTGTACTTCCAGGCGTTCAATACCTGCTCGAATCGACTGCAACTGGGTTTGCACAGACTGTTCGCGCATGGCAAGCTGATGCTGCTTGTCGCGTTCGTGACGCGCTTTTTGACGGGCTTCATCCAGGTGGCTGCGCAGTTCGTCCCGCTGCCGCATCAGGGTTTCCCGCTGCTGAGTGTCCTGCTCCATGCGTTCAATGGACTGCTGCAATAACTGACGCGCTTCCACCAGGCTTTCCTGTTCCTGTTGCTGATGTCGACGCACTTCATCCTGCTCGCTTTCGGCGCGGGCACGGCGAGCGGTAAACTGTTCCACCTGAACTTCATTGGCACTGAGCCGTGACCGCAATTCACTGATTGCACTTTGCTGACTGCTCCATTCGCGGCTGGTTTCCTCCCTGCGACGCTCCAGGTCTGTCAGTTCATCACTGCAACGCTGTCGCTCTGCAGTCAGGATTTCTATTCTCTCTTCCTGTTCCGACAGTACTGCGGTCAGCTCTTCCAACTCCTGTTTACGGGCAATCATGCCCGCGGTAGCATCTTTGCTGCGGCTGACTCGCAGCCAGTTTGGGCCGAACCACAAGCCATCACGAGTCACAACCGATTCACCAGCAGAAAGCCGGCTGCGCAAGACAAGGGCATCATCCAGGCTATCGACGGCATATACACCGGCAAGCAATGTTCGGGCCTCACTGCCGTTTTGAATTTTACTCTGCAAACTGTCAGCCTTGTCGCCGGTAGCAAGGTCGGTATTGCCATCAACCAGCAACAAATCTCCCTGATCAAAGTCTTTCGCCAATTGCGCCAGGGCATCCACCTGATCTACACATGCCGCCTGCAAATAGCTGCCCAGCACCGTCTCAACAGCCGTTTCCCAACCATCCGAGACAGTCAAGTTATCGGCGAGCCTGGGTCGCTGTTTTTGACCATTGCCTTCGAGCCAGCGCTGGGCCCCTTCTTCACCGGCCATCGCCGCCTGTTGCAGGGCTTCCAGAGAGGCGTGCCGGCCTCGCGTGGTCTGTAACTTGTTGCGCGCTTCATCCAGAGATTCATTGCATTGATCAGCAGTATGACGAATCTGCTCGATACTGCTCACCAACTCATCCATCTGATTTTGCTGGCCTTCAAGAACCTGCTCTTCTTCCGCCAGCTGTTCTCGCAACTCAACGATTTCATCCTGAACAGGACTGACACTGAGATCGCTAAACTCATCCTTGAGCTTTTCCATCCGCTCAGACAAACGTCGCAGCACTTGCTCGAGGTGTTGAATTCTTGATTGCTGTACTTCCGCCTGCTGGCGCGGCTCGGCGGCCGTGTGGTTGAATTCATCCCACGCGACTTGCCAGCCGTGCATCGCTTCTTCGGCTTCCTGAAGCGCGGCAGCGGTCATCTCTTCTGCAGCCCGGGCGCTCTCCAGATCGGGCAGAAGCTGTTCCAGCTCTGACTCCCAGTTGATGATTTTCTCGCGATCCTGACGCAAGTGTTCGTCGGTTTCGGCAAAATTGCGTTCCGTTTGCTCCAGGTCCTGCTGCAGTTCGCGCGCCCGGCTACGGGCGTGCTCCATAGCTTGCTCAATGCGTGCAACCTCGGCGCCAATGCCATAGTACCTGCCCTGCACTTCACCAAATGCGTCGCCCAGGTCAGTATAGGAACCGCGCAGTTTTTCAATCCCGGTATCGCAGCCGCTGCGCTCTGTTACCAGCGCCTCGACACCAAGCTCCAGCTTGGATATAGCCTCGCGGCGAGCTTCGTTCTGGTTGTTGAGTGTGCGCCAGCGCAGGGCTTGCAAACGGGCTTTTTGCAGGCGTTCTTCTTTTTTGTATTCCGCGTATTTTTCTGCGGCTCTGGATTGCCGCTCCAGACGCTGCAACTGGCGCCCCATCTCTTCGCGAATATCCGTTAAACGCTCCAGGTTTTCCACCGTGCGCCGCATTCGGTTTTCAGTGTCGCGACGACGCTCCTTGTACTTGGAAATACCCGCCGCTTCTTCGATATAAACCCGCAGCTCATCGGGTTTTGCCTCGATAAGACGGGAAATCATGCCCTGTTCGATAATGGCATAGCTGCGTGGCCCAAGACCTGTGCCCAGAAAAATATCGGTAATATCACGACGCCGGCACTTGTTGCCGTTCAGGTAATAGCTGGACTGGCCATCGCGGGTCACCTTGCGGCGTATGGAAATCTCGGAATAGCTGGCGTATTCGCCACCAAGGCTGGCACTGCTGTTGTCGAACACCAGTTCAATGGATGCCTGACCGACCGGTTTACGGCCACCAGAGCCGTTAAAAATAACATCGGTCATCGATTCGCCGCGCAGGTGTTTGGCAGAAGACTCCCCCATCACCCAGCGCACGGCGTCAATCACGTTGGACTTGCCACAGCCGTTGGGCCCAACAACTGCGCACATGTTACCCGGAAAAGGGACTGTGGTCGGGTCAACAAACGATTTGAACCCGGCCAGTTTGATACATTTCAGCCGCATTGAAGCTCTTTATAGTAATTGGTTGTTTTACGCCTGCCGAGGGCCTGTTAACAGTAATTTGATTATCGCTGCTGGAGACCATTTTTGTGTCCAGCGAGGCGGAAGGAGTGCGGTTTAGTGATTCTAAATAAGCGACTGACAACGAAGCGGGGCGCAAAAATGGTCCCAGCCCTTCGGGTTGTGGCTAAACATTCGCCACTCTTCGTTTCTCGTCGCTCATTTGGAATAACCAAACCACTCTCCTCGTGCCTCGATTGGCGAATGTTTAGCCACAACAGCGATAATCAAATTACTGTTAACAGGCCCTGCCCCCGACAAGACCAAAAGGGGGATTCTACACACTCCACCTGAATACCAGAAGAGTCGATATAAATTTGGGTCCAGATTCCCGATATCAGGGCCTTATTGCACCACTTTATCGATAAGCAGTTCCGTGGTTGCGCTGTTAGCAACCACAACCGGCCCGACCCGGCCTTCCAGATCACCCGGCTGAGCTATGGGCTGGCCGGCACGGGACACCCTGGCGATCAACTCAACCTGCTCAACATCAGCCAGCGACGCGCCCGGTAACATAACCGAACCATCATCCAGGGTCACCTGTTGAGGGAAATTCAAAGGCCCTGCCAATCGCTTGACCACCAGAGGAGGCCCTCTCATTCCCGGGCGGCGACCAATCACAAATAGCGTATCTCCGTCCTTCACCTCAAGGTTTGGCGCCAACCGAATCTGAACCTGTAGCGATACCACCGTTTCACCCGAAGCTTCTAATGCTGCCCGAGCCTGCTCGACTTTGTCAGCCAGTACTTTGGCGGTCTCGTGCTCCGGTGGCAAAGCGGCCAGTACCTTCTGCCAGTCACTCAGAGCCTGACGATAATTACCGGCGGAAAATGCCAGTCGGCCACGCAAACCCCGTACCGCCATATTGTCGGGCGACAACGCCAAAATACGATCCACCAACATGGAAATTTCCTCGGTTGCAACCCCTCCGGCCACCTGAAAAGCCGCCCGCAAGTGTTCTTGCAACAGCGTCAGATCCTTTGGCGACAACGTCAGTGCATGGCGATACGCTTGCAGTGCAGCCGGGTAATGCTGTTCGTCCCAGGACAAACGGGCACTCAACACCCAATAATAAAAGTTATTCGGATCTGTGATCAGGCGTTTTTCAATGCGAGCCAGCAGCTCCTCACGAACTTCGGCCACACCCGCTTCGTCACCTGACTGTCGTAACTCGGCGACCCGCTCCAGCAGGTCTACAACTTCCAGGTCCTGGCTCGCTCCCAAATGCTGGTACAAGGCGATGGCCGCAACCGGAACAATGACCAACAAGCTCCAGGGTAGCCAGCCATCACGGTAACTTGTCACAGTACCTTCAGCATCTTGCCTCTGACTCTCCTGCAAAAGGGTCCGCTCCAACTCCAGCCTGAGAGCTTCAAATTGGGAGGCATCGATTTCGCCCCGCTCAAGCTGCTGTTCGATGTCTGCCAGATGATCACGATACAGTGATATGTTGGTCTGGCGTTCACCCCCGGCGATTTTTTGCTGACGGCGCTTCACCATTGGAAAACAGACAAACAGCAGTGCTATTGCTACAAGCACTGCAAATACCCACCACATATTTATCATCGAGAATCAGTGTCCCTGGTATCGGTTTCATTCAGCAGCCGGTCGAGCTGTTGACGCTCCCCGGGACTCAAGTTTTCTTCTGCCGGCTGTTGCCGCTGTCGGCGCACCAGCACCAGAATCAGCAACCCGGCAAACAAAACCAGAATCAATGGCGTTAGCCAAAGTGCCCAGGTGGTGCGTTTAAAGCGCGGCATGTAGGTAATAAAGTCGCCATAGCGTTCAATCAAATAATCGGTAATTTCGCTGTTGGACATATCATCCTGCAGCAAACCATATACTGTATCGCGCAAATCTTTCGCGAGGGGTGCATCCGAATCAAGGAGATTCTGGTTTTGACACTGCGGACAACGCAGTTCGTCAAGCAACTGGACGTAGCGCTCGCGCTGTTCTTCGCTGGAAAACTGAAGCAACTCATCGGCTGCTTCACTGGCAACAAAAGCTGACATTATCAGCGCACCCGCCAGGATTAGTTTAAATAGCCTCTGTACAATCACAACATAGCGCTCTGTCTGTCAGGTCTGGCGGCGATTATATCAGAACAGTCGAATATCTGACGCTGGCCACCTGAGGCAAAAAAAAATCCGCCAGAGCAGGCGGATTTTCAAGAGATGGCGACCCGGAAGGGACTTGAACCCTCGACCTCCGGCGTGACAGGCCGGCATTCTAACCAACTGAACTACCGGGCCGCATTTCCCAACTTCGTTACAACCTTCCGGCTTGACTCATATGGCTTGACTCATATGGCTTGCCAAGGCGTAGCGCAGCGAAGACTGGTGGGTGGTACAGGGATCGAACCTGTGACCTACGGCTTGTAAGGCCGTTGCTCTCCCAGCTGAGCTAACCACCCGTCAGGAGGTGGGTATTCTACATATCGTTGTGTCCGGGTCAATCGGAAATTGAAATGTCGGCTTTCGGCCCCCGGTGTCTGGTCAATTTGACATCATCTTGCCAGTTAACCGGCTCTCAAGGTTTTCAAGCCTCAGGGGCTGTTAGCAATTTCCCGGTAAAGTGGCTCCACCTCTTTTTTCCAGAGGTTGGCATCGAGAATACCAATTCGCTTGTAACGAATCACACCCTGCTTATCCACCAGATACGTTTCAGGTGCGCCATAAACACCCAAGTCGATACCAAAGGATCCGTCAGCATCTACAATAACCGATTCGTACGGGTTGCCATGTTCTTCCAGCCACTCCAGCGCGGCGTCACGTACATCAGCGTAGTTGACGCCAACCAGTCTCACCCCCTGTTTTGCCAATTGGGTCAAAAACGGGTGCTCTTGCAAACAGGCTACGCACCAGCTGCCCCAGACATTTAGCAAAGTCACCTTGCCCTGCAGCAAACTGTTGTCTACTCGCTGTTGCGGCTGATGCAGCAGTGGCAAATTAAAAGGTGGCACTGGCTTGCCCACCAGCGGTGAAGGTATCGTCTGCGGATCCCTTTCCGGATCGAGCAAAGCCCACAACAATACGCCAGCAAGAGCAGCGAACAGTGCAAACGGAACAAAACGCGCCTTAACCAACGGCCATCTCCTCATGTTGTTTTACAACGGTACCAGCGTCAGCTTTGCGCGCTGCCAGTTTTCGATAGCGTTTGTCCAGTACCGCCAGCAAAGAGCCAAAGGCAACGAATAATCCCCCCAGCCAGATCCAGCGAACAAAGGGTTTTACCTGCAGGCTCATTGTCCAGGCCTCGCCTTCCAGGGGTTCGCCCATGGATATCAGCAAGTCACGCCAAAAGCCGCCGTCGATACCGGCCTCTGTCATCCATTGATTGCGAGCCTGATAGAGACGCTTTTCGGGGCCAAGCACGGCCACTTGCTGCCCATTCTGAGCAACCGTGACATCGGCACGATAACCGGTGTAATTGGGCCCGGTAATATCGTTCAGGCGATTAAACTGAAACTCATAGTTCTGTACCGATGCGCTCTCACCCGGCGCCAGCCTGACGTCGACACGATCGTCATAGATTGAGGTAAGGGAGACACCGAGCAAGCTGACAACGATGCCAATGTGGGCCAACACCATACCGTAGTAACTGCCGCGCAAACGCCGCAAACCCTGCCAGCGGGAAACACCATGAGCACTTTTGCGCCACAAATCCTTAATGGTTATGGCAACAACCCAGACGGCAATTGCAACAATAATGGCAGCCAAAACAGAATAACTCGCCCCATATAACCAGGGGAAAAGCGCCCCGCACAATACACTGACCAGCAAGGGCCAACGCAGCCAGGCAAACAGCCTGGACAACTCATGGCGTTTCCAGCGCACTGCCGTACCAACCGGGATCAAGACAATCAGCGCGACAAATACCGGGTTAAATAACAAATTGAAATACGGGGGGCCGACCGAAATGCGCCCCCAGCCCATCCATTCATACAAGAGGGGATAAAGTGTGCCAACAAATACCACCGCCAGTGCCGTCATCAACAATATATTGTTCAACAACAAAAACATTTCACGGGACAGCCACTCAAAATGCGCCACCCCTTTTACCGCAGAAGCACGCAGGGCGAACAGCAACAGCGAACCGCCTATCACTACCGCCAGTAACGCCAGAATAAATAGCCCGCGTTCACTGTCCTGGGCAAAGGCGTGAACGGATACCAATACCCCCGAACGCACCAGAAAGGTTCCCAACAGGCTGAGCGAAAACGTCAAAATCGCCAGTAACAACGTCCAGTTACGAAACAGACCACGTTTTTCTGCCACTGCCAGGCTGTGAACCAGACCAGTAGCTGCCAACCAGGGCATAAAGGCAGCGTTTTCTGTCGCATCCCAGAACCACCATCCTCCCCAGCCAAGTTCGTAATACGCCCACCAGCTTCCCAGGGCAATGCCAATAGTCAGGAACGCCCATGCCATATTGGTCCACGGCCGAATCCAGCGCGTCCAGGCCGTATCAAAGCGGCCGCCAATCAGCGCCGCAACCGCAAACGCAAAAGTGACGGAAAAACCGACATACCCCATATAGAGCACAGGGGGATGAATAATCATGCCGAAGTCCTGCAAAAGCGGATTAAGATCCCGCCCTTCATTGGGAAAGGCTGGCAAAATGCGCTCAAAGGGATTGGACACCAGCAGCAAAAACAGCAAAAAACCACTCATGACCATACCCATGGTAGACAGTACCCTTGCCACCAAATGGTCGGGCAATGACCGACTGAACAGTGCCACGGCCATAATCCATCCAGCCTGTATCAAGGCCCACAACAGGAAAGAACCTTCGTGAGCGCCCCAAACCGCCGTAAATTTAAAAATTTCCGGCAACAGGGAGTTTGAATTGGCCTGAACATAGGCCACAGAAAAATCGTCGTCCAGAAACGACTTGGCGAGGCAAGCAAAGGCCACCAAAACAAACACAAATTGCCCTGCCGCCATCGGTCTTGCCATCGCCATCCAGTGACTGCTGCCAACAGCTGCACCCAGCATCGGAACAACTGCCAACACCAACGCAAGGCAGAGCGCCAGGATCAGGGCAAACTGGCCCAGTTCGGGAATCATGGAAAGTTGGCCAGTCATGGTTTTTTCTCTTCGGCTTTTTGGGCATCACGATACTTGTGCCCGGCTTCCATTGCCTCAACGACTTCGGGCGGCGTGTAATTTTCATCGTGTTTGGCCAACACCTCGTCTGCCTGAAAAACACCATGCTGGTCGAGCATACCAGCAGCAACTGCAGCCTCACCCTCGTCAAACAAGTCAGGCAGAATACCGGTATAGTGCACCTCCACCTGGCTCGGACCATCGGTGAGCAGGAATCTCACCGACAATGAACCGTCAGCGCGTTCGACGCTGCCTTTCACCACCATGCCACCAGCACGAATACGTACCCCAACCGGGGCCTCACCAGCGGCAATTTTTGACGGTGGATAAAACAGGTTAAGGTTAGACCCCAACGACGAAATCATCAGTGCAACCGCCACGGACGCGACAATTACAATAAAAAGAACCAAAAACAGACGCTGCCTGCGAACCGGGTGCACGATTTATACCTCCTGACCTGCAGACTCTGCAACTTGCTCACGCCGCTGTTTACGTTCAATTTGCTTCAGTAGCACACGCTTGCGGTGCAATGGCCTGACAACCAGACATGTCATGATAAACAACGCGATCAAATAGACACTCCAGACATAAGGTCCGTGCCCCCCCATCTGAATAAATGCGCTAAAACTGTCAAACTGGATCATTCATCTGTCCTGACACTGTGAAATTCAATACCTGCTGTCTTTCGACACCTCACATCACGAATTTGCAGCCAAAGCCCGCACCCAACTAGTGCGTCGTTCGCGATGAATGATTTCTGCACGGGTATTTAAAATCAAAACCAGCGCAAAAAAGCAGTAAAATCCGGAGATCATCAACCATAATGGCCACGCCATATCGGGATGAATGGACGACTCACCCATCAGCTTGATCGTGGCTGGCTGGTGCAAGGTGTACCACCAGTCCACTGACTTGTAGATAATCGGTATATTGACCGTACCTACCAGCGCCAGAACCGCACTGGCCTTGTTGCCAGTATCCGGATTGGTGTACATCTGCTGTAGTGCGATCACCCCCAAATACAAAAAAAACATAATTAACGTTGAAGTTAAACGCGCATCCCATACCCAATATGTGCCCCACGTAGGCTTGCCCCAGATAGCACCGCTGATCAGCGCGATAGCCGCCAGTGCCGCACCGATCGGCGCTGCAGATTTCATAACCATATCGGCCAGCTTCATTTTCCATATCAGCCCGACCGCACCGCTAATCGCCATCACGTAATACACAACAAACGACAATATCGCCGTGGGAACATGCAGAAAAATTATGCGAAAACTGTTGCCTTGTTTTGCATCCATCGGTGCAAATAACAACCCCCCGAGCAGGCCCGTCACCAGTAGTAAAATCGTAACAACCGCAAGCCACGGCAGCCATTTCCCACTGGTCTGATAAAACCAGCGGGGTGAACCCAATTTGTGAAACCATTGCCAGTTAGCCATGCATACTTACCTTTAGCGCTCCTGCTGTAGCGAAGGGAGAAATGAGTAGCGACAGCGCCAGAAGAGCGCCAACAATCATTAGAGTACCGTCTGTGGGAAGACCATCTACTGCCCGTTGCACTGCGCCAGCTCCAAATATCAATACTGGCATGTAGAGCGGCGTTACAATGAGTGACAATAACAAGCCACCACCACGCAAGGCAACTGTCAATGCCGCACCAATTGCACCAATCAGGCTAAGTGCTGCTGTTCCCAGTAATAAACCCACCACCATTGGTATGTAACCAGCATCCGGCAATGACAACATCACACCCAGAAGCGGTGCCAGTAAAGTCAGCGGCAATCCGGTAACCAGCCAGTGCGCCAACACTTTTGCCAACACCAATACATAAACTGGCTGTGGGCTGATCATCATTTGTTCCAGCGACCCATCCTGATGATCACTCTGGAATAATCCGTCGATCGACAGCAACGTTGCCAATAGCGCCATTACCCAGATAATACCCGGAGCTATTCGGGCCAACTGTTCAGGTGAGGGGCTAATAGCCAACGGAATCAGTGTCAGGACAATCAGAAAGAAAACCAGCGGATTTGCCAGTTCACCACGACGTCGCAAGGCCAGTAGCAAATCGCGCCGCAATATCGCACCAAAACCGGTGCCAATTGACAATGATTGTACACTGCTTACACGAGGAGTCACTTCAGGTTTTGCGCCTGGCATCGTCACTGTCCCAACCTTAGCTGTTGCACATGCGGCAAACCAATATCCTGGTGACTGGTAAGAATTACTGCACCACCATTGTCAATATGCTGTTGTAAAACCAGCTCCAGGCCAGCGATCCCGTTTTTGTCGATGGCCGTAAAAGGCTCATCCAGTATCCAGAGCGTGGCTGCAGTCAGATGCAAACGCGCTAACGCAACTCTGCGCAACTGGCCTGCCGACAAGCTGTAGCATGGGACATCTTCGTAACCTCGCAAACCTGCGTATGACAAAGCTTCAGCGACGGAAACATCGGCCTTGCAAGGCTGCAAGCGGCTCAGCCAGAGCAGATTTTCCCGGGGCGACAGCGCCTGTTTGATGCCAGGCTGATGCCCCAGATAAAGCATATCTGCTGCATACTGTGCTGCCTGGGAGTTTAGTGGTTGGCCGCGCCACAGCACTCGCCCGGTTGAAGGACTGAGAGACCGGGTCAAAATTCGCAACAATGTCGTTTTCCCCGCTCCGTTAGCACCACTGACTTGCAATATCTCACCATTGGCCAGATGGATGTCGAGACCGACAAACAGCAACCGATCGTCTCGTTCAAACGAGAGTTTCTCCGCAACAAGCAGAGGTATTGAGGGGGGGTTAACCGTCAAGGGGCACCAGTAAGCTTCTGAATCGCAGCGTATTATACAGAAGCAGGTCGGCGCCGACAGTGCGGAGTTAACTCCGCGTCACTTGCGGCGCCAGCGGCTGTGACAAGCCAGTGCCTGTTATCACTGTATTAATCGTCCAAATCGTAGTCCAGGTCACCCAGTG
Organism: Porticoccaceae bacterium; assembly: GCA_050289385.1. GTDB lineage: Bacteria > Pseudomonadota > Gammaproteobacteria > Pseudomonadales > Porticoccaceae > JBNKFQ01. The sequence continues at coordinate 19,622 of JBNKFQ010000038.1, read as the reverse complement.
CTTTTTGCAGTCGACGTTCTTCCAGGCGATCCTCCAACCTGCGCCTTACATCCACGCTACTGTCAAAGCCTGCTTCCAGTTCCAAATCGTCATCCGAGTCGGTCATGTCCACCTCTTCGAAGTCGTCTTCATCATCAAGTTTTTCGCGGCCCATATGCAACTTCCTATATAGACGTTGATACCCGTTTCAGCCGCACTATACGGCTAAATTTGTGGCCAAAATATTACGAAATTGAAAGGATGACAAGAAAAATAAACTCTTTATTTTCAAACACTTAAAAATAAAGGTGAGTTTTTGAGCAGTTTCAAATCTTGTGGGCGGTCGATATCTGTGAGAGTGGGTAGTTCCTGCCACCCCCAGCCCAGGCTTCGAAGCCGCTCTCGGGTTGCCGCCATAACACTATCTGTACCCCGGTTGACGCCGTCAAACAAACGCCGGTCGGCCCGCTTCACACCCACCAGTACATACCCCCCATCCAGCGCCGGACCAACAACCGCATCCTGCCTCTGTGTCAATGCTGCCAAGGTCTCTCGCAAATAAACTGTATCGATAACCGGGCAATCACTACCGACAGCTCTACCGGTGCCAACGCAGCATTCCACAACGTATGAAAACCTTGTGTGACCAATTGCCGGCGCAGGGCAAGGCAACCCTCGACTCCCAGCTCTGATTGCAGACGTGTTTTTACCGTGCCCCGTATCGGGGTCCTGGCAAACTGTACAAGACATGAGTTTGAGAAGAGGTACAACCGACTGCCGCTTTTCAGTTTTTCTGGCGCCGAGCCCGGCATGTCTCAATGCTCCGAATAGTAATGTTCTGCCAAACGCTGGTGCGAAACACCGAAATACCATGCCAGCCGTAGCCGCCACATCAACAGGATAGTGCGGAAAACGCCCTTCTCTTCCCAGCGACGGCTGGACGTAGTCACCGGCGTCCGAACGCAATGGGGGCGACAATAACCTTTAAGACGTTTACACAGCTCAATATCTTCCATCAATGAAATATCTGCGTACCCGCCACACCTGGCAAATAAATCCTTTTGTACAAACAGGCATTGGTCTCCGGTGCACACCCCTGTCAGTCGGGAACGCCAGTTCATAAAGGTCTCCACCAAACGAAACACAAGGTTACGGCCACTGAGTCGCACCGCAAAAAAGCCCCATTTCAGCCTCGCACTCGACACCTCTGCCCACAAATCTGCAAAATCATCTGGCAAAACGGTATCGGCGTGTAGAAAGAGCAGGTAATCACCCGAAGCGATCATCGCACCGGCATTCATTTGCCGCGCACGCCCCTTGTCACTCAGCCACACCTGGCTTACCAGCGGTTCGGCCAATGTGGTGGTTGCGTCAGTGCTGCCGCCGTCGCAAAGAATGATCTCAACACCTTTTTTTCTCAGTGACTGCAAGGGGCGCAAAGTCTGCTCAAGACTATCCGCTTCATTGAATGCGGGAATAATCAAGCTAAGCGAGTGGTTCGTGAATGTTACTCTTTGATCCTTCATAATTGTCCATGCCCATCTGTGCACAACGCCCCTTTCTCATGAACAAGACAACTGAGCGGGATACCAAATCAAGCTTCGCCAAAAAACAAAGCCTTGTATGTGAACCCTGTCGGGTTATGCGATAATTTTCATACCATCGCATAATAAGATAAAACCTGGCAACCCGGAAATCGCCGGGGAGGGCAATCGCCCTCCATACCACCGCTACTTAACGGAGCTTACACACATGTCTGAACATCACTCAAACATAACCTGGAAAAGAACGACGGAAAGTTTCAAGTACAAGGATTACAACCGGGAACACCAATGGACCTTTCCCAACAAGGTAGTCATAGACGCTTCAGCGGCGCCGCAATTTTTGGGCAGAGAAGACCATATTGATCCGGAAGAAGCATTTGTCGCCTCATTGGCCAGCTGCCACATGCTGACATTTTTGGCTGTTTGTGCCCAGGCAGGTATTTCCGTAGACACCTATACCGATTCGGCCACAGGGTATCTGGAGCCGAACGACAACAAAAAACTGGTCATTGGTCGAGTGATCCTGAAACCCAAAATCACTTTTACGCCGGGAAATGAACCCGACGAGGCAACATTGCAAAAACTGCACGACAAAGCTCATCGCGAGTGTTTTCTGGCCAACTCGGTAACAACCAGTATTACAGTGGAGGAGTAACAACGGTCAGACTGTGCAAGCCGATATTCATCACAGACCCGAGCTTGCTGAAAACAGCCCCGCCTCAAGACTATCCCCAGGCAGGGCTTGTGTGACGAGCAAGCTGTTATCGGAAAGCAGCTTATAACATCAATATTTGGCAGGCACTCCTTCAGGGGGAACAGAGTCCTCAATAAACCGCCGAATATCGTCATTCGCTGCTTTCAGATCTTCGGCACGCAAATACATCATATGACCGCTGCGATACCCCTTAAAACTCAAGCGGTCTTGCATTTTTCCACTCGGATCCAGATGCCAAAGATTGTATTTGGCATTGAAATACGTCGTAGCACCATCGTAATAACCGCTTTGAGTCATGACCTTTAAAAACGGATTCATGGCCATCGCCTGACGCAAGTTTTCGCCAGTTTTATCTCCGTCGTCGTCCCAGGGATGAACTGGTCCGAACATGTTGTACTTGATATCCGTTTCATACTTGAGGTCGTTTTTAAAATAGTGATTAATCGCTGGCGTAAATGAATGCAACCAGGACGTGAGCTCAGCATTAAAATCAGGCTTTGACCCTGCATCCATGCGGTCTATGCCCTTGTAACGAGAATCCAGCCGCCCTATTGTCTGACCTTGCTCCCTGAGCAATTCCTTCCAGAAAAAGTTCTTTGGAACGTCCAGGTTATGTTGACGAATAACACTTTCATCAAGTCCGGAATATCTGGCAAAGTTTTTGATCGCTTCTGCCGTTTCCGCTGCAGTGGCCATAGACCCTTTAGCAAGCACCGGCAATAATTGATTGATGGCGTAATCTTCCACTTCTGCCAGCACATCCATCAAGTCTTTGCTCTGCAAAGTATCTGGCAGTTGCTTGTGATACCACGCCGCAGCAGCGTAGTAAGGCAGTCGATTGGCATTTTCGACGGGCCCATCCCTGTCTATCGCCAGCCAAGTGGGAGAAACCAGAATAACACCGTTCAGGTACATCCAGTATTTGTTTTGCAGTTCATACGACAACCCGGACACTCGTGTCGTGCCGTAACTTTCTCCGATCAGGTACTTGGGCGAAGTCCATCGGTTAACCCGCGTAACAAAAGTGTTGATCCATTCAGCCAAATAGGCAACGTCCTGGTTTACGCCAAAGAATTGTTCTCGCTCGGCTTTCGAATCGACAATTCGCGAATAACCGGTATTGACGGGGTTTACAAAAACGATATCTGCAACATCCAGAATCGAATGCGGATTATCACGAACCCCATAGGGCTGAACAGGAAAACCCTCATCGTCAACTTTCAATATACGCGGTCCGGTATAAGCCATATGCATCCACACAGACGCCGACCCCGGGCCCCCATTAAAAGAAATAAACAAGGGTCTTTTATCTTTTTGTTTGATATCAGTCCTTTGGTAATACGTGTAAAACAGGGTAGCAATCGGTTTTCCATCTTCGTTCCAAACCGGTTGCGTTCCGGCGGTTGCTGAATAAGGTACTTTTTGCCCTTTGATTTTTGCGACATGTGTGGTGACGACACTGGACTCGATTTCTATACTGCGAGAGGTATCCTGGTTCGATTTCTGGTCTTTTTCGTCTGAAGACATTTCGTTGGCGTTGGCAGATACGCCAAGAAAAAACAGCAATGCAACAACTGAATAAAGGTGATAGATTTTCATTTTTTGAGTTCCGAAGTGAAATAACAAATCTCCAAACCAGGAATATTACATGGAGGTATCTTTCAGAGTGAACGGGCAGGTAAAGCAGAGTATAACCACGAACATTTGTTGAAGACAAGTTGAACCCCGGGATCTGTCAACTTCAGTCCAACGCCCCGCCACAACTGCTACCTTGTCCTGCCGTACAGCCGTAACAATGTTCTCCCACAGCCACAGAATCACCAATAAAATCTTCTGACAACAGCGCCCTTAAGTGGTGTCCGGGCCTGTCACTGGCAATCAGGAAAGTATCATTTCGCATGGGCAAATTGAGCATCTGGTTAAAGTCACAATCATACAGATTGCCCTGCCAGTCTACACTAACCATTGAACGGCACATTACTGTATCCATGTTGGTATGGCAGAAATTATCCTTTAGCAACGCCATGTAATCTTGATACATATTTTTTGCCAGCAACATTCCGCCAAAACGACTGATGGGCATATTGGTAATGGTAAAAAGATTATCGAAAGTTATACCGAATTCCTTGCTCAACTGCGCCTTGTAATCTGCCTCCAGCCCCGCCTGTGGTGGCGGCAAAAAAGCACCATTGGGGTTATACACCAGATTCAGAACCAACTCCTGCCCGCGCCCGTAACCAAGATTATTCAAGCGCTTTAACGCATCAATACTGGCACCAAATACACCCTTGCCACGCTGTTCATTGACATTTTTCTCGGAGTAGCAGGGTAACGACGCCACAACAGTCACTTTGTGCCGAGCCAAAAAATCGGCCGTATCCTCATAACCCAGTTCGCTCAGAATAGTCAGGTTACAGCGATCTATAACCTCCACGCCCATCTCTCTCGCCTTTGCCACAAGGTAACGAAAATGCGGATTCATCTCCGGCGCACCACCGGTTACATCAAGAACATTTACCTGTCGCACCTTTAATACTTCAAGAACCAAATCAATATTTTCACGATCCATCAATTCAGTGCGTTTGGGCCCGGCATTTACGTGACAATGAGTGCAACTCAAATTACACAAATAACCCAGATTAACTTGCAAGGTGGTCAATTCGCCACGCCGCAACGAAGGGAAATCAGTTTTGAGTAGTAGTGGACGGGTGTCTAACATTACTTTTCAGATAATTTGTCGGCCTCTGTAATTTCCAGCATTTATTTTTGCTGACTCGCCCAGGTTTCAATATCACGTTTCACCTGGGCCATCGGTCGCGCACCAGGCAACAATATCTGATCGTGAAACCCACGAAGATCAAACCGGTCGCCCAACTGTTCATGCGCCCATTGTCGTAATTCTACAAACTGCAACATACCCAGCTTATAGCCCAGAGCCTGCCCTGGCCAAGCCATGTAGCGCTCGACTTCAGAAATTACACCACTTTTGGCATTGCCCGTCGTATTGTAAAAGTAATCAATTGCTTGCTCACGAGTCCAGTGTTTGGCATGCAATCCTGTGTCCACCACCAGACGAACTGCCCTGAACAGTTCTGCTTGCAAACGTCCCAGGTCGCCCCATGGGTCATCAACATACATTCCCATCTCTTTCGCAAGCAACTCGGAATAAAGCGCCCAACCTTCAGTAAACGCATTAAATGGTGCATTTTGTCTCAACAAGCCGATATCAGTTTGTGCCATGTTCAAGGCAATTTGAAAATGATGTCCTGGCACAGCTTCGTGGTAAGTGAGGGTTTTCAGGCTAAAGCTCGGATTCGCTTCCACAGACTTCAGGTTAATCCAGTAAATGCCCGGCCGACTTCCATCCAGCGATGGTGATGTGTAATAACCACCCGGACTACTGGCTTCAGAAACTTGCGGTATACGCCGCACTTCTACCTGGGCAGAGGGCAAAGTGGCAAAAATTTCAGGGGCTTTCGCCATTACCGCCTCGACTTGCTGATTGAGATCTGACAACAATTGCTGGCGCCCCTTGTCCGAGTCCTCGTATAAAAATTGCGGATCGGCATTTAACGCAATCATACGTTCGGCTACCGTGCCTTCGGTTTTACCATTAGCTTTCAGAATCCTGTCCATCTCTGCAGAAATTCGTTCTACTTCTGCCAACCCTTTCGCGTGAATCTCTTCTGCAGACAAGGTCGAATCACTCAAAAAATGTATTTCATGTCTGTAAAAATCTTCTCCTCCGGGTTGAGCCCAAATACCATCATCATCGTGAGCACGCTTTTCCTGGCCCTGCATAAACGAATAGATTTTTTGGTAACCCGGATATACGGTTTTTTCTACACTTAAAACCGCTGCCGCTAACAGGCGTTCTTTTTCGTCAGCACCTATACCATCAATCTTTGCCAAACGATCTGCAAAAGTGGTCACCAATGGATGTTGATCAGCAGCAGGAGAAAGGAACTTCTGAAAGAAGACAAGTGTTTTTGGGAACAGTTTTCGGGGCAATACAACTCCCGCTTCTTCATCAGCTTTGAGCTTGTTCAACACCTGCTCGGCAAGTAGCTCAAAAGCGGCGAGGCGATCAAGGTAATCCTGTGCGTCTTCAAGACTCGCTATTCGCTGTTGCGTCTGCATGGTATCAGGTATGTTAATCAATGGTCCTGAAACCTGGTTAACAATATAAGGCAGGTGCCCACCCCAAACATCAATGAAACCCGCACTAAAATCTGAACTCCCGGCATAGTATTGCTCAATAACTTCAACCACATTTAAATGCAGACGGTCGGCAGGGCCAAATCCGGACTGATCTATCGCCGACAGTTCGGCTGCAGCCTGACGCATATCGGCCTGTATTTTTTGCATACCGGCGAGGGAATAATCCGGCAATAGATTATTGTATTTACCGCCCACTCGGCCCGGATCAATATCCAGTATGGTCGATTGCACCGGTTGTTGCCGCATAAAAGTCAGGGTATGCCGTTCTACTACCCGATCAATTTTGGAACGAGTTACAGCCGGCTCACTCGCTTCGTTGCGATTCGAGTTTTTTTCTGTGATATCAGCATTGTATTTGGCATTGTCGGAACAGCCTGTTAACAAACCGGCTGCAAGGACAGTGCTTATAAATATTTTGCAAGTAATCATGGCTGTATATCCTGTTCAAGCCCATTCGTTGCAGATGCCATTAGCCTATTGGATAACATTTCCACATAAAACACCACCCTTGAAGCCCGTGGACAGCGTGCACATCGCGAACATGATAGTGCCCTTGACCTGGCAGTTCGGGACTTTTTCACGCCCGATCCAACAATAAATTTTGTGTTTCGGTATGGTAGCTCTGTTTATCTGCAATTCCTGTTCATTCTATTGTAAGGCACACTCTCTTGCTGCCATGTTCTGTCCAACTACGCGCAATACTTCAGATCATCATGCTCGGGCAGACATCCATAACTGGCCAATTTCCGGAGTTCCGCTAATGAAACTAACAATTGAAAAAATCGCCCTGCCATACAAAGCACCATTTGTCATAACCGGCTATACCTTCACTTCTGCAGATACGGTGCGCGTTACTCTTGAAGAAGACGGCCCAACCGGGCGCGGCGAAGCACTGACCGGTCGCGGTGAGGCGTTTGGTATCTATTACGCCGACGAAACCATGGGTTCCATGGCCGAGCAACTTGAGTCAGTTGCCGACCAGGTGGCAGCCGGCATCACTCGCCAGGCATTACAAAATCTGCTGCCCCCTGGCGGTGCGCGCAACGCGCTGGATTGCGCGCTGTGGGACCTGGAAGCCAAGCGTACAGGCAAATCGGTGTGGGAGCTGCTGGATATAACGCCCAGACCCCTGTCAACGGTTTGCACGATCGGCATAGATGATCCGGAAGCGATGGGCGAGGCAGCTCGCCGGGCCGCACGTTTCTCCAATCTCAAAATCAAGCTCAGCAACGATGACCCTGTCGCCAGGCTGAAAGCCATTCGCGCCGCGCGACCCGATGCCAAACTCATTATCGACGTCAATCAGGGCTGGAGTTTTTCCGAACTCAAAGAATACCTGCCAGTGGCCCAAAAACTGGGTATCGACATGATCGAACAACCTCTGCCCCGTGGCGATGATGAGGCACTGGAAGGGTTCAAATCTGTGATACCTCTGGGGGCTGACGAGTCTTGCCTGAACATCACCGAATATGAAACGGCGGCTCGACGTTACGATGTAATCAATATCAAACTTGACAAATGTGGCGGCCTCACTGAAGGACTGAAAATAGTCAAATTGGCCCAAAGGGACGGCAAGGGTCTGATGGTTGGCAATATGTCCGGCTCGTCCCTGGCGATGGCGCCAGGGTTTGTTATCGGCCAGTTTTGCCAGTTCGTCGACCTTGATGGCCCATTACTATTGGCCAAAGATGTACAAAATGGCATGCACTACGGTGAAGGTGGTGTAGTAAGCGTGCCAAACCAGACCTTATGGGGATAAAACCGGGGGCCAGCGTATCCTCTCAAGCCAGCCTTGACATAAATTGTGGTGTGGCACAAAGAAATTTATCATGGGTCGTCTGCAAGCTGCCTGTTTCCATTACTCTTTACTGTAATGGTGGAATGCATCCACTCGAGGGGGGCAAATCTTAAACCGGTCCGTACACAATGAATTTTCCGATGCCTTCGCACATTCAGGTTCGCCACGACTGCATCATCAGATAAAGTCGGGAGAACTCCGGCTTGAAGACGAGGAGTTCTTCCCGGGCGGCCATCTTACTCGCTATCGTATACGCAATAATGCCATGCGTGGTATACAGGAAATCGTACAATTGGGCCCCGGATTTTCGGTAATCACCACCAGTTTTGAAGCACTCGAACGGCAAACCACCAGCTACAGCGGTAGCGACTGGGTAGTACTGCAGTGCTGTGTATCGGGTGAATACGACATTATTGTGAATAATGGAGAGGCACAACGACTGCGTCCGGGGGATTGCCGTCTTGACATCTTGCTGAACAAGGCAACCTGGACTCGTCGCCAGATATCCTCGGCCCGCTATCGCTATGTCGCTATATTTCTTCGGCCCGATGACCTGTTGCTATTACTGAGTGCAGGGGAGCGATCTCGCACCACATTACAAACCCTGCTTTCTATCAATAGCACCGACGGGATTCGCAGCGATACTTTTGTAGCATCCAGAAATCTGATTGCCGCAATAAATGAAATCGCCGAATTTGGTGACTTTGGTGGTTTGCGACCAGCATTTGTCAAGGCAAAGGCTATCGAGCTGCTGGTTTTTGCACTCAACAAAGTGCGCTGGAACGACATGCAGTGCAATACTCTGCAACAGCGCGCCAGACTTTCACGCGGTGCAAAGATTGCCCATCGCGTTCGTGAAATTATTGATCGCGAATATTCTGCACACTACAGCGTCGATGAACTGGCTCGCAGAGTCGGCAGCAATCGCACAACATTAACCGCAGCCTTCAAAACAGAATACCGTCAGACACCAATGCAATACCTTAAGCGGACACGACTTGAAAACGCACAGGAAATGTTGCTGCGTCATGAAGGCAGTGTACATGCGATAGCAGAACATGTGGGTTACGCAGATACCACCAGCTTTATTCGCGCCTATCGCAGGCACTTCGGGATAACACCGGGAGGATTGAATGAAAGCTTATAAAGTGAATACCAAATTGGTGAGGTATAAGCCCGCTCCTGTGTGATCATGGGAATCTCTTCGGGGAAATCTTTCAGCCCAAAAAATCGGGAGATTGGTTTTCGGGTGCGCCCGCCAGGTCTCCACCCATCAGCACACCTTTTTTGGTAATCATCTTTAGCCAAGTCGGGTTTGTGAGCTTACACTGTCTGGTAATCCCAGCCGTCAAAAAAGCACAGCTATTCAGGGACCGGTCGTGACGTACACTTCCTTGCATTTCATGGCCGCAAACAGCACCTCCCGGTATTCTCTGTTACCCACACGGCCGCGTAACCCGACGGGCTAGTTTGCCAGCTCAGAGGGTTCTTCAAAAAAGGCAGATGGTAATCAAGCATACGACCGGCTTTGGGTTCACCTTTGGATGTATCACCCCAAAAGTTATTTTTATCCACTGCCGGCAGAGAAGTGTGCGCATTGATACAGCCTGTTAAGCTGAACTTGAGAGGGTAAGCACCAATCGCAGCTTGTTGCTGCAGTCCCGGTTTTAAGGCAGAGCGAGCATATTCATATTGCCATTTTGCGTTTTGATTGATCATTTTCCCCTTATCTGCCCACTCTGCCATGCTCCCACCTTTTAAAAACGGTCCCTGGATGTGCTCCAGGTCTCATAGTCGGCAAATTCATCGGTTGGCGACAAGACGGGATGGGTTTCATTGGCTGCCAGCAAGGGGAAAAAGCACCGGCAAGCCGTTTCTGGTAACCAACCGGCTCAAATTGACGGATAATGATCAGGATCTATAATCTGCGGGGTATGCTCACAACGTCTACCTCACGAAAACATGGTGGCAAATGAATACAAGATACTTGCCAGGTAAACTCCGGTGCGTCCATGCCTGAAGAGCTTTACGGTCTATTCCATCTGTTTATCGTTACACAGGCAATCTTTTTCTTCCTGTTGATTCTGTTTACGCCTCACGGCAGGCCGCTGGCCAAATACTGCCTGCTGGCATTTGTGCTGGCGCAAACTGCCACTCCAGTGCAGAATTATTTGTCTTCCAGCCTTGATTTGACTGCGACATACAAAACTTATATCCATAGCCTATTTTATTTGAGCGGGCCAGCATTTTACTTTTATATCAAGACCTTACGCAGCCCGACATTTCGTTTCGGGCTACAACAGCTCTGGCATCTGCTACCTGTTGTGAGTATCTGGGTAATATCCCAAACCGTTCTGGGCGGCAACCCTGAAAACCCGGCCGATTCAAAGGCACTGGAACACACCGGCTATTTACTGATACTAGTGGTGTGGCTTCTCTGTTACATGACAGCAGGTCTGCGACTAATACCTGGACCAAAGTCTTTCTTTCAGGGGCTTTTTAGCCTCGGAGACAATACCATTTGGCGCTGGCTGTATATCCCCACACTGTTTTATATAGTGGTCTACCTGCTGGCAATGGGCTTTTTTATTGCGCAGATTACTCTATATCCCCCTCTTATTGATGTAGAACCCGCAATAATCGTAGTTATGTCTGCCAGAATCGTTTTTTTCTACCTGGTGGCCATTGGTGGTTACCGCCATCGCTATGTGTATGAAAAACAAGAAGAAGTGCTTCCAGGCGAAAATCCGATAGGAGAAACCTGCAAACCAGACGGGAAGAGCAAATATCAAACCTCGACACTCGATGAAGAGCAGGTAAACACCATTTGGCGAACTCTGACGGACTACATGTCCACTCACGAGCCATTTCTGAACAGCAGCTTGAAATTGACACAACTTGCCAACGATCTGAATGTTTCCGCTCATAACCTGAGCCAGGTAATCAATACTTGTGCCGGCAAGAGCTTTCATGACTTTATAAATGGGTATCGTACCCGCAAAGCCCAGGCGCTTATTGAGGAATACGCGGATAGCGATAAACAGATTCTGGATCTGTCTCTGGCAGCCGGTTTCGGCAACAGCGGCACGTTTTACAAATATTTCAAGAAGCACGTCTCCATGACACCGGCCCAATACCGTCGATTCTGCCTGGCCCACTGACCAGGATAGTTACCTATTAAGGAACCTGTACTCCATCAAGGTAATATTGATGGAGTACCAGCTCCATAGAGCTTGTTTTTCTCGTTCTTTATAAAGGAGGAAGAATTTCCAGACGAAAAATCCGAGAATGCTTGCCCGGTTATCAAACATTCCGTTTAAAGGAGGCACGACTTGAAAGCAGAACTTTTCACTATTTTAATGCTGGGCGCCAACCTGACCGTAGCCAGCAATAACCAGACGCAAACAAGCTATACGGATATTCACTGTGGGACGGTGCTCGATGTCGAGTCACAAAAGATTTTAAAGGACCGGCACATTCTGGTACAAAATAATCATATTGTCGAAGTGGGTAAATCGGTAGATGTCCCAGTCAATCTAACCAATATCAATGTAACCAAAATTGATCTTACCGGATCCACCTGTCTGCCTGGTCTTTTTGATACCCATGCCCATTTGGCTGCAAATGGTAAGCGGAACAGAAAATATCGCTCAAACGCGGCGACAGGATTCGTCCAATTGCACCAGGCTCAGGCCACTCTCAAAGATGGATTCACCACCCTCCGCTCTGTCGGGGAACCCTACCATTACAGCATTGTTGATCTGAAACATGCTATTGATCAAGGGAAGTTCGATGGGCCACGACTGCATATTGCACCTCATATGTGGAGTCCAACCGGTGGGCATAGTGATTCTAACGATATGCCGACAGATTTGCCTTTCAAGATTCCCGGTTCAACGGTGCCATCTGGCACGCACAATGTGAGGGAAACGGTGCGCGAAGAAATCAAAAATGGTGCGGACTGGATCAAAATTGCCGCCTCAGGGGGCGTCATGAGTGAACACGACGATGTGACTGTGGCGGGATTTACCCAGGAAGAGATCAATGCCTTCGCAGATGAAGTGCATCGTTACAAAAAGAAAATCACGTCTCATATACACGGGAATGCTGCTGCTGTCATGGTGGCCAGAGCCGGCTTCGATTCAATTGAGCATGGCACCATGATCGAAGACGATGCTATTGAATTGATGATTGAGAACGGTGTGTGGCTGGTACCGACAGTCTGGATCGTTGACGCCGTGGCTGCCCGCTGCACAGAAAAAGACCACCCTCAGCGCCCTTCGGAGAGCAGCTGTCAAAAAATCATGGAAGTTAAAGCAGTCCGTGATATCTCATTTAAAAAAGCCTATAAACACGGCGTCAAAATGGCATTTGGTGTAGATGCAATATATGGTGTTCAAGACAACCCAAAAGAGTTTTCTTCACTGGTAAACCTCGGGGTGAGCGAGTTTGACGCTATTCAAATGGCTACAATCAACTCTGCCACGATGCTGGGTGTAGATAAGGAACTCGGGTCCATCAGCAAAGGCAAGCTCGCCGATATCATTGCTGTTCCAGGTAATCCACTGAAGAACATTCGCCAAATGGAACACGTCAACTTTGTAATGAAGGACGGCAAGATTATTCGCAATGATTGAGCCCGTAATTTTTTCTATGTAATTATCCGTTTCAAATGTAGTCTGCCAAGCGGTTTTCGATTTCGATGATGAGTCGATTGAGAACCGCTTTCCAGTTTTGGATCGGCGTGGGCTGGTATCCGAATGCCAACTGAATCACTTGATACAGGAGTTTTTCCGTTGAGTCGCCTGGTTAATCACGATGATGTGGCTAAGTGGCTCACCACAAAACGACTGGCAAACATTCCCACAGCCATCGCAAACACAAAAACCCAGGGCTCAGGTTGCAGATAAACCAGTGCGGTAATTGCCGGTCCCGGGCAGTACCCGTACAACCCCCACCCCAAGCCAAAAACGGAGGCACCGATCAACAGCTTTTTATCAATGACCGTATTGGTTGGCAGATAAAATTTTTCGCCCAGGCGGGGGACCGGATGTTTAAGCACCTGGGGATAACCGATCAAGGTAACGCTTACGGCCCCGACCATTACCCATAACAATGCCGGGTCCCAGGCTCCGAAAATATCGAGAAAACCCAACACCTTCGCGGTATCGTTCATACCGGACAGCGCAAGCCCGGCGCCAAACAGGGTGCCACACAACAACGCTATTAATGCCTTCATAGAGTGCTCCGCCAAGGATATATGTACGGGTTCAGTTGGTCTGTCAGCGTTCATGGCAAGGCGCACCTCGCAGGAAATGGCCATAACCCTTGCCAAGAGGTGCAACGCAGTCCATGGGCGCTGACAGGCCAACCCGCTGGGCGCTCCCGTGGTGCCCGGCAGATTCGTTGCAGCGCTTGCCAAGGGCTATGGCCATTGCCTGCGCACTGCGTCTCTCTGCCGAACACCACGGGAACGCTGAACCCGTACATATATCCTTGGCGGAGCACTAGACCTGACCTGCCAGCAAATGCCGAACCACATAGACAGTTAATATACCGGCGCCCATAAAAGCAAGCGTAGCAACAATAGAACGTTTTGATAATCTGCCAATTCCGCACACGCCGTGGCCGCTGGTGCAACCACTGCCGAGATGGGTGCCAAACCCGACCAGAAATCCTGCCAGCACTATAATCCAGACACCGGCCCTGTTGGGAGTGGGAGGCTCTGCGCCCGAAAACAGTAGAACCAATAACGGGCCCAACAGCAGACCGCCGAGAAACATCCAGCGCCAATTACCGCCTTTGGGTTCCATCATTGCATTAAAAAAAATGCCGCTGACACCGGTAATGCGCCCAAGGAAAAGTAACATGGCCACCGCTGCGACGCCAATCATTACACCTCCCGCCAGTGGAATTAGAATATTCATCCCTGATTCACCTCTGCTTTTCCGCACGTTTTATTCGCTGGCACGGCTACATCCATAAATTTGGGATCAGGAAGGTTGAGATTATTCATAAATTCAACAAACCTGTCTTTGGATTCGAGTTGCAAACGAGGATTGTTTTTCTTCTCTTCGCCTATGGTTGACATCGTCCAGCCCTTATAGTCATGGGCGGGGTAAACCATGGTATCGTCTGGCAACGCCAACAACCTGTTGTGCAAACTGTCATATAACCGCGCCGGATCACCATTCTGAAAATCGGTACGGCCACAACCGCGAATCAGCAAGGTATCGCCACTAAACAAATACCCCTGCCCGTCACTTTGCAGATAAAAACTGTAGGAATCATCGGTATGGCCAGGGGTATACAATATTTCAAGAGTCAAGTTACCCAACGAAATGGTTTTACCATCGTCAAATCCCTCCGTAGCGCAAGCAATATCGCCACGGGAGCCAATGATTGTGTCGCAGCCCGTCACATCTCTCAGCGCGCCAAGCGCCGTGACGTGATCTGCGTGAATATGTGTGTCCAGAGCCAGAACCAGTTTTAACTCCAGTTCACCGAGGAGTTGCAGATATAAATCCCTGTGTTCCAGCACCGGGTCTATCAAACACGCCAGCTTCGCGCTCTCATCCGCAACCAGATAGGTGTATGTCCAGGTATTTCGATCAAAGAGCTGCCTGAGTATCATACGATACCTCACATCAGAGTCTGTTGGTGTTTGGCTTTATGCCGAGGTCTGTGTTTTTACGAAGTTGCGCCACGGTTGAATCCCAGTACACAAGCCAATACACAAGCCAATACACAAGATAGTTCAATTTTGCAGATTTGGTCACCGGTGCTTCAAGCATCCAACCAAGAAATGACAGAAGACGGGTCTTTGCCAGTGCACTCGCAAAAACCCCTGTCACCTGCCACGGCGGCATAAACCTGCCAGTACGGCCGCATGAATGCGATTACCCTCGGCTGACTTCTATTCGCGTTATCACTACCGGTTTTTCGGGACGATCATTGGGTCCGGTTTTTACATTCGCTATTTTGTCAACAATATCCGTGCCGTTGACAACCTTGCCAAAAGCAGTGTATTGATTATCCAGATTTGGCGACGTGCCATGCATAATAAAAAACTGGCTGCCGGCACCGGCATTAACATCACTGACGCGCGCCATCGACAGTATGCCCGGCTCATGTTTCGTGTCGTTGAATTCGTGGGGAATATTGACAATCGGACCACCCTGACCATCGTTTGCCGGATTATCGTCTTTGGAATTAGGGTCACCACCCTGAATCATAAAATTCTTGATGATTCGGTGAAAAGTGGCGCCATCGTAGTAACCACTCTCGGCGCGCGTAATAAAAGCAAAGCTGTGCAAGGGTGCCTTGTCCGGGAAAAACTCCAGATCGATATTGCCCTGATTTGTGACGATGCGCGCAGTTACACCCTTCAGGTTTTTACTGAGAAAATCGAGCCTTTCGCTGGCCGCTTTCAAGGCAGAAACAGACTCCTGAGACTCCTGATTCTGCCTGTTGAGATTTTCCACCTGTGTATTGAGGCTTTCCACCTGCCCCTTCAGCGCATTGTTTTCCTGTTCCAGCTCCGTTACACGCGCCTTGTCACACCCCGAGATCAAAAGGATACCAGCTATTATCACCAATACTTTATACATTGCAGATTGCTCCTGTCCTTTACAAGGGCCTGTTAACACTAATTTGATTGTCGCTGCTGGAGGCCATTTTTGTGTCCAGCGAGGCGGAAGGAGTGCAGTTTAGTCACTCTAAATAAGCGACTGACAACGAAGCTGGGCGCAAAAATGGCACCAGCCCTGCGGGTTGTGGCTAAACATTCGCCACTCTTCGTTACTCGTCGCTCATTTGCCTCATTCCTTAAAGAAAGTACCAAACCACTCTCCTCGTGCCTCGATTGGCGAATGTTTAGCCACAACAGCGATAATCAAATTAGTGCTAGCAGGCCCTAACCCAAATTTTACAAGTCTACTCGAAAGCATCACATCAATATACAACCTGTGACACAGAACCTCTGCGGCTCGTTCCGGTCAAACGAGTAACGTCAAACTTGCCAAGAGGCAACCATGGGATTTCACACCTCAACCGTCGTGACAACTTTCGCCACGCTGTTATTATTATCGTCCTTTGGCACCCTCGCCGAACAGGACGACACAGACAACGCGAGCGTTGCAACATTCGCCGGAGGGTGTTTCTGGTGCATGGAGGCAGATTTCGACAAGCTGGATGGCGTGCTCGAAACAACATCCGGCTACATGGGTGGCCACAAGGACAACCCTACCTACAAAGAGGTATCGAGCGGAACAACGGGTCATATGGAAGTGGTTCAGGTGCGATACGACCCGGCAAAAGCCAGTTATGAAAACCTTTTGAAAACCTTCTGGACGCATGTCGACCCCACCGACGCCGGCGGGCAATTCTGCGACCGGGGAGGCCAGTACCGAACCGGAATATTCGCTCACACTGACGAGCAACGCAAAGCCGCCGAAACCAGCAAATCCCGTTTAAACGCCAGCAAAGTGCTCCCCAAACCGGTGGTTACTGAAATCATTGACGCAACGGCGTTTTACCCTGCCGAGGAATACCATCAGGACTATTACACAAGAAACCCCATTCGCTATCGCTACTACCGTTACAATTGCGGCCGCGACAAGCGGGTTAAAGCACTCTGGAGGGGCAAAAAACTGCCGTTTTAGGCTTTCACCCTCTGACCAGAGTCAGTTGAAGGTACCTGACCCGAATGGCATCACTTCCTGAGGGGCGGTCGCACGTCGCACGCTCTTAAGGCGGTTATCAGGAATTGGTCGCATAGACCAGGGCCCTCTGGCCCAGGGTCCGCAGAGGTTGCTTGAGGTGGCTTGCCTTTAGGGTGCGACGTGCGACCAGTTAAAGTCCAATTTTATGTGTAAGCAGGTGCCATTCGTACCTCCCGAAATTTACCCGTGGATACCAGACCGCTTCGGTGACTATAATAGGAGCTCACTCTCTGGAGTTTTGTGAAACCATGGATGAGAAGTGCAACCACCATTCCAGTATTAGTTGCGTCGACTGTCGGATGAGCGCCCTGTGCCTGCCTTTGGCTCTGCATAGTGGCGAAATCAACAAATTGGACGAAATCATACAGCGGAACAGGCCGTGTCAAAAAGACGACCATATTTACTACGCTGGCACACCATTCAAATCTGTCTACGCCGTTCGCAGTGGCTGTATCAAAACATACACTGTTAACAGCAAGGGGCAAGAACAGGTGACCGGCTTCTATCTGCCTGGTGAAATATTTGGCATGGACGGCATCGGTGGCAATCAATACACAAATTACGCGGTAGCACTTGAAACTGCCGCAATTTGTGAAATTCCATTTTCCCGTTTTGAGGATCTGAGCGAATCAATCCCCGCCCTCAAACGGCATTTTCTGCAGCTGATGGGACAGGAAATAACCAACGAGCAACAACTGATCGGTCTATTAGCCAAGAGCAGTGCGGAAGAACGGCTCGCCGCCTTGTTGTTGAGTTTTTCCACTCGCAATGCAAGTCGCAAACTGTCTGGCACCCATATTCGACTGCCGATGTCACGCGCTGATATAGGCAACTATCTGGGTCTGACGGTAGAAACCGTCAGTCGAGTATTCAGCCGCTTCCAAAAACAGGGCATTTTGACGGTAGACAAAAAAGAAATAGCGATAATTGATATGGATGGGCTGCATGCAATTGCGAGCACTGAATAAACTACGCGGGATCACCCTCAAAAAAATACCGTCAAGGTTTGAATTCTCATATTAGCTACTGCGTTTCGCCTGGTTCCAGCCCGATCTCTTCCAGCAGGTAAGCATCATCAAAATGTCTTGTGCCGACAAACGCTATGGCATGGCTGCCCGCTACACGCATGGCCCCCGCACCCGGCACACCCATAGGCCAAAATAAAAAACGTTCGGCCCGGCGCGAAACGGGAACTATACCGGTGCGATTAAACAGGCTTTGCACACCATCCTCAGCAGGCAGGTGTTTCAAGTCCCGGTAAGGTCGCAAAATATAATTGCTGTATGTGCCACCCCCACCGTTATCACGAACTCCCACTATGTGGTGTGTGTCTGGCTGCAAATAGAGTGTCTTGCGCGGCACAGACGCAAGTGCTTTTCCGACATAAACCGGTTCACGATAAAGACTTTTCGGCTGGGTAATGCGATAGTTTCGGGACGGGTAAATTCGATACCAGCAACCACAACTGTGCACGCTGTCCCAAGCCATAACCGTTCCATCCAGCGACAGGTGCACGCGCCAAATCAGACCATCCAGTTCACCGGCAAGCAAATCAATCGCTTTTTGCCGGGGGCGGCGAGCAAACCAGAAACTGTAGTTAAGTCGAACTGTGGATGCATCCCGATATCGCCCATAATCTACCCAACCATAGATTACCGGGGTTTCGACATCGACGCTCGGATCACCTGTTTTCGACACGCGGATTTTGCCAATTTTATTGTTTTGATTCAGCCGTTCTATAGCCACTGCCGGTGCAAAGCCCGCAAGCAATTGTCGCTGTAATTCCGTTGCGAGATTGGGAAATCGAGTTTTACTTGAATCGATAAATCGCTTTTGCAAATCCGTCTGCCGGGCAGGTTGGTAAACATGGTAATTTGTTGTGTTGTCACTATCTTCAAATGCCTTTTCCAGCATTGCCAACTCTTGATGTTCTCTCACGATTCCCTGACGAAAAGGTATAGCGGTTAACGGGTAAAAGCCGACAAACCGTTGCCAGTAACGGTAATCCGGTTTTACCTGCGCTCGCTGCAATAGTATTTTTCGCCACCGTGGCTGCCCGGCAAGTTCTTCAACCAGTTTCACACCACAGGACTCAAGGCGACTCGACAAATGATTGAAATCCGCCATCAGGGCCTGTTGCGTCGTGGGCAACAGCGCGAATTCGTCAAACAGCGCTTGCTGCGCCAAACGGTTTGCCGCTGCCAACCAATCCTTGTAATCTTCAGATGTGGTCAACTCATTTCGAAAACTGGCGAGAAAACGGGATGTGCGCAACCAGGGGAAGTTCTTGATACGGGCAAATTGCGCATCTTCTTTTTGGCCTTTGCGCACCGCAATGTCGATTTGGGCGTAAAACGACTGACAGGAAATAATGTCCGGTTTATTCGAAAATTGCGGTGGCGCAGACACGCACGCGGCCAGCAAAATTGCCAGACAGAACAAAACAAAAAACCGAACGGACAAGGTCATCATACGACATTCCGTTTTTTGTGCTGATGCTTTAGGGGCCGTTAACAATTACCCAGCAGGCGCTGCCGGAGTC
Source organism: Porticoccaceae bacterium (assembly GCA_050289385.1). Lineage (GTDB taxonomy): Bacteria > Pseudomonadota > Gammaproteobacteria > Pseudomonadales > Porticoccaceae > JBNKFQ01. Next base: position 100 of record JBNKFQ010000038.1, on the reverse strand, counting down.
CATTTTTTTCCTCAGCAAGGCAGAATGAGCGTGGTGTAGTCATTCTACATGAGCGAGTGATAACGCCGCTGAGGGAAAAAATGGGCCCGGCCCTTCGGGT
>JBNKFQ010000037.1:0-24984 GCA_050289385.1 Porticoccaceae bacterium | reverse complement strand
ACTCGAATCACTGCCAGCAGACCTTCAGGAAATGGTTACCGTTGCCGCACGTGCCGCCAATCAGGATATGCTGGACAGTTATACGGCATCCAATAATCGTGCATTGGAAACCCTGGTTAATGAGCACGGCATAGATGTACGCCGCTTTCCTGATGACGTGTTGAAAGCACTGTATCGGGCAAGCGAAGAGGTTATGACCGAGCAGGCCGAGGCCGACCCGATGTTTGCCAAAGTTTATGAATCCGTAAAGAATTTTCGCAAACAAGTCAGAGCGTATCACGATATTTCGGAAAAGGCGTTTTACGAGGTTCGAGACCTTGATAAAGAGCTGTAACTGCCGTATTCATCCTGTATCATGGAGGACAGTCTGGCAGACTGTCCTTCTATATAACCTGATTTAACCAATCCTCATTCGTCGCCTGACAATCAATAGCATCTAATACCATATGAACAGATAAACCAAGGCCAACAAACCTTGTCTTGGGAATAAAGCAAAGTACAACGTAGAAAATAACAAACCACAACTGATGCAATGGATGAAAACCAATGCTGCAACGACCCGGATCATATACGGGGTTAGCAACCACATGATCAACATCCACCAGCATTGTCGCAATCATTACCAGATACGCTACCTTCCAGTTTCTCCTGAAAAAGAGAGCAGTTATCAGGGCCGGGACTAAAAAATGCAGGACTATATGAAGCATACGTCTTTATCTCCGCGGCACATAAATCTTAAAGGGTGTTTGTTGCAACATTCAGGACCTGTTAACGCTAATTGGATTATCGCGGTTGCTTAACCGCGACTTCGGGAACGTCTTCTTCACGCACGCGAGCCAACCACTCTTGCCAGAGTTTCAGCTTTTCCGGTGTTCCCACTTTTACCTGTTTTTGCCGGGTACGGGAAAGCCACAAGTTATCGCCATTAAAGCTGTACACCGGTATCAAGTCCTCGCGTTTGTCGGCTGATTTTATTTCGCCATCAATATTGTCCAGAATCATCGGCACAGCATCAGGAGTTGAATAGTACGATACCACCATATGAGCTTTGTTAATTGTCTTAGCGGTACAGTGGGTCAGTCGCATTTTATTTAGATCCACACCCATCTTTTCCAGAGTAAAATATTTGGCTGTGGCAAAATCTTCGCAATCGCCAGCATCCATAATCAGAAATTCCAGAGGTGTTGCCCAATAATCGCTTTTTCCCCATACATCACCATCATTAACAAATCGGGCACCATTAAAAAAGTCGTTGGTCAGGCGCAGATTTTCTTCCTCGCTGCGCTGGTCTGCGCTCTCAATCAGTTCTTGCCAGTATTTTACTCGCGCCGCCACGACCGGGCCGTAGCGTTTTTCAATTTTTACCAACAATGACTCTTCGACATAAACTGGCGGTATTGCTGCCTGTTTGGGCTGACTGGAACAACCGAACAGAACCGCCTGAGCCAGTAACAAGCCAGCCAACTTGAGGCGACGGGCAGATACAACTGCCCCGGATTCCCTAATCATGGTTCCCCCCATCGTTTTAATATTCTGTGTATTGTCTTTGATTATACGAGTTTAGGCAGGCGTTGGTGAATGGCAAATTCACTCCATTGTTCTGTGCTACGATTTTTATTTTCTTGATTGCCGGATAAACCGATAACCTACCCCGGGTTCCGTTTCTATGTAATGGGTATCTGTGGGATTGTCCCCCAGCTTGTTGCGCAGTTTGGCAATAAAAATGCGCAGGTAGTGCGTATCCCCGGTATGACTTTTACCCCAAATCTCTTTCAGCAATTGCTCCTGGGTAATAATACGCCCCGGATGATTAAGCAACAGCCGCAACAGTTCAAACTCCTTGCGCGACAAATGCAAGTTATCTCCATCCAGTGAGATTTTTCGGTTAATCAGATCAACACTCAAGTGACCATCATCATAGTGGCCAAGTGCTGGCTGCACTTCGGAAAAATCTGATAACTACCGCCTTGCTCGAGCAAGAAATTCATTGATACCAAAGGGCTTGGTCACATAATCATTGGCACCAGAATCGAGGGCACGTACCTTTTCGGTTTCGTGATCACGCACCGAAAGGACCATTATCGGGCCGTCGTAGAAATCGCGCAGGGACTTAAGCACGTCTTGTCCATCCTGGTCTGGCAACCCCAGGTCCAGAACAATAAGATGGGGATTCTGCAACGCAGCGGCTTCCAATCCGCGATGGCCGGTATCTGCATCAATAACGTCGTAACCTTGTGAACTCAGGCTGATGAGTAGAAAACGGCGAATCTGCGGTTCATCATCAATGATTAAAATTCGGCTCATAATTTGTCTTCCGGTGGTGCGTCGACTGGCAATGGCAGAACAATATGCATGGCGGTGCCCTTGCCGTCTTCCGGTGTCGTTACGAATACTCGCCCGCCATGAGCACCGACCATCCCACGGCAAATAGTTAAACCCAAACCCGTTCCTGCACTGTCTCGATCTCCATGCCCCAACACATGAAACATATCAAATATGCGTTCGCGTTGGTCCTGGGGGATGCCCGGGCCGCTGTCCGTCACAATCACCTCCACGCTATCCTGCGACGAAACCGCCGATATTAATATTGTTTTACCCGGCGGCGAAAATTTGGCTGCATTGTCTACCAGGTTGAAAATTGCCTGCCCGATCAATGCCGCATGCACATGCAGAATCGGTAGTTCAGACGGCACCTTTACCTTCAATTTTGCCTGGGGAAGTTGCTTTTTTGCCCGCTTTACCACAGAGCTGATAATGTCTTCTATCGCCACCCAGTCCCGCTCCAGCTTCAGATCTCCCCGGCCGAGGCGGGTCATGTCCAGCAGGTTTTGTGTATAGCTGTCCAGGCGGCGCGCCTCTTGCTGGATGGCCTCTATCAGCTCAGCTTTTTGTGACTCTGACAGGGAATCCTTGAGCTCTAGCAGGCTTGAAGACGACCCTACTAACGACGCAAGCGGTGTGCGCAAGTCATGGGAAACCGATGAAAGCAATGCGGAACGCAGCAATTCCTTTTCCTTCTCCAGGCGTTCTGATTGCAAGGCATCTGCCAGGCGAATGCGAGCAATACCAAGTTCTACCAGTCGCAACAGAATATCAAGTACCGTTTCCACCCGCTCTGGCAGCCAGCGGTTCCCTGCCATATTTACCGCAATCAAACAAAGCTCATCATTTACACCCGGTAGCCGCTTTAACAACCAGTTTTCACAATTCACCGTTGCCTTGCTTCGCAAAGATTGGTCGCGCCCACCGAGCATTCGGTGTAAATCCGGATATCGCTTTGCCAGTGGTTCCCGATTTTCCAGGAGCCACTTGCCATCCTGCAGCCTGATCTGAATGACCTCTATTTGCAGAACTTGTCGAACCGCCACATTCAGTGCCTGAGACACTTCCTTGTATTCGGTTGCAGAAACCAGCTTTTCTGCAAAAGCCACTTGCGTCTGGATCACCCGGTCGCGTTCTTTCAAAGCCGATAATTGCTCTTTCAGACGTGCTGTCAGTTGCCCGGTAACTATCGCCGTGATCAGAAAAAATACCGCTGTATAAATATCTTCACGGTGGTTCATGATCAATGTCATGCGAGGTTCGGTAAAAAACAAATTGAGCGCCAGAAAACTGACTCCGGCACAGGCGAGGGCAGTGCGGGTATTGGTTTTCGCAGCGACGAAAAGCACCGTGGCCATATACACCAGTGAAACATTACCCTTATGCAGCAGTACAGCCTCCACACCCCACGCAACCACCGAGGCTAGCAAGGGCGCGGCAATAATTGGCAGGACGACTGTTTTAATCACTAATGTTCCTCAATATCTATAAATTAATTGCTACCCTCGCCAAAACACTGGAGAAAAAAGCACAATAATGGTTAAAAATTCCAACCTCCCTAACAACATACCTCCACACAGAGCAAGTTTGGCAACATCCGGCAAAGCACTGAAATTGCCTGCAGGTCCAATAACTTCGCCAAGACCTGGCCCAACGTTCATCAATGCCGTTGCGCTACCAGACAGAACAGTTATCGTGTCCAGCCCACAGGACGCCAATACCACCGAAAGCAATCCGTAACAGAAACAGTTTAGGAAAAAATACGACGCCACGGAATACAATACATCATTGTTTAGCGTTTTACCGTTAAAGCTGGTAGCGATTACAGCTTTCGGGTGTATCGCCCGATATATCTGTTCACGAACTACCCGGTACAACACCTGATAGCGGAAAATTTTGACACCTCCACTGGTTGACCCCGAGCAACCACCACAAAAAGTAAGCAGAAAAAATAGAACAACAGCTACCGGGCCCCAGAGTGAATAGTCTTCGCCAGCAAAACCCGTGGTAGTAATCACAGAGACTATATTCAGTGCAGACGCAGTAAATGACTCAAAAATGTCGCCACCCTTGTCGTACCAGTGGTAAGCACCATAGGTGAGGATAGTAATACACAAGGTAAGCAAATAGCCTCGCACCTGCTGATCTTCAAAAATCAGGAATTTCCTTTTGTACCAACCGAGTATAAACAGCGTAAAGGGCATGCCACCGGCAATCATAAAAAATATACATGTCCACTGTATCCAAGGCTCAGAAAATTGCCCGATGGACTGATCGGAGGTTGAGTATCCGCCGGTAGAGATGGTGGTCATCATGTGGTTGACCGCATCAAATAAGGACATCCCGGCCAACCAGTAAGCGACCGTGCACAGGAATGACATGAACAGATAAATAGACAAGATGGACTTTACCAGCTCGGCAGTTTTGGGTAAGGCTTTATCCGACCAGTCTGATGACTCGGTTTGGAACAGACGCATGCCACCGATACGCAAGAAGGGCAGAATCGTAATAGCCATACCGATAATACCCAAACCACCCAGCCACTGAGTGGTGGATCGCCACAATAGAATTTCTGCCGGCAGCGTTTTCAATCCGCTTAACACGGTAGAGCCGGTGGTGGTTACCCCGGATACCGCTTCGAATATTGCATCACACCAACTCAGATGGGTTTTGCTAAATATAAATGGCAGGGCCGCACATACCGAAACTGCAATCCAGTTAACGGCTGTAATTAGTAGCATTTCGCGGGGGTTTATATGCTCGATTTGTTGTGCACAACACAGGCGCAACAGAAGGGCGAGTATTACGGTGCAAGCAATGGCCGTGAAAAACCCGGCCGCGTTGCCAGAGTGTGTCAGCAAGGCCAATACCGCCGGCGCCATCATCAGCAATGCAAGCATCAACAGCACAAAGCTGAGAACATGTAGAGCGGGCTTGAACAGTTTCACAACCGCCTCTTTTCCGAACCACATTCCCAGCATAGCTGCGGTCAATGTAAATTTTCTATACAGGTTTTGGGGGAAGGCGTAAAAATTGTGAAAATTTCTGTAATTTGATTAAAGCCTCGTCGTGCAGGATTCACTTCTCGACAAAAATTTTTGTTTTCAGGCTTCTTTTGTCATTGCAGATTACTCTTCCAAATCGCCTTCAGCAACTGGATAAGGGATCATATCTCTAATTACTTTTGCACACATATTTCGAAACCAGGCTATTCCCGCATCGCGGTGTACATTGTTGGCCCAGACCAGATAGTAGTGTGGATCGGGAAATTCTATAGGCAGCTCTTTTGTGGTGATGGAAAAGTTCCTGGAGTGCCTTTGTGCCAACAGAGCGCTGGAAGTCAATAACAGTTGTGTTTGGCCCAATGTTTCCAGTGCCGACATCATGTGGGGTGTTTTCAGGCCTATATGCCGCTTTCGTTTTAATTTTGCCAGCAGCTCGTCACCCAAAATGTGCCCACCCCCTCCCATCTTTATCAGAACATGTGAGTAGGACAGATAATTGTCCAGCGTCAGTTTTTTGTTGGCGAGAGGATGATTCCGGGCCATGATGCAACAATAGCGCTCCCACCCCAGCAGCAGACGGTGGTAATTATCGGGAATGGAGACATAGTTGCTGCACAACACAAGATCGGATGTGTGAATGGGTTGATTGAGCAACGAGGTTTCCCTCACATGCAGTTGATCGATCTGGGCATTGGGCGCCTGCCGCTGGAACTCTCGAACAATCGCCGGAAGGTAAGCATGTGCGGAATAATCGGTGGATTGCAGCCGAAACATCCTGCTGCTACTGGCCGGATCAAATACCTGCTGCTGAAAGAGCTTGTCCAGCTGCTCAAGCGTAGCACGCAGCGGTTCCTTGATCTCAAGCGCCCGGGTAGTTGGCACCATGCCATCTGATGTTTTTACGAATAGCGGATCATCAAACAAGTCTCGCAACCGGTTTAGTAACCGGCTCATGGCCGATTGACTTAAGTGCACTCTTTCCGCAGCCCGAGTGACATTGCGCTCCTCCAATAGCACCTGCATCGCTTTTAGCAATTTCAGATCGATATGCTGCAAATTCGGAAATGACATAAATGTTTTTGCCTCACTGCTGTCGATTAGTCATTACGGCAGGTTCTGTCAGCAACGGATTATGCAGGTTTTGCATAACTATTAGAAGTATTATGCATTGGATGAATGTACTTTTTATCTGCAATATAGCTCTTTTTAACAGAACCTGTATGCGGACTTTCAGTCATGACGACGGCCAGACACAATTTTATAAAGGGCCTGATATTTTCATCTATTATGTTGCTTTTTTGGGGTGCTCTTCCTATCGCTCTGAAATTGGCTGCTGAATTTACTGATGCGATTACTCTCACCTGGTTTCGATTTTGCGTTGCCCTGATTTTCAGTTTTTGCATACAAGGTCTTTCAGGAAAGTTGTATGAATTTTCACGACTGAATCGGTCGGACTGGGTCAAATTGATTGCAGCTAGCGTCTTTTTAGTTGGGAATTACACCACTTTTGCGTCAAGTTTATTGTACATCAGTGCCGGTACAGCCCAATTAAATTTTCAACTAGCTCCCTTTTTTCTGGTTATTGGCGGAATATTGTTTTTTAGTGAACGGGTGAATGGAATGCAGTGGATCAGCTTTTTGTGTCTGGCATTGGGCTTGCTGCTATTTTTCTACGACTTTCTGAGCACTCCTGATAATACGTCCCATACCGGGATATATATGGGAGTTTTGTTAGCGCAATTATCGGCCGTAAGCTGGTCAGTTTATGCTCTTCTTCAAAAGTTTTTAATAAAAAAAATATCACCCAATAACATTTTGTTAAGTATATATTTTCTTGGTTGCATCATTATGCTTCCTTTTATCGACTTGCATAGCTTGCAAGGTTTAAATACAGAAAGTCACTGGGTTTTGATAACGTGTTCGCTGAATACTGTGATTGCATACGGCGCTCTGGCCCAGGCTCTGAAATACTGGAGCGCTGTACAAGTAAGTAGCATGGTAGCACTGACTCCCGTTCTCAGTTTCTCAGCAACTTCACTATGCGTTGCTTTGTTTTGGTGGCCAGATATTATCAAAGCCGACAATATTGACGCATTGAGCTTGTCAGGTATTGCTCTGGTGTTGGCAAGTGCCATCTCTATACAAATTTTTGGTAAGTACAAGGGCAAATTTTTATTTTCTGGCAAGCTTCTGCTTACCATCAAAAATCGCTTTAGTTGAACAAACCAGCCTGATGAAACAACCCCCCTTGATGGGGGCTCACAATAGGCAGTTGCCAGCGGTGCTCTTGTGTTTGTCAGAGCTTCCAGGCCTCTTTATCAATATCCAGATCGGGAAACTTCTCCGGATCGAATTCGGGATGCTCCTTGCCTTGTTTCAGCTGACGTATGTAGTCATTTAATACCCTCAATCCCACCGGGAAGAGCATAATAATTGCCAACAGGTTTACCAGCGCCAACACACCCATCATAGGGTCGGAGAAGAAGAATACCGATGTTGCCGCCGGTGCTGTTGACCCAATAAATACCAATGCGATAATCGCAATACGGAGAATATGTCGGGAAATTTTGTTGTCGCTCAATACAGACAGGGCCGTTTCGCCTAAATAGTAGTTATAGATAATCGAACTGAATGCGAACAGCAGGATCGCAATTGTCAGGTAATACTGGCTCCATTCACCCACATGGAATACCAGAGATTGCTGCGTCAAAACAACCCCGTCTACGGCTTCCGTACCGGGCGCGTACACGTCACCAAGCAAAATCACAAAGGCCGTGCAAGAACAAATCAGTATCGTATCAATAAAAACCGAAAGCGACTGGACAATACCCTGGCTGATCGGGTGCTTAACGTAGGCGACCGCAGCAACGTTAGGCGCGCTGCCCAAGCCGGCTTCGTTGGAAAAAAGGCCACGTCGAAGGCCTTGAGCAACTGCTGCGCCCATACCGCCGCTAACAGCTTCCTCTATACCGAAAGCATTTTTCACAATCGTGCTGATCACTGCCGGAACATCGCCGATGTTAATCAACACTATGATAAATGCCATACCGATATAGGCTAATGCCATAATCGGAACCACAACATCAGCGACTTTGGCGATACGTTTGATACCACCATAGACGACAATGCCGGTTACCAGTGCTAAAAAGCCACCTGTAACGGCACGGTCAAGCCCGAAACTGTCTTGCACCGCTCCAGCAACGGTATTGCCCTGGAAAGCGTTAAACCCCAGTACAAAGGCTGCGATCAATGCAATCGCATAGAGTATCGCCAACCATCTGTAATTTTGTCCCAACCCGTGAAGGATATAATGCGCGGGGCCACCGCGATAGGTGCCTCCTTCATCTGTGCGCTTGTACACTTGCGCCAATGTGCATTCAAATAAACTTGTCGCCATGCCAACCAGGGCAATTGCCCACATCCAGAACACTGCACCCGGTCCACCCAGAGTAATGGCCACCGCTACACCGGCAATGTTACCGCCCCCAACGCGCCCCCCAACACTTATCAGCAAAGCCTCACGCGAGCTAACGTGCCCCTCGGCACCCGGCTGTTTGCCCGGGAACAACACCCTGAACATACGGCCGAAAAACCGGAACTGCACGAACCCCGATGCCAGGGTGAAGAATACACCGAGCACAACAAGGAACGGTATAAGCGACCAACCCCAGGTAAAATCACCAATGGCGTTAAATATCGATTCAAGAAACTCCATTCATTCTCTCCCGGCTTTGTTTTATGGGTGCTGTTTGAATGACAGACGGCAGCGAGACAAGGTCTGTATCTGTGTTCGCTTGTTGTGACCAACGTGATCGACCGACCTTGCTGGCGAAAACACTGGATACTATCACTGTGAGCAATTGAAATCACTGACTTTGCCCAGGGTTATTCTGGCGGGGATAAAATTCGAATATCAACAAACACCAACCCGGTAGTAACCGAACGAACAAAATATGCCGCCGCTTGTCCGTCACAACTTGCCCTGTGTCCCTCGGGTTCTTATCCTTGGCGCGCTTTCATGATGAAAGAACAGATAAATTACAGATAATGGCCCAGGGATGGCGACGCAGGTTTTCCGGTTTCCTCCCCTCCTTTCACCCTTGAATGCAGATTGCTCGTTCACTATGCGCTGTTCAAGTGTGCGACGGCACACGTATTAATTCATATTGCATCAAACAAGGAAATTCCATGTTCAAGAAAATGGTTTGGTCAAAATTTGCCGCATTGACAATATCAGCATGCTGCGCCAACGCTTATGCAAGCGTAGAGCTGGGCAACTATACCAGCATACCGACCGGCTCCTGGTCAGAAGCGCTTGCCGTTGGTGACCTCAACAATGACGGCCTGGATGACGTGGCACTGATTACCAGTACTTATTTTGATCCCGACAATGACTACAAGCTTAAGATTTACTTGCAAAATGAATCGGGAAATCTGGACAGCCCGGTTAATTACCCGTTGATAGAGGACTATACCCGGCAACCAGGCTCTATTGCGCTGGGCGATCTGAACAACGACGGTTTGCTCGATGTCGTTGTCGGCCTGGATAGAGGTTATATTCAGGTATTTGTTCAAAATCAGGCCGGTGGTCTGCAGTTGCAAGACACGATTCAGACATCACACTCAACCCGGATTTCGGTTGGAGACCTCAACGGTGATGGCCTGGCAGACATTAGCGGCATATCCTGGAGCGGTAACGATATCGGCGTGTTCTACCAGACACTTGCTGGGCTGGATCATCAGGCGGAAACCTTCCATGCACCGCACGGTGGTTATAACGACATGGTATTGGGCGATATAAACAATGATGGCAAGAATGACATTGTCGTGATGAGCGGCCAGGGTTACAACTATGACAACCTTGCCGTTGTAGAGTCCGACCGTTTTGGCAATCTGGGTACCACTCGATTATACGACCTGGGGGGCGACCAGCTGAGTAACGGCGTGGCAATTACTGACACTAATAATGACGGTAAGAATGATGTGGTGGTCACCTACGGTGGAAACCAGCCAACATCAATGATTGCGGTATTCTTGCAGGACGATGCGGGGTACCTGGCGCAACCGGTCAGCTACCAGAGCTACGACATTCCCGAGGCAATTATCGCCGCAGATCTCAACAATGACCAGCAAGATGAATTGCTGGTGCTCCATGGTGGCTGGTATGCCCTTGGTGTATATGAGCAGTTCGATAACACGATTTTGCCTGAGCAACTTTTCAGCATCGGTTCTGCTTCTAACTATAACCCTCAGGGTATCTCGGTTGGCGACATCAATAATGACGGAGCAAATGATGTTGTCATCGCGGATTACAATAATGGTATGGTGATTTTGCACGGCCTGGTGCCCACGAACGGCATAGCGCCCGTCTCTATCGCCGGAAATGACCAATCCGTTGAACAAAATAGCTCCGTGCAACTGGACGGCACGGGGTCTTACGATGACGATGGTGCCATCGTAAACTACACTTGGTCGCAGGTGTCGGGAACCTCTGTTCAGCTCAACAATGTATCTGATGGCGTTGTGGCGTTGACGTCACCGGTTTTACCGCCTTCTTTTTCAGAAGATCTGGTTTTTGAGTTAACGGTAACCGACAACGATGGGTTAAGCACTGCAGATACCGTTGTAATCACCATTCAAGCGAACCAGGCTCCTGTTGCTGATGCAGGCAGTGACTATTCTGTGAAGCAAAGAAGGGCAGGGGTGCTTGATGCCAGCCTGTCTAACGATGATGGCGAGATCGTCAGCTATTCATGGACCCAATTAACCGGGTCTCCCGTTGCAATCGAGAACGCTTCTGAAACGGTGGCCGCGTTTACAGCACCGGCTCTAAAGAAATTAAAGTCAGAGGTGTTGGTATTCCGCGTTATGGTTACTGATAATCTAGGCCAAACAAGCACAGATACTGTTAGTGTGCTGGTCACCAAATAGCTGCCCGTTGGTGATTATGTGTCCCGGGACGACTTCTCAAGATAAGCGTTCCGGGACAAGCCTTGCATCAGTATCAAGGCAGATTAGACCATACGAAAAAATCTTTCTATAGTAGAAATACTATCGTCGAAAACCGTATTCCAGAACAAAAATTGCGGATTCAGTTTCGCTAGCGGTTTACGAAGTTGTGCCAACTCTGTTTCAGGGCCATGTATTTCGAGTCGCGTCAGGTCGGAAATCTTTATCGCCTCATTAAGTAGGGTGCCGACATTTTTTAGATGGGCAAGCAGCCCCTCGGCATCTTTATAGCCCTCTCTGCAGTGAGCCTGATTGCCATCGAAGCTGAACCCGTAATACAAGCACTTTGGCTCATTGCCGCTCAGTTCAACAAAGTCTTCACATTTATCCTTAAAAGCATCAAGCTGCCCTTCGTGGACAATAAAATACGGTACGATTGTGCAACACATGTCTTCCGTTGCCATGGTTTTCACCCGTCGTAGTTATTAATTCTACCCGATGGTGTAATTTTGCGTATGTAAGTAATTTCCGGTTTTTCTTTTGGATAAAAAATTTTATCCACTTTCCCATGTCGATGGGGTTTTTAGCAGTTTTTCAGAATAAGCACATGATAGCTAATCTGGAGAAATATTTTTTTGAAAGTTTCATTTAATAATATCCTCCACCATCCCCTTGCCTTTAACTTTCGAGATATAATCTGCCCACATGTGCGGCCACTTGGTTTATTGACATTAAGTTTTCTTCCAATAACAGCGGTACAGATTAACGGCGTCCGAGTACTTTTTATTACGCAAGTAACTCATCTTATAACGACTTTAGTACGTAACAATACCGTAATCCATTAAAAAGCCAGATTCTTCATCGGCTTGGACTATTACAAAGATCTGCTCACCGCTACTATGATAAAATACATATCGGCCATGGCCTGGATAAGCATTTCCATTCAGAACAAAACTTGGAAGGGTAGACTCTTCTTTATATACCAAAAAATCATAGTCATATTTATATATTTTGGTATCTTCATCAGTATCATTCCAAGAATAATTATCTGGTATCAGGGTGACTTCATTTGAAGAAACAGAATGGTCTAATTGCCGAATCAACGATATGCCATCAAAGGAGCCGTTATAAATCATATCTTCAGATTGTAATTCAGACGAACGAAAAACATTACCACAACGGGTAAAAATACGAGCCCCTTCTTTAGACATCCAAAGGTCACCACACATACTGAAATCACCATGATATGGTGAGTCATATAAATATTCAGCCGGACCATTTTTGATATTATATTTTTCTATATCAGATGGAGACAATCCATTATCCGCTCCATAGATCGAGTTCCCTGAAGGATGTAATTTAACTAAAGTACCCGCCCTAATACTATTTCCTGTACTCAGAGTTTCTGCTTCAGTGTTAATATTCAAGCTTCTAATCGTTTCCCACTGATCTGTACGCGGGAATGCATAAATATAGTTGTTGCCTGCTAAAATAATATCTACTACATCTGTTGAAACGGCAATATTTTTTACCAGCGAAGCATTATTTAGATCGACATAAGATACCCATGCATCATGCCCAACAGCAGCAAAAAGACCATCGGGACCGACCGAAACACTGGTGGGAACTAGCGGTAAGTCAACAGCGGTATTTTCATTTGTAACAGGATCATATATTTGAAGTTGATTTGGATTCGTGGAAACCATAATTATTTTATCAGTATGGATATTATATTCCGCATCAATGGGCCTGTAACCCAAACCCTCAATCTTTCGGAACACGTTTAAAATAAAAAGGCTCGATGGGCTGTCAGTCAAGCCATCATTAACTATAAGTTCGAAGGTATAAATTCCTTCTACATCAGGTGTAATTGAAACAACAGGTGAATTACTGTCTGACAAAACAGATGAACTTGATTCCGGAGAAGAAGCTATACTCCAATGATAAGTTAATTGATCACCATCGTCATCAGAACTTTCCGCACCATCTAATGATATTGAATCTCCAGTGACGCTATTACCAATAGCCGATATAGTTGCATTTGGAATCGCGTTAATCGTAATAACTACATTGTCTTTACTCGTATTCCCATTAGTATCCGTAACTGTTAATTGAACTTCATATATTCCATTTGAAGACACAATTAATTTAGCAAGAGGGGAGCTCTCTGAATTATTAATAGATGGACTGGAATTGTCTGGACTGGAAATTATCGTCCATGAATAAGTCAGCTCCTCTCCCTCTGGATCACTACTTTGGCTGCCGTCAAGATCGATTTCCATGTATCCTGTAAAATTGTGATATTGGTCTTCGCCAGCTGACGCCGTTGGACTTAAATTTTTACTAGCGCTATCACTGCCACTATCACTATCACTGTCACCACCACCACACGCTGAAAGTAAAAATAATACTAAAACAGCCAAAAAGTAACTTGACCTTTTGATTCTTATAACTGTCATTTGAAATCCCTGTTGGTTGTCAAATATTCTATATTATTGTCTTAGAATAATTTATTTTTAAAAATCCTGGATATTGGGGCTAGCTATTATTCGCCCAACCGTATGATATTTAAGTATTTCACAAAGCGGTGGAACTGGCATATTTTTGCTGCAATAGCCAAAAATACTACCGTTATAACCTTTGCTTTTCTTGGAAGAACTTTCCACACTGCTCTGGTGTAGAGTGTTTTTAAAGGGGAGTTTAAACATGATCGATTACCATTCCCTGATTCTGTTAACGACTACACATTGGTGAGGCACTATAGTGATCGTCTTATCGAGTCTTACTGTCCCGAAATTAAACGCTATTTTCTCTTTCTTGGCAAGAATTCCCTATTGATGCTTATCAAATACATATATCTCAGATACATTCGTATGGAAGCCGGTTCAAAGATATAAAAAATGAGTGTCCATCACTGGTGCAAATTTACCAGCCCAACTGCAATTTTTCCAGCATGATTTTCTTCCTTCGTAGTGCCCGATGGTGTAATTTTTCGTTTGGCATCACTCATTATTTTACTTGTTGCAATATGTGTGCTCGGGATCATTTTCCGGCAACACGGTATTTGGCAATGTTGTTGTTCCGGCATAAAAAACGACTATTTCAACAGGACCATCCACCGGCATTCCTCTGTGCACAGTTCGCAAAACTTCAAGCGCCGATTCTCCCTCTCTTAAAATAATTTTTTTCCCGCCTCTTGTTTCTACTTCCAGATTTCCCTTTATTACATAACCCATTGTCGGTACCGGGTGACAGTGGAAGGGCATGACTTTACCTTCATCTATTTTTAACATTATGGAGGCGATTTCCGGCTTTCCTTCCGGATAAGAAATTTCACCACCTTCCCATGTCGATGTTGTTTTTAACAACTCTTTTGAATATGCACTCGATAGCCACAATAAGCAAAAAACCAGCAGGAATTCTTTTTTTGATATTTTCATTTACTATTACCTTTTAAAGAATTGCTCAATATCCCGTTGGTCACTGATTTTCTACATCGATAAATATTCCGCATTACCACAGACCCAGGACAGGGACAGCGAAACGCCACCACGATTGCCAACTGAAACCACATTGTCTTCACTGCCAACACCACCCATTAATGAAACAAAATCAGCATAGTCCCCAAACCACTCTGAAGACTGGCAGAACGAATGCACTAACATAACGGCATGAGTGGCATTAAAACGCCGGGCTTCAATGATCGCTGATGCGGTGCGGTGCAACAGCTGATAACGCGTAGTATCGGGTACGGATACAAGATTCAGCAGCTTGAGCAAATACTCCAGGCGTTCCTGCTTGCCCGGACTGGGGTTTGCATACCATTGCTGAACGGTAGGGCCAAAAGGTTCCGACACTTTACCCTCGACTGCAATGGAAACAAGCTGCTCATCACTCTTGGCAAGAACCCAAATGTCGTTTTGCGAGGCCCGCACACCGCCGGGCAAAGAAACCTTGTGTTCAGGCACAGCCAGTAAGAGCTCTATGGACGGAAACGCTTTTGTTAGCGCAGAACCAACTTCTGGTGGAAAACCTTTAGCCTCTTGCCAGGAATAAGCCAGCGTTCTCGCTGAATAACCCTGACGCCATTGCTTTTCTGGCTCCGCAAGAAAGTGCTTCCATTCTTCAGCATTCCCTGTCGGTGTGTATATTCTGCTCAAGCTTGCAGGCTCCTTGTTCTGCAGGCCGATCTAGCAAGCAGGCTAAAAGTCATATGCCAAATACAACCGCACAGACCGCGGTTCAAAGATATGAAAATGATAATCCGCTACCGGTGCAACTTCACCAGCCAATTGTGACTCATAGTAATATTCAATATCCCGATCATTCGAATCCAGCAGGTTGAGCACATCCAGGGTCAGGGTAAAATGCTCGGCCCACTGATAACCCAGCCTCAGATTTGCCAAAGTGCTGGCCGCAGCTGTTACACCACTATCCAGCGGGTAGTCTCCCAGGTGCCGTACTCGTAAATGACCAAAATAACCATTGCTGAAGCGCGCATCAATTCCTGTACTGATTACCCGCTCCAGTGCACCTGGTATGTCATCGCTGCCGCCTGCTGCATGTTCAAACCGGGCGTCGGTATAAGCGTATTCCAGATCCAGCGTCCAGTTTTTGTTAAGCCGATAGTACGCGGTTAATTCAACACCCTGGCGTTTACTGCCAACACCGGTGTCTTCGGTAATGCCTTCATCACCGACAAACAGTAACTCCGAATCAATATTCAATCGCCAAAGTGCAATGGACGCGTTGAGTTTTTCATTAACAAATGTGCGCAACCCAATTTCATAACCAAGCGTTTCTACCAGCGGATTAACCCTGTCTACCGGCTCTCCTGTAAGCGGATTGGCTTGTATGGTAGTGCCTCGCGCATCATTGCTGTGGAAGCCTTCGCCAATACTGGCATATACTTCGTATTGGGGACTGAGCGAATAAATAATACTGAGCGAACTGGTCACTGTGTCGTCATTAGCCGTACCATTATTCAGGGGCAGGGTAGAGGTGTCGCCAGCGGCAAGGGTGCTCACATCGAAATGAAAATAGTCGTAGCGTACTCCCAGCACTGTACGCAATGCGTCGGTCCATTGCAGGTTATTTTCCCAGTACAGACCCGTACTCCACTCGTCGACGGCATCTAGCCGAATAACTCCAGTACGTCGCCTCGCCTGGCTGCGTAACAATCCGACTTCACTGATATCGTCATAACGGGACTGGGAACCAAAGCTGTTCCGCACGGGCACCTTACCCCAGGTACTATTATGACTCCAGACCAGATCCCAGCCATATATTCTGCGGTCGTCCACCTGCTGGAACTGGTCACCGCCCGGATCTGTAAAATAAGTGATATTCGACCACAGATCGAGCTGATAATCGATAATCCAGGTGCTTGCTTCAAACGTGGTTTGCTCGCCACTACGCACCCAGTCGGCGGATAAACTGTAACGGCTGGAATTACCCCCCACGGAAGTATCCAGTGAACCCAGCTCACTAATTAAACCCTGCTCTACCGCCCGCGCCGGAATCTGGTCGGCAGAGTTCCAGCTATTGTCGTAACCCATAAATATTATGCTGAACACGTTTTCCTTTTCAGCCCAGGTTTGTTTTATCCATAGATTGGTTTTACCAACATCCTCGTTGATATCACGCCATGGTCCGCCGTAAACCTGATGTTCCAGGCCGTAGAGTAATTGTCCTGTACCCAATGCATGTTGCCCGGTAAACAAACCGCGATAAAAACTGTTTTCCCCGGCACCCAGTGACAATGTATTGCCCAGCAGGGCGGATGCTGTAGAAATATCAGCAGCGCCTGCCCCGGAAAAATCGCCGATATCTGCGTAGTACGACCCTTTATGGTAGGCAATTTCACCCACCAGTTCGGGAATAATAAAGTTGAGATCGGTGTAACCCTGGCCGTGGCCATGAGTGCGCATATTAACGGGCATGCCATCGACGGTAGTGGCAAAGTCGGTACCGTGATCAAGGTTAAATCCGCGCAAAAAATACTGGTTGGCCTTGCCGCTGCCACTGTGCTGTGTCGCAACCATTCCCGGAACTGCTTCGAGAATTTCACCGGTACGTAGCAGGGGTCTGATGGCCAGATCTGCCTGGGAAATTTTTCCCTCCGATGCAGAAATAGCCTTGCCCACCATATTTTCCTTGTGGCCTTTGATAGTGAGTTCTTCTATTGTGTGCTTTTCGACATGCGCAAAGGTTTTATTGCTCGCTATAGTGGCAATAATAAGGACGACAATGTATTTCATGTTGATTCTCTGGAATCACAGTTCCCGTTGTATTTTTTGGAGCATTTAAATCAGATAAAACACCTGGGAGCCTGTAAACAGGCCCCGGGGTTCCTTATTCCACGGTCACCGATTTAGCGAGATTTCTCGGCTGGTCCACATCCGTGCCCTTTACAACAGCGACGTGGTAAGACAGTAATTGCAGGGGCAAGGTATAAATGATCGGTTCCAGACTTTCCGGAACATGCGGCACATTAATAACTGTCACGCCAGGTTGATTTTCAAACCCGGAATCGCGGTCGGCAAAAACAAAAAGTTCACCACCGCGAGCTTGTACTTCGTGCAAGTTGGATTTGAGTTTTTCCAGTAATTCATTGTTTGGCGCAACAGCTACCACCGGCATATCTGCGTCTACCAGTGCCAATGGCCCATGCTTGAGTTCACCGGAAGGGTAGGCTTCGGCGTGAATATAAGAAATTTCCTTGAGCTTGAGCGCACCTTCCAGCGCCACCGGATATTGCACACCACGGCCCAAAAACAGTGCGTGGTGTTTGTCGCTGTAACATTCAAAAATCCGTTCGATTTCGCTGTCCAGCTTTAATACCTGTTCAGACAATTTCGGCAAACTGCGCAGGGCCTTAACCAACTCTTGTTCTTTTTCTTCTGTCAAACCGTGGTAACGACCAAGTCCCATGGTAAATAATTGCAGGGCTACCAGCTGTGTCGTAAAGGCTTTGGTTGAGGCCACACCAATTTCCGGGCCAGCAAAAGTCATTAATGACAAATCACTTTCGCGCACCAGCGAACTGTTTGCAACATTGCAAATGGCAAGTGTGCTGAGATAACCCGCCTTTTTGGCTTTTTTTAACGCCGCCAGGGTGTCTGCCGTTTCACCCGACTGGGAAATAGTAACAAATAGTGTATTTGCCGGAACAACCACCTTGCGGTAACGGTATTCGCTGGCAACCTCTACCTGGCAGGGAATACCCACCCAGCCTTCCAGCCAGTAGCGCGCCACCATGCCAGCGTGGTAACTGGTGCCACACGCGATAATGTGCACATTGTCTACTTGCTGAAAAATGTCTGTGGCGTGTTGGCCAAAGGCTTCTGGCAAAACGTGTTTATCACTAACGCGCCCTTGCAGTGTGTCGTTTAAAACGCCGGGTTGTTCAAAAATTTCCTTTAGCATGTAGTGACGATAGGCGCCTTTATCTACTGCCCCATTGTCACCGGTAATTTTTACAATATCGCGAGTAACTTTAGTACCGTTACCGTCATATATCTGGTAATCAGTGAGACCCATTTCCACCACATCGCCGTCTTCCAGAAACACAAAACGGTCTGTTACCTGGCGCAGGGCTATCTGATCTGAGGCAATAAAGTTTTCCTCTATTCCCAGCCCCAGCACGAGCGGGACATTTTTGCGCGAGCCGACAAGCGAATGTGGTTCGTCTGCGCTGATAACCGCCAATGCATAAGCACCCTCTAGTCGCGCCACGGTTTTTTGTACAGCGCTTAACAGTGAAGAACCAGATTGAAGGTAGTGGTGCACCAAATGAGCAACAGTTTCCGAGTCAGTATCGGATATCAGTTGATAACCCAATGATTCCACTTCCTGCCTCAACTCGACATGATTTTCGATTATGCCATTGTGCACAACCGCTACGTTGCCAGACATATGCGGGTGTGCATTTATGTCATTGGGTACACCATGTGTTGCCCAGCGCGTGTGTGCAATGCCCAGACAACCTTTGGCCGGGTTGGCCGCCAGGTTTGCTTCCAGGGCAGCAACCTTGCTGGCGTTTTTGCGTACTTGTATCTCGCCCTGATTATCCAGTATCGCAACCCCGGCAGAGTCATAACCCCGATACTCCACGCGCCGGAGGCCTTCCACCAGAATACCGCATACATTTCGCTGGGCTGTTGCACCGACTATGCCACACATGGTTCAGTCTCCCTTCTGTATTTTGGTCGGGCGTTTCCAGCCCTCGATGTTGCGTTGTTTACCTCTGCCAACCGCCAGATTTTGGTCGGGAACGTCCTGATTTACCGTAGAGCCAGCTGCGACAAAACCCTGTGTTTTTACGGTTACCGGTGCTATCAGAGTAGAATTGGAGCCAATAAATGCGCCATTTTCTATGGTGGTTTTAAATTTATTTGCCCCATCGTAGTTGCAGGTGATTGTGCCTGCGCCAATATTTACCTGCTCACCAAGCTCTGCATCGCCGACATAACTGAGATGGTTAATCTTGCTACCTTTGCCAACAACCGCATTTTTGGTTTCGACAAAGTTGCCAATTTTTGTGCCTTCGGCCAGCCGTGTACCCGGACGCAATCTGGCATAGGGACCAACAATTGCGTTGCTTTCTACAACAGAGTCTTCGATAACGCTATTGGCTTTTATTTCCACATTGTCACCAATACGTGTATTGGTTATCAGGCAATTGGGTCCGATCACAACATTATTGCCAAGTTGAACCGCACCGTTAAATACACAGTTAATGTCAATGGTGATATCGATGCCAACTTCCAACGTACCGCGAATATCTGTTCTGGCTGGATCAGCGAGGGTAACGCCATTTTGCATTAACCGCTCTGCCTGCTGCTTTTGGTAGTAACGCTCCAGCCCGGATAATTGCAAGCGATCGTTAACACCTTGTACCTCTTGTTCACAAGACGGTTGCAGCGTGTTTATTCGATAATTGTCTTCACGGGCGATGGCTATCAGGTCGGTAAGGTAGTATTCACCCTGTGCGTTATTGTTCTTGATGGCGGGCAACCAGCGTTTGAGGTCGCTTGTATTCAGCGCCATCACACCGGTATTTACTTCCTTGATCTGGCGTTGTTCTTCACTGGCGTCCTTCTGTTCCACAATAGCGGTAACCTCGCCGTCTGGCTGGCGAACGATTCGTCCGTAACCACTGGGGTCACCAAGGTCTACGGTTAACAGCGACATGGCTTTTTCCGTAACTTTTTCGAGCATGCGCTCAATGGTCGCTTGCTCGATTAATGGCACGTCACCGTATAAAACCACCGCATTGCCGGAATCTGACAAATGCGGCAAAGCCTGTGCTACTGCGTGACCGGTACCCAGCTGTTCCGTTTGTTCTACCCAGAGAATATTGTTGTCATTTACAGATTCTTTTACCTGTTGCGCGCCATGGCCGGTAACCACAATAACCCGGGCGTTTGGCAGTTGGCATGAGCTGTCGAGCACGTGTTGCAACAACGAGCGCCCGGCCAGTTGGTGCAAAACTTTCGGCAACGCAGATTTCATCCGCGTCCCCTTGCCGGCAGCCAGTATGATGATATCTATGCTCATTCCGAATCGCCCCGGGTAGAATCCTTTACAGACAAACATCTACAAACAAAAAAGGGTAGCTGAAAGCCACCCTTTATAACACACCGTCAAGCCACTGACCTGCCAGTTATTTGCCCAGCTTTTTGCGGAGCTGCTCAATGGTTCGCAATTGCGCCATTGCCTCTGCCAGCTGGGACGCCGCTCGAGAGTAGTCAAACTCGCCAGCCTGGTTGGCAAGTGCATGTTCAGCCTCGGTTTTGGCGGCCAACACCGCAGCCTCATCCAGGTTGTCTGCACGATTTGCCACGTCAGCCATAATGGATACGCTGTTTGGTTGTACTTCCAGATAACCGCCGGAAAGGTAGTAAATTTCCTCTTCGCCATTTTGTTTGACAATGCGTACCGGGCCGGGCTTGAGGTCGGTAAGCAGGGGAGTGTGCCCAAAGGTTACCCCCAGTTCGCCCTGCGAACCGGTGGCCACTACCATTTCGACAAGGCCTGAAAACAGGGCCTCTTCAGCGCTTACTATGTCACAGTGAACAGTCATAGCCATAGTCTAGTCTCGATTAGCGTCGGTTTCAGCAGGCAAGTGGTCGGACGACGGATGCCTGACCCTGGACGCTACTGTAATCCTGACAACCAGCAGCGTGAAAATCTGATCCACGCTGCAAACTTCTTTTTGCGTCAAACGTCCGGCGTCGAACGTCCGACCGGGTTTTTACAATTTTTTGGCGTTCTCGACAGCTTCTTCGATTGTGCCAACCATGTAAAACGCCTGCTCAGGCAGGTTGTCGTAGTCACCACCCAAAATTGCCTTGAAGCTGGAGATGGTGTCTTTCAGTGGCACGTATTTGCCGGGCGAGCCGGTAAATACTTCTGCCACATGGAAAGGCTGGGACAGAAAACGTTCGATCTTGCGAGCGCGGGAAACAACCTGTTTGTCTTCTTCTGACAATTCGTCCATACCAAGAATGGCGATAATGTCCTTGAGTTCCTTGTAGCGTTGAAGCACCGACTGCACCCCGCGGGCAACCTCGTAATGCTCCTGGCCAACCACCAGCGGGTCGAGCTGGCGTGACGTGGAATCAAGCGGGTCGATCGCCGGGTAAATACCTTTGGAAGCGATGTCCCGACTCAATACTACGGTGGCGTCCAAGTGAGAGAACGTGGTTGCGGGGGACGGGTCAGTCAAGTCATCCGCGGGCACGTATACCGCCTGAATAGAGGTAATGGAACCGGTTTTGGTGGAGGTAATGCGCTCCTGCAACACACCCATTTCTTCTGCCAGCGTGGGCTGGTAACCCACCGCCGACGGCATACGCCCCAGCAGCGCGGATACTTCGGTACCAGCCAGGGTGTAACGATAGATGTTATCGATAAATAACAGCACATCCTTGCCTTCGTCACGGAATTTTTCTGCCATTGTCAGGCCGGTCAGGGCCACGCGCAGGCGGTTGCCGGGTGGCTCATTCATCTGGCCGTACACCATGGCAACCTTGTCCAGTACGTTGGACTCTTTCATTTCGTAGTAGAAGTCATTGCCTTCCCGGGTGCGTTCACCGACACCGGCAAATACCGACAAGCCGCTATGCTCCTTGGCGATATTGTTAATCAGTTCCATCATGTTTACGGTTTTGCCAACGCCGGCACCACCGAACAAACCGACTTTACCGCCTTTGGCAAACGGGCAAACCAGGTCGATAACCTTGATGCCGGTTTCCAGCAAGTCATTGGAAGAAGACTGATCAGCATACGTGGGCGCCTTGCGGTGTATAGGCATGCGCTCTTGCTCGCCGATTTCACCACATTCGTCGATCGGGTTACCCAGCACGTCCATGATTCGGCCAAGGGTCTCTTTGCCCACTGGCACCTTGACCGGCGCGTTGGTGTTGTTGACATCCAGTCCGCGCCGTACACCTTCCGAGGAACCCATGGCAATCGTGCGAACCACGCCGTCACCCAGCTGTTGCTGTACCTCAAGGGTCAGACCTTTTTCCTCAACTGTCAGGGCGTCATATACCTTCGGCACCTGGTCACGCGGGAATTCCACGTCGATCACGGCGCCGATAATTTGTACGATACGTCCGCTACTCATTTCCGGTTCCTCATTAACTAAACTTTTATTAATCAAGCTTTAAAAAGCAAAACAGTAAATTTTTCGAGCAATTAAACCGCTGCCGCTCCACTCACAATCTCGGACAGCTCTTGCGTAATCGCTGCCTGACGAGCCTTGTTGTACAGCAGCTCAAGCTCTTCGATCATGTTGCCAGCGTTGTCGGTAGCGCTTTTCATGGCGATCATTCGCGCCGCCTGTTCACAGGCCTTGTTTTCCACCACAGCCTGATACACCTGGGATTCAATGTAACGCACCAGCAGGCCATCAAGCAGGTCTCTGGCATCCGGCTCGTAAATGTAGTCCCAGTGGTGCTTGAGCTTGTCGTCTTCGGTGGGCTTGAGCGGCAACAGCTGTGTAATTTGAGGCTTTTGCGTCATGGTGTTTACAAAATCATTGCTTACCAGAAACAGGCGGTCTATCTGACCCTCATCAAAAGCGTCCAGCACAACTTTTACGCTGCTGAGCAAATTAGCCGCTGACGGCTCGTCACCGAGATCCTTCACCGCCGCGCTGATGTTACCGCCGAGTGAACCAAAAAATGATATGGCCTTGTTGCCAACGGCACACAAATCAACCTCAATACCCTGATCCGACCATTCTTTCATTGCCTTGATCGTGGCCTTGAACAGATTTATGTTCAAACCACCACAAAGACCGCGATCAGACGACACCACGATATAGCCCACGCGTTTTACTTCACGCTCCAGCAAATATTGGTGGCGATACTCCGGTGCGGCATTGGCAATATGGCCAATAACGTCCCGGATTCGTTGCGCGTAGGGCTTGCCCAGCTTCATGCGGTCCTGGGCACGACGCATTTTACTGGCCGCCACCAGTTCCATGGCACTGGTGATCTTTTGTGTGCTTTGCACACTGGCGATTTTGGTTTTGACTTCTTTTCCAACTGCCATAACTTTGCCTGTCTCGAACGGTGTTTACCCTGCGTACAACTCCGTCATTCCCGCCTGCGCGGGAATGACGGTAAATTTCAAGTAAGCCATTCCGTTATGTTACCTATTGTTAACCAATCACCAGGTTTGGGTGGCAACAAACTTGTCGATAGCTGCCTTAAAGCTGGCAGCAATATCATTGTTATAGTCGCCGGTTTCATTAACCTGTTTGATCAGGTCGGCGTGCTCGCTCTTCATATAGGAGAGCAGGGCTGCTTCAAAATCACCAACCTTCTTAACCTCAACCTCTTTCAGGTAACCCTCGTTCGCCGCATAAAGCACAATGGCAGTTTCCGCAACAGACAGTGGCGAGTATTGCTTCTGTTTCATCAACTCCATAACACGCTGACCGTGCTCAAGCTGTGCGCGGGTAGCGTCATCAAGGTCTGAAGCAAACTGGGAAAAGGCTGCGAGTTCACGATATTGAGCAAGCGCGAGGCGAATACCACCACCGAGCTTTTTGATTACCTTGGTTTGTGCCGCACCACCTACCCGCGACACCGAAATACCGGCGTTGATCGCAGGGCGGATACCGGCGTTGAACAGGTCGGTTTCCAGAAATATCTGACCATCGGTAATCGAAATCACGTTAGTTGGTACAAACGCGGAAACGTCTCCGGCCTGGGTTTCGATGATGGGCAGTGCCGTTAGCGAACCGGTCTGACCTTTCACTTCGCCGTCAGTGAATTTCTCAACGTACTCGGCATTTACCCGCGCCGCGCGCTCCAGCAAGCGGGAGTGCAGGTAAAAAACGTCACCCGGGTAGGCTTCACGGCCTGGCGGACGTCTTAACAGCAGGGAGATCTGACGATAACCCCAAGCCTGTTTGGTAAGGTCGTCATAAATAATCAGGGCATCCTGACCACGGTCGCGGTAGTACTCACCCATGGAACAACCGGCATAAGGCGCCAGAAATTGCATGGAAGCGGGGTCGGACGCGCCGGCAGCAACCACAATGGTATGCTCCATGGCACCGTGCTCTTCCAGCTTGCGCACAACATTGGCGATAGACGACTGCTTTTGACCAATGGCAACGTAAATACATTTAATGCCCGTGCCTTTCTGATTGATGATGGTATCAATCGCAATGGCAGACTTGCCA
>JBNKFQ010000036.1:0-15358 GCA_050289385.1 Porticoccaceae bacterium | reverse complement strand
AGTCGGTAGACTTGCTCATCGAACATCGAACATCGAACATCGAACATCGAACATCGAACATCGAACATCGAACATCGAACATCGAACATCGAACATCGAACATCGAACATCGAACATCGAACATCGAACATCGAACATCATTTCAGCAGAGACAAGAATTCTGCGCGAGTGGCTTGATTGTTGCGAAACACGCCAAGCATGGCTGAGGTTTTCATCACCGAATTCTGTTTTTCCACTCCGCGCATCATCATGCACATATGTTGTGCTTCGATAATCACGCCGACGCCTTGCGCGCCGGTAACGTCTGCAATGGTTTCTGCAATCTGGGTAGCCAGGTTTTCCTGAATTTGCAGGCGACGGGAATACATATCCACAATTCGGGCAAACTTGGACAAGCCAAGTACCTTGCCATCGGGGATGTAGGCGATATGACATTTGCCGATAAAAGGCAGCAGGTGGTGTTCACATAAAGAGTAGAGTTCAATGTTCTTGACGATCACCATTTCACGGCTTTCGCTGGGAAACAGAGCGTCATTGATGACCTCTTCCAGGTTTTGTTGATAACCCTGAGTCAGGAACTCAAACGCCTTTGCAGCCCGCTCCGGTGTACCGACCAGACCCTCACGCTCCAGGTCTTCGCCAATGCTGGTAATGATATGTGAAAACGCATCTTTCATAGTCAATAACCCACCAAAATCGTTGGTCATACTCAAGAAGGGGCGTAACCCTACGTCAACTATGTTAAAACGTAAAGTTTTTTCGACCTCAACCCGTTAGAATTGGCGCTGTACAGATTAAGGTAGCACCTATGGAAAATCAGGATTCCCTGTTGCTGGCATTGCACAGTGTGCGAGATTTTGTGCGTTGGGGAGCCAGTCGTTTCACTGAGGAGGCTCTGTTTTTCGGCCACGGGACGGACAATGCCTGGGACGAGTCGGTAGCGCTGGTATTGCACGCCCTGTTTCTGCCCGGCGACAGCGACGGCCGTGTGCTGGATGCGCGTCTGACCGAGCAGGAGAAAAAGCGTGTGTTGATGCTGCTGGAGCGTCGTATCAACGAGCGTTTGCCGGCACCGTACATCACCGGTGTCGCATGGTTTTGTGGAATGGAGTTCCATGTTGACGAGAGGGTAATTATTCCCCGCTCGCCGATTGCCGAGTTGATTGAAAAGCGGTTTGCGCCCTGGTGCGATAAAGAGCCGAAGGCAATACTGGATTTGTGCACGGGCAGTGGCTGTATTGGTATTGCCTGTGCTTACGTATTTCCCGGTGCAGAGATTGATATCAGCGATATCTCTGCGGACGCGCTGTCAGTTGCCAGGCAAAATGTACTGATGCACAACCTGGAGAGCCAGGTGCACACCGCAGAGTCAGACCTGTTTGCCGGTCTTGAAGGACGAAAATATGACCTGATTGTTGCCAACCCCCCTTATGTTGACGCTGATGACTTCCATTCCATGCCTCCGGAGTTTCAGAGTGAACCGGAGCTGGCGCTGATATCCGGTAACGATGGGCTGGATTTTATCCGTCGTTTGTTGAGTGAGGTGACTGATCACCTTGAAGATGGGGGCATATTGGTGCTCGAAGTTGGTAACTCCTGGATTGCACTTGAACAAGCGTACCCTGAAATTGACTTTACCTGGCTCGAGTTCGAGCGCGGAGGTCAGGGTGTTTGCGTCTTAACAAAAGCGCAATTTTTGAATAGGAAATAGGACTCGGGGGAATGGCACTTCATTAAGCGTGGTCGCACGTCGCACGCTTTTAAGGCAGGTAGCAACGCTCTTTCACACTGATCAAAACCTCATGACAGAGGACTACAAAGGTGATACTGCTTTTAGCGTGCGACGTGCGACGTGCGACTACCGACGTGCGACCATTTTCAAGTCGTATATGGAAGTGCCATTCGGGAATGGGGGGAGCCCTTGATTCCCTATTCATTTATAATGCGTATTTAGCGTCAACAGAGAACAGATATGTCGGGCAATACATTTGGTAAGCTTTTTTCCGTTACGACCTTTGGTGAAAGCCACGGTGCAGCGTTGGGTGGTGTTATTGATGGTTGTCCTCCCGGGCTGGAGCTGGATGAGAGCGACCTGCAAACTGATCTGGATCGCCGCAAGCCCGGCCAGTCACGCTATACCACACAACGTCGTGAAGCGGACCAGGTGAAGATTTTGTCCGGAGTCTTTGAAGGCAAGACAACGGGCACGCCGATTGGCTTGCTGATAGAGAATACCGATCAGCGCTCCAAAGACTATTCAAAAATCAAAGATCAATTCAGGCCCGCTCACGCAGACTACACCTACTACCAGAAATACGGCTTTCGCGATTATCGCGGTGGTGGTCGTTCCTCTGCTCGTGAAACGGCAATTCGAGTCGCTGCTGGCGCGGTGGCCAAAAAGTACCTGAACGAGCGATACGGTATCGAGATTCGCGGCTATCTTTCCCAACTGGGTCCGATTCGCGTCGAAAAAGTTGATCTTGACGTGGTGGAAACCAATGCTTTTTTCTGCCCCGATCCGGATAAAGTGGCAGAGATGGAAGCGTATATGCAGGCCCTGATAAAAGAGGGAGACTCCATCGGTGCGCGCATCAGTGTACAGGCTACCAACGTTCCACCGGGATTGGGTGAACCGGTCTTTGATCGTCTTGACGCTGAGATTGCCCATGCGCTGATGAGCATTAACGCGGTTAAAGGCGTAGAAATTGGCGCGGGTTTTGAGTCAATTGTGCAAAAAGGCAGTGAACATCGCGACGAGATAACCCCACAGGGCTTTCTGTCCAACAACGCCGGTGGGGTGTTGGGGGGTATCTCCTCCGGTCAGGTTATCGAAGCGCATATTGCCCTGAAACCGACATCCAGTCTGCGCATTCCCGGGCGCAGCGTAAATGTGGATGGCGAAGCTGTAGAGGTGGTGACCACCGGCCGCCATGACCCCTGCGTCGGCATTCGCGCCACCCCCATCGCCGAAGCCATGGTGGCCCTGGTGCTGATGGATCATGTGTTGCGAGATCGAGGGCAAAATTTTGACGTCGACGTACCGATGGAGCCAATACCGTAAAGGATTGCTATAAAAAGGATTGCTATAAAAAGGATTACCATAAAAAGGATTGCCATAAAGATGCGGCAACAGGGGCCTTCAATACTGAGATTGGCCGATATTGACAGCGATCAGGATTCGGGGTGTTGGTGCAGTTTGTATCGTTTACCATTCAAGACTGGCACTCGACCCCGCGATGCAAATATGTTTTCCACTTTATTCAATTTGTTTATTGCCGCCCGGGGCGTCTTCTTTTTAGTACTGATTTTATCCACCCCGCACGGTCGACCGCTGGCCAGGCCCTGACTCTGCTCCAGTTTCCATCAGTTACTTATTTACTTTACGGATCGGCTTGACAATCTTTTTCTCTACAGGCTGAACCTCAATTTTTTTGGCTCTCGCTGGCAATGGCTTGTCGCCGTCGCAGTCTACTCGATAATGGGCAACAAACCTGCCTTTCGGTGCGGGTGACAAAATATCCATACGATACCAGCCTTGAATATCACCGCTGCTGCCACTTCCGGAACTCAGGGTTTTGCTGGCATCTGGCCTGGATACCGTGGTGTGCCAGGCGCGAGTTTTTTGGGTGCCGGCCTTGTTAAAGACCAAACTGAATTTCGGAGATTTCTTGCCATCCTTGCGCATATATTGATATTTAACCGTACCTGCCCGAGTTGCAGTAATCGAACCGTTGAAAGCAATACCAACCGGACAGGAACCCACGTGCACCTCGGGGTCTGCTTCAAAACTGGCCCGCTTGATCAACGGCACCACTTTCGCTCGTTTGGGGGGCTTCGATTTGGGTTTTTCCGATGGAATTTTCGATTCTGCCAACGCTGATGCCCCACACTTGATACGGGCATTGACTGTCACGTTGCGGCTGGCCGAATCTGTGAAGCCGGCACCAGTGGGTTTGCAGGTCAATCTGTATTGAACCGCAAAGGCCGCCGGGTAATTGACTCGAAAACCCTCGGCCAGAATATGGTATTTGCTTTTGTTCGGATTCTGGGCCTGGCGTTTTTTCAGCTCGTCATTGCAGGCCTTGACCGGGTCGAGATTCTGTCCACTGCCGCCATCCCAGCGAAATACGCCAGAAGCCTCTTTGGAGTGTGGTATCAGAAAATTGGCCGGTTCCTCACTGCCTGCTGATGCAAAGCCCGGTACAATCAGTTTTCCCCGGTAGGCCTTGTTGCCCCTGCCTTCGTACTTGCATTCGGCATTCAGCCCGACCCTGAACTTCGACATGTCGGTACGATCCACGTCAGTCCATCGCTCACCGTTGGTAGAATATACCTCGATCTCGGGCGCACCGTTAAACCCGCTGGGCGTTGTGATCTTCAGTTTATCCACCTTGTTTGCTGTCGCAGACACCGACACCCCGACGAGTAAAACTGCACATAGCTTGAGAATCAGGCGATTAGAGGTCTTCATGATTTGTCTCCTTGCCAGTTCCGGGATATTTTCAATTCTTTCGGGGCAAGCCCGGCTTTGGTTTCCGGTAGTTCGGGACAGTATACTGAATTCGATGTGACCAGCCAGGGTTAATCGAAATAGAACTTCTTCCCGCTCTCACCGGCCACGCCCCGAGATTGTCGACAATCTCGGGTTTTCAGCTTGACTGATTACCGATACGTGTCTATATTGTCGACAATTTCATAAGCGATAATGTCTCTGATTCCATGGAATTATTTGCCGAACATCCCGTTACCGTTGCGGACAGGACCTTTTTCCAATTGAGAAAGGACATTGTTGAAGGGGAAATTCGGGCCGGTTCCAAGCTCAGCGAAACCGGATTGTCGACAAAATACGGGGTGAGCCGTTCCATTGTCCGCGAGGCCATCAATCGTCTGGAGTCATGTCACATTGTCGAGCGCAAGGCCAACATTGGCGCCAGGGTGGTAGCTCTGACACCCGAAGGCCTGATTCAGCTCTACCTGGTTCGTGAGGCGCTGGAAGGCATGGCGGCACGCCTGGCCGCAAAGCATATGAGCGACCAGGATATTGTTGACCTGAATGATTTGCTGGACGCTCATTATCAAAAAATCCGGGCCGGTGAAACCTACTACCAGGAAGCCGGCGATGTTGATTTTCACTACCGGATTATTCTTGGTAGCAAAAATAGTCATCTCATCTCGTTGTTGGTAAATGGCATTTACCATTTGATTCGAATGTATCGCGTTCAGTTAGGCATGGCCGGGCCCAGAGTAACAACGGCGTTTGACGAGCACAAACACATTGTCAGGGCAATTTCCAACAGGGATGAAGAGTTGGCAGAGATATTGATGCGCCGTCACATTTTGTATTCCAGAAACAATATTGAAAAGAAATTAAAGGAGAAACGGCTGGAAGCCGTATCATAGTTTCGACTATTTAATAGTATTCAAATAATTTTTTGACATTTTAGACAACGTTCAAGCCAGAAGTGAGAAAAGCATGAGTTCAGGTAACATCAGTGCAGGAAACATCAGTGCAGGAAACAAGTTTCGTCAAGCATTGGCAGAAAATAAACCGTTACAAATTGTTGGCACAATTAATGCCTACTCGGCAATGATGGCAAAACGAATTGGTCACCAGGCCATTTATTTGTCCGGCGGTGGCGTAGCCAACGCCTCCTATGGTTTGCCAGATCTTGGCATGACTTCTCTGAACGATGTTATTGCAGATGTGCAGCGCATTACCGCGGCCTGTGACCTGCCGTTGCTGGTAGATATCGATACCGGTTGGGGTGGCGCTTTTAATATTGCCAAAACCATACGCGATATGGAAAAAGCGGGTGCTGCCGCAGTCCATATTGAAGATCAGGTTGCCCAAAAACGTTGTGGCCATCGCCCCAACAAGGAAATCGTCTCTACCGAAGAAATGGTGGATCGTATCAAGGCTGCCGTTGACGCTCGTACCGACCCGGACTTTTTTATTATGGCTAGAACCGATGCCTTTGCCCAGGAGGGGCTGGATGCGGCCATCGAACGCGCCAAAGCTTATATTGCCGCCGGTGCAGATGGTATTTTTGCGGAAGCGGTAAAAACAGAAGAACACTACCGCGCTTTTTCTGAAGCGCTGAATGTGCCTGTCCTTGCAAATATTACCGAGTTTGGTCAAACCGAACTCTGGAACAAAAAGCAGCTGGGTGAGTGGGGTTGTGCGATGGTGTTGTATCCCCTGTCAGCATTCAGGGCTATGAGTAAAGCCGCAGAGCTGGTTTACAAAACTATTTTGGCTGATGGTGATCAAAAGGCGGTGATCGACACTATGCAAACGCGCATGGAACTGTACGATTACCTGGGTTATCACGATTACGAAGAAAAGCTGGATGCCCTGTTTTCAGAGGGAAAAAATTTATAAGATGTGCGGTTTACCCGCCACCAAATTCCAGTCCGGAAGAGTGTAAAGAAAGTGTAAAGAATTTATTGGTATTGTAAACGGGAGTGTAACAATGGTTGATAAAAAGTTGGGGGGCGCAGGCCTTCGCGGCCAAAGTGCTGGAGAAACAAAGTTATGTACAGTGGGTAAGTCGGGTTCCGGTTTAACCTATTGCGGTTACGATGTATCAGACCTTGCTGATAATGCAACCTTTGAAGAAGTGGCCTATTTGCTGTTTAACGGTGA
This sequence comes from Porticoccaceae bacterium, assembly GCA_050289385.1. GTDB lineage: Bacteria > Pseudomonadota > Gammaproteobacteria > Pseudomonadales > Porticoccaceae > JBNKFQ01. The sequence goes on along the minus strand of JBNKFQ010000036.1, from coordinate 8,712 downwards.
ATTGCCGAATCAGGCACAATTGGACGCTTATAAAGCCGAGCTTTCAGGCATGCGCGATTTGCCGCAAGCATTAAAACAGGTTCTGCAACTTATCCCGGCTGATACACACCCCATGGACGTTATGCGTACCGGCGCATCCTTTTTGGGTAATCTTGAGCCGGAAGCAGATTTCTGTGAACAGAAAAAAGCGGCCAACCGTTTGCTGGCGGCCTTTCCCGCCATTATGACCTACTGGTATCGTTATTCTCACGATGGCGTCGAAATTGATTGTGTTACCGACGAAGATTCAATTGGTGGCCACTTTTTGCGTTTGTTAACCGGAAACACACCGTCAGAATTGCACCGTCGTGTTATTGATGTGTCGCTGATTTTATACGCAGAGCACGAATTTAATGCATCCACTTTTACTGCTCGCGTGTGCGCATCCACGTTATCTGATATGTACTCGTGCATTACCGGTGCTATTGGCTCCCTGCGTGGTCCGTTACACGGTGGAGCTAACGAAGCGGCGATGGATATGATTCAAAAATTCAAGTCGCCCGAAGACGCAAAAGTGCAAATGGCCGCCATGCTTGAGCGCAAGGAAAAAATCATGGGTTTTGGCCACGCCGTTTATCGCACGTCTGACCCCCGCAATGTCATTATTAAAAAGTGGTCTGAAAAGTTGGCTGAAGAATTTGGCGACTCGTCGCTTTATGATATTTCTGTGGCCTGTGAAGAGTATATGTGGGACACCAAAAAACTGTTTTGCAACGCTGACTTCTTTCACGCATCTGCTTACCATTTTATGGGTATTCCAACCAAACTGTTTACGCCGATTTTTGTGTGTTCGCGCGTAACCGGCTGGGCGGCTCATGTCATGGAGCAGCGTGAAAATAATCGTATTATTCGCCCAAGTGCCGATTATATTGGTCCGGAGCCAAGAAAAGTCGTAGCCATTGGCGACAGGGCGTAAGAGCAGGTTTGAAACTGAAGGTGGCTCTCTCTGGCTTTTTGAGGGAGTGCCTTTGACATTGAAAAAAAGACAATGCAATTTCCCTGATATTCGAGCTTGATGCCTGACCTTCAAAACTTTCCGCGACCGTGCTGATTGACGCGCATGAGGCGCGGTCAGTTTTTTGAAAATTCCTGGCTGCCGATAATAACTCTCTGGATTAAATTATGAATACAGCAAACCGCAAACCGTTGCCCGGCACAGGGCTGGATTACTTCGATACTCGCCAGGCGGTCGATGCAATTCAGCCTGGCGCTTACGACAGGTTGCCCTATACGTCACGCGTACTGGCTGAGAACCTGGTGCGTCGCTGCGACCCTGAAACGCTGACGGATTCACTGAAGCAAATTATCGAGCGCAAGCGCGAACTGGATTTTCCATGGTTTCCTGCGCGGGTTGTTTGCCACGATATTCTTGGCCAAACAGCACTGGTGGACCTGGCTGGATTGCGCGATGCCATTGCCGACAGGGGCGGTGACCCTGCACAAATTAATCCGGTGGTGCCGACGCAATTGATTGTCGATCACTCGTTGGCTGTTGAGCACGGGGGATTTGAGACAGACGCTTTTGAGAAAAACCGTTCCATCGAAGATCGGCGCAATAAAGATCGTTTCCATTTTATCGACTGGACCAAAACTGCCTTTAAGAATGTGGATGTTATTCCGCCGGGCAATGGCATTATGCACCAGATAAATCTGGAAAAAATGTCACCGGTTATTCAGGTGCGCGACGGCGTTGCTTTTCCGGATACCTGTGTCGGCACCGACAGCCACACCCCAATGGTTGATGCACTCGGTGTTATCTCTGTCGGTGTGGGCGGTCTCGAAGCAGAAAGTGTTATGTTGGGGCGCGCTTCATGGATGCGCTTGCCGGATATTGTCGGTGTTGAGTTGACGGGGGAATTGCAACCGGGAATTCTAGGCACAGATCTGGTGTTGGCTCTCACCGAATTTTTGCGCAAGGAAAAGGTGGTTGGAGCCTATCTGGAGTTTTTTGGGGAAGGCGCTTCAAAGCTCAGTCTGGGTGATCGCGCCACGATCGCCAATATGACGCCGGAGTATGGCGCCACCGCTGGCATGTTTTATATCGACGAACAAACAATCGAATATTTAAAACTGACTGGCCGTGACGATGAGCAAGTGAATCTGGTAGAGCAGTTTGCCAAACAGACTGGACTGTGGGCAGATTCTCTGCAGGATGCCGAATATGAGCGTGTTTTAACCTTTGATCTTTCTAGCGTCGGGCGCAACCTCGCCGGGCCTTCCAATCCCCACGCTTTATTGCCGGCGGCTGACTTGGTGGCACGTGGTATTGCCACAAAAGTTGAAAACGCAGCGGAATTAAAAGAGGGCACCATGCCCGATGGCGCTGTCATTATTGCCGCCATTACCAGCTGCACCAACACCAGCAATCCGCGCAATATTATTGCCGCCGGGCTGTTGGCGCGCAACGCCAACCGATTGGGGCTGGTGCGCAAACCCTGGGTCAAATCGTCTTTGGCACCCGGTTCCAAAACCGTAAAAATGTATCTGGAAGAGGCAAAGCTGTTACCGGAACTTGAGCAGTTGGGCTTCGGTGTCGTGGCATTTGCCTGTACCACGTGTAATGGCATGAGTGGCGCATTGAGCCCTGAAATTCAAAAGGAAGTTGTGGATCGTGACCTTTATGCCACAGCCGTACTTTCCGGTAACCGCAATTTTGATGGCCGTATTCACCCTTATGCCAAACAGGCGTTTTTAGCTTCTCCGCCTCTGGTGGTTGCCTATGCCATTGCCGGCACCATTCGTTTTGATATCGAAAAAGATGTGCTCGGTTATGACCAGCGCGGCAATGCGGTAACGCTTAAAGATATTTGGCCAAGCGATGAAGAGATCGACACCATTGTCAAGCAGAGTGTAAAGCCCGAGCAGTTTCGCCAGGTGTATATTCCGATGTTCGACATGGACAAGGCCGAAGCAGAGTGCGGTAAGCCCTTGTACGACTGGCGGCCGCAAAGCACTTATATTCGCCGCCCACCGTACTGGGAGGGCGCACTTGCGGGTGAACGCTCCATGCAGGGCATGCGTCCGCTGGCGGTGCTGGGTGACAACATTACGACGGACCATCTGTCACCGTCCAACGCTATTATGATAGACAGTGCCGCCGGAGAATACCTGCATAAAATGGGTTTGCCAGAAGAGGATTTTAACTCCTACGCTACCCACCGCGGTGATCACCTGACGGCTCAACGTGCAACATTTGCCAATCCCAAATTGTTGAACGAAATGGTGCGGGAAAACGGAGAGGTCAAACAGGGCTCGCTGGCGCGTATCGAGCCCGAAGGCAAAGTAACCCGCATGTGGGAAGCCATAGAAACTTACATGGATCGCAAACAGCCCCTGGTTATTATTGCAGGTGCTGACTATGGTCAGGGATCTTCCCGGGACTGGGCTGCCAAGGGTGTGCGCCTGGCAGGTGTTGAGGCAATAGTTGCCGAGGGCTTTGAACGCATTCACCGCACTAATCTGATTGGCATGGGCGTTTTGCCGCTGGAGTTCAAACCGGGCGTTAATCGCAAAACACTGGAGCTTGATGGTTCCGAAATCTACGATGTGATTGGTGAACGCACGCCGCGCGCAACACTTACTCTGGTTGTCACTCGCAAGAATGGTGAACGTATAGAAGTGCCCGTGACTTGCCGTCTGGATACCGCCGAAGAGGTTTCCATCTACGAAGCCGGGGGAGTTTTACAGCGTTTTGCCAACGATTTTCTGGCGTCGGAAGCCATTGCTTGAAAGTGATTTTCTAAATCAGGATAAAACCCATGCCTCACGTTCCACAAATTAAAATTCCGGCCACTTATATGCGTGGTGGCACCAGCAAAGGTGTATTTTTTAATCTTGGAGATTTGCCTGAATCAGCGAGGGTTGCCGGTGTAGCCCGCGATGCTCTGTTGCTACGGGTCATCGGTAGCCCCGATCCTTATGGCAAGCACACAGATGGTATGGGCGGTGCAACATCCAGTACAAGTAAAACAGTTATTGTGTCGAAAAGCAGTAAAGCAGATCACGACGTTGATTATTTGTTTGGCCAGGTGTCCATCGACAAACCCTTTGTGGACTGGAGTGGTAATTGTGGCAACTTGTCGGCTGCGGTGGGTTCCTTTGCAATCGCCAGCGGCCTGGTGGACGCGAGTCGCATTCCGCAAAATGGTGTGGCGATTGTTCGCATCTGGCAGGCGAATATTTCCAAAACTATAGTTGCCCATGTGCCGATTACTGATGGACTTGTGCAGGAAACCGGCGATTTTGAACTGGATGGTGTCACCTTTCCGGCGGCAGAAGTTCAGGTGGAATTTATGGACCCGGCCGATGGCGAGGGTTCTATGTTCCCGACTGGTAATTTGGTAGATGATCTGGATGTTCCTGGTGTTGGCACATTAAAGGCCACCATGATTAATGCGGGTATTCCCACTATTTTTGTCAATGCTGAAGATATTGGTTACACCGGCACTGAATTACAGGACGCCATAAACGGTGACGACAAGGCGCTGGCCATGTTTGAGACGATTCGCGCACACGGCGCCGTGCGTATGGGGCTGATTCAGCGTGTAGAGGAAGCCGCACAGCGGCAACACACTCCCAAAGTGGCTTTTGTCGCCGGGCCCGCCGAATATGTTTCGTCCAGTGGCAAGCAGATTAACAGCGGGGACATGGACCTGATGGTGCGGGCCTTGTCCATGGGCAAATTGCATCACGCCATGATGGGCACGGCTGCCGTAGCCATTGGCACCGCCGCTGCCATTCCCGGTACTTTGGTCAATCTGGCTGCCGGTGGTGGTGATCGCAATGCAGTCCGTTTCGGGCACCCCTCGGGCACATTGCGGGTCGGTGCGAAGGCCAGTCAACGCAATGGCGAATGGGTGGTGAACAAGGCCATTATGAGTCGCAGCGCGCGAACCCTGATGGAAGGACGCGTGTGTATACCTGAAGATTCTTTCTGAATTTTACTTTTGTTCTCGAAACTTTTTCCGTGGTGGCCAAAAGCAAGGTGTTCTGCACAATTATTTGTGCAGTTGTTTTCGCAGCCACGACTTGTGTACCTCTATCACAAACAACAGGGTTAATGCGATCGCAAGCAGGCTGACCCAATGCGTTATGGTTACTGGAGCGATATCCAGAATACCCTGCAATAGCGGCATGTACATGGCCACGATATGCAAGGTTTGCGCGGCCAGTACAGCCATAATCAGGAATGAAGTATTTGCCAGCGAATGACGAAACAGCGATCGGGTTTCAGAGCGGCTGTTAAATGTCTGCACATTTTCGAACAACACCATCAACAGCAGGGTGCTGTTGCGCGCCGAAGCCTCGGCAACGCCGTGTGAGGTCAGCCAGTAAAAACAGATAAAGCTCAGGCCGCCCATTACCAGGGCAGAAATCGCCACTCTGTTAATCATCAAACGGTTGAACAAAGGCTCTTTTGGCGGCCGCGGTGGTTTGTGCATCTCATCGCCTTCAGCGGGTTCCAGTGCCAGGCTAATGTGCTGCATACCGCTGGTTACCAGATTGAGCCATAACAACTGCACTGCCGTCAGTGGCAAGGGCATGGCAAACGCCGCCGCCAGCACAAACAGAAACACTTCCGCGGCGCCGGTGGATATCAGGAAAAATACCACCTTGCGAATATTTTGATAGGCCACCCGGCCTTCTTCGAGACCGGCAACCACAGAGGAAAAATTGTCGTCGATGAGCAACAGGTCGGCCGCTTCTCTGGCGACATCGGTGCCGCGCTTGCCCATCGCCACGCCGACATGAGCGGCATTGAGTGCCGGCGCATCGTTAACGCCGTCGCCAGTCACTGCAACGAACTCACCCTGGCGAGTGAGAGATTTGACAATCGCCAGTTTTTGCTCGGGTGCTACCCGCGCATAGATTTGCGTTGTCGAGGTCAGCGCATCTACGGCGGCATCGCCTTTGGCTTCAGCGTGTGCCAACTCGGCGCCGGTAACCACCGCAGCATTGTCGTCGGCGAGTTGCAGTTGCCTGGCGATACTGAGGGCAGTGTGGGGATGGTCCCCGGTCAACATACAGACTTTTACCCCCGCCGCTCGACAGCGTGCGACCGCGTCGAACGCTTCCGGGCGCAATGGGTCCATCATGGCCACCAGGCCAATCAGGCAAAGGTTGCCGAGTTGTTCCGGCACAAACGGTTTGCGGTCAGGCCATTTGCCATCGGCCAGGGCCAATACGCGAGTACCCTGTTGCGCCAGCAATTGCATTTCGCGAGTTACTGCGTTGTGGTCAAGTGGCAGATCGCCATTTGCCCCTGCCATGCGATTGCACATCGGCAACAGGGTTTCCAGAGCGCCCTTGATACAGACCAGATCACTGTTGTCAGGATCACGGTGCAGGGTGGCGGCGAAACCCTGTTCCGGCTCATAGTGGATATGGCCTTGCAGGGGGTGGGTGGCGAGCAGAGTTGTCGCCGTGCAACCGGCCTTGTGGGCCAACGCAAGCAAGGCCTGGTCCACTGTATCGCCGCTGCCGTGCCACGTGCCGGCATCCCGGTCCTGATGCAATTCCGCTTCGTTGCAGAGCACTGCGACGCGTACCAGACGGGCAAGGCGCTGCCGGTCGCCGGGCGCTGCGTCGCCGTGGCGGTCGATAAATTGCCCCTCGGGGCCGAGGCCATCGCCGTCGACGCGAAATCCATGGCCATCGGCAAACACCACATCGCGCACCGCCAATTCGTTGCGAGTCAGGGTCCCGGTCTTGTCGGCAGCAATCACCGTGCAAGAGCCCAGGCTTTCGACAGCGACCAGTTTGCGCACAATGACATGGCGCTTTACCATGCGCCGCATGCCTACCGATAGCACGATAGTCAGTGCCACCGGCAAACCTTCCGGTATTGCCGCCACCGCGAGCGCAGCCACCGTCATAAAAACTACCAGCAGAGACGTGCCGCGTGTCAGTTCCAGCAACGCCAGCAGGGCAATCACCGCCAGCAAGGCAAAAGTCAGGTTTTTGCTGAAGCGTTCGATACGTTGAAATAAAGGGGGTTTCGCGGATTCGGCACTGCTCAGGCCACTGGCCAGACGGCCAACTTCGGTATTGGCACCGGTGGCAACCACCAGGCCGCGAGCGCGCCCCGAGGTTACCAGACTGCCGGCAAATACCTGGTTGATGCGCTCCGCAACGGGAGTATCGGTAGCTACTACGTCATCGCTGCACTTGTCCACCGCCAGCGATTCACCGGTCAGAAAAGATTCATCTACCTCTAGCCCGCGCGCGACCAGAAGGCGCAAATCAGCAGGCACGCGATCGCCAGAAGCCAGCAGTACGCAATCGCCAGGCACCAGTTGTTCAACCGGCAATTCCTGTACTTTGCCATCGCGCTCGACACGTGCCTGGCTTACCAGCAACTTGCGCAGTGCTTCGGCGCTGTGCTGGGCATGGTGTTCCTGCAGCGCACCGATCAGGGCATTGACCAGCAAAATAACACCGATAAACAGGGCGTCAGCGAACTGGGCAACGGCCAGTGAAACCACCATTGCCACCAGCAGTACATAAATAAACGGGCTGATAAATTGCCGCAACAACACTCGCCAGAAGGCCGGTGGTTTCGGGCTCGGCAGACAATTGCGCCCGTAGTGCAGCAGACGGTGATGCGCCTCGCTTGACGACAGGCCATTGTCGGCAGTGCCCAGAGCTTTTGTCGCTTGGTCCGGGGTCAGGGTGTGCCAGTAAATTGTGCGGTGGGCATCATTCACGGTATGGAACAGCGACAGTCAAATCAGGGCCTGGAATCATCATATTCCTGTTTTGTCGCCAGTCCAATTGACGTTGATCAATTATGGTCGAGCCTCTCGCTGTCAGCATCAATTTGACAGCAGCAACCCCGAAAAGGCAACCAGGGCCTGTTATGTGCAGTAATTCCACGACGTCTGACCTGACACTTTCTGACAGACCCGCATGGCGAGCATTGCAGCAACACTACGACGAAATGCGCGGCCAGACTTTAAGTCAGCTTTTTGATACTGAACCGGAACGCGGCCGTCACTTTGTGCTGGAGGCAGCGGGGCTTTACCTGGATTATTCCAAAAACCACATTACCGACGAAACGATTCAGCTGTTGGTAAATCTGGCGCAGGAGTGCGGGCTCGGCGATCGCATTGCCGCCCTGTTTCGTGGCGAGAAGATTAATGTCAGTGAGCAACGCGCTGCCCTTCACGTTGCCCTGAGGGCATCAGAAGGCGAGCATTACGAGGTGGACGGCGTTGATGTCGTACCGGCGGTTCAGGCAGAACTGGACAGAATGAGTATTTTTGCTGAACAAATACGCGGCGGTCAGCGTTGGGGATATACCGGGCGCCCGATCCGCAACATTGTCAATATCGGTATTGGTGGTTCCCATCTCGGTCCGCTGCTGACGTGCGAGGCGCTGTATGCCTGGCGCGCGCGAGGCATGCGCTTTCGTTTTGTTGCCAGTCCGGACGGCAGCGACTTTTCTGCAGCCATTCGTGGTTTGGCGGCAGAGGAGACTCTTTTTATTGTTTGCTCAAAGACGTTTACCACACCGGAAACATTGCTCAATGTTGAACGCGCCCGTCGCTGGTGTCTGAAAAAACTTGGCAGTCTGCAGGCGATCGGGCGTCATTTTGTCGCGGTGTCGGCCAATCCGGCGGCGGCTGTCGACTACGGCATTGTCGATCATTTTGACTTTTGGGATTGGGTAGG
>JBNKFQ010000035.1:0-37578 GCA_050289385.1 Porticoccaceae bacterium | reverse complement strand
GACGGCACCGCCACCATTACCTTGCGCGGCTTGCCCGCGAGCAATACTCTGGTGTTATTAAACGGTCATCGCATCGCCAGCAATGGCTTTGGTGGCGATGCCGTCGATATTAATACTATTCCGACTGCCGCTATCGATCGCATTGAAATACTCAAAGACGGCGCCTCTGCGATCTATGGCTCCGATGCCATTGCCGGCGTGGTCAACATTATTTTGCACAAGTATTACGATGGTGCTCGAATCGAAACCCACTATGGGCGAAGCAGTGCCGGAGATAATGGTACATCCACCGCAAATCTGATCTGGGGCGCAGAAGGTTCGCGCAGCTCGTTCATGATCGCTGGAAATTACTTTCGGCAACAGGGATTCTTTAGTCGAGATCGTGAATTTTCCCGCAGTGCAGACAACAGACCATTGGGTGGCATCGATCAACGCTCCACCGCCACAGCTCCCGCCCGCATTACTCGCGGGGCAAATGCGTTAACGCTCGCGGACGGGCAAACCGGTGATAGCGTCGACGACTTTATTGCTGCAAGCGACGAGGACCTGTTTGATTACGCGCAGTTTACGTCGTCTCTGTCACCGTCAGAGCGTGGCTCAATTTATCTGAATGGCCTGTATGACCTCAACCGCCAGGTTTCTGCCAAATTCTCAGCGTATTACACTCAAACCAACGCTGAAATTACGTTTGCGCCTACACCGGTATTTACCAACTTTGAAGCCATTCCCCTGCCTGTTGCCGCAGACAACCCGTTTAACCCTTTTAATGAAGAAATTACCGATGTGCGTCGACGCATGCTGGAAATTGGCCCGCGCATCCAGACCAACGAGAACAATGCCACAAGGATGTCTCTGGGACTGGACGGTAAACTGCTTGACTGGGAGTGGTCGCTGGCCTGGAACTGGAGCAGAACACGCGCCAGTGAGGGTTTTATCGGGCTGATCAATGCCTCGCGCTTGCAACAGGCATTGGGTTCGCCGGATCAATGCCAGGGCGATTGCGTGCCTGTCAATCTGTTTGGTCCGACCGGTTCAGTTGACGACGATCAGGTCACTTTTTTGCGAACCGGCTCCAGTTCTGCCGGAACCACTGAACTGCGCAATTTTACTGCGGATTTTAATACCAGCTTGTGGACCTTGCCAGCAGGCGATATCGCCCTGGCCTTTGGCCTGGAAATGCGCCATGAAGCCATCGATATTCGGCCTGATATTCTTACTGAGCAGGGGGTGCTGCTCGGTGGTGCAAACTTCACCAGCTCCGAGGGCAAGCGCAGCGTTGCAGAAGGGTATATGGAATGGATGGTGCCGCTGATAGCAGAGCGCCCCGGCATTGAAAGACTTGACCTCAATATCGCCGCTCGCCATTCGCAGTACAGCGATTTCGGGCACGCGACCAATCCCAGGATATCAATACGCTATCAACCAGTAAAACAATGGGTACTGCGTTCCACTTATTCGGAAGGGTTCAGGGCGCCATCTCTTATCGAGTTGTTCAAGGGTAGCAGCCAATCTCAGGATACACTGCAAGATCCCTGCTCCCGGCCAGAAAACGTCGGGGTATTGCCGGGTTGCACCGTACAAAGTGACCCACTGCGCAACCAATATCTGACCATTGTGGGTGGCAATGAAAATCTGGTGGCTGAAACGTCTCGTAACTTTTCGCTCGGAGCAATCTGGCAACCGGGTTTTGTTGAATCCCTGACGCTATCTATGGATTTTTTTCGGATTGACCAAAGCAATATTATCGACGCAAATTCCCAGTTTTTTGTCTCCAGCAATGCCGAACAAGGTCTGTTTGCCGATCGGGTAAAACGCGATCAAAATGGTGAAATCGTTCAGGTTATCAGTACCAAAGCCAACTTGGGAGACCGTCTGATCAAAGGTGTTGATTTTAGTGCTAACTGGCACCACAACTCAGTCGATTTTGGTACTTTCGCTATTAACCTGAGCGCCACTCATTTGCTGGAGTATTTGTCACAAGCCTCTCTTCTTTCACCGACACTGGATCTGGCTGGAAAATTTAAAGATGATGCAGCTGACGGTAATGGTGCGCTTCCGGAATGGAAAATGCATTTTAGTGCTTACTGGCAATTGGCCCGCTGGGAAGCTGCCTGGTCTTTTAACTACATCAGTCCTCTTGATGAAATCATTCCAGATCTGGATATTGAACGAACAATTGAAGAATGGACTACCCACAACTTGCAAATGAGCTACCTGTTTTTTCAAGGCTCAACTCGAGTAACTTTTGGCTTAAATAATGTATTTGACACACCCCCGCCATTTGCTGCATCAGCGTTTAACGATAACTTTGACAGCCGAAACTATGACGGAACAGGCCGATTCTGGTATGCCAGACTGGCGTATGATTTCTAGAGGATTTTCCATCATAATATTTCTGTTGTGTGCGTTGCAGTTTGCAACCGGCGCCAAGTTTGCTGCAGCTGACTTGCTAATTCCATACCGATATATACATATTTTTTGCCAGATCCAAATAGTCTAAAAAATATCTTCCTGTTTCTTTGAGGTCTCCCATTTCCCGTTCGTCCCCTACTTGAATGTCTGTATGACTAAATTTGCAGTTAATCTGCATCAGCCAAAAAGGGGAACATCATGTTCAGGAAACCTTTATCAATCGCTATCAGCTCGGCTATCAGCCTGTGCGGATTGATTTTTTCGATGACGGCAAGTGCCGAGGAGCAAGAGGAGAAGGCAAAAGAAGGTGAAATAATGGAGGAAATAATTACCACCGGATCAAGGATTGAACGCACCAACCTCGATTCTCCCGCACCGGTTACGGTACTGGACTCCGAAAGTCTGAAAATTTCATCAAACAGCAATTTGGCCGACACTCTGTTTGAGTTGCCATCTACCGGTGTCCCCGGTGTTTCTCAAACCAATTCAAACTTCACCGTGTTTGCCGGCGGTATTGCAACGGTTGACCTTCGCAACCTGGGCACGACGCGTACTCTTGTATTGGTGAATGGTCGCCGCCATGTGGCTGGTGATATCGATAATCCATCTGTTGTTGACCTCAACTCTATTCCAAATGAATTTATCGACAGGATCGAGGTAATTACCGGCGGTGCGTCTGCCGTTTACGGTTCCGAGGCAATGGCGGGTGTAATCAACATTATTACCAAAGAGGATTTTGAAGGCATGTCCGTCAGCACTCGCTACGGCAGCAGTGAAAAAAGTGATGGACAAGATGCCAAAATCTCAATTACTGGCGGCTCTCCCTTTGCCGATGGCAAGGGTCACGCCATGTTTAATATTGGCTATCAGGATTTGAGTAGTGTTGAATCGTCAGACCGCCCATTATCTGCTACGGATAATTTTTTTGGCGACTTTTCTTCATTCAGCTCTTTCGCTCCGAAAGGTAGCGTGCTGGCCCGCGATGGTAATGCGTTTACTCTGGACGAAAGCACTGGGTTGTGGAACAAGCCTTTTGTCAGTTCTGAAGATGGATTTAACCGGGCGGCATTTCGGAAGATTCAACTGCCACTAAAACGTAAAAATGCCAGTATTGATATCAAGTACGAACTGAACGATTCAACAAATGTCTTTCTTGAATCGTCCTTTACGCAAACCACCTCAGACTCAAACCTTGAGCCGACAATCACCGGACTGTTTTTAACAGTAGGTGACGAAGACCTCACCTTGCCAGGAGATTACCCTTTCTTCCCGCAAGAAATGATTGACGATGTATTCGGCGGAAACATTGACGCCGATGAAAATATTTTCTTCCTCAAGCGTTTCACCGAGGTCGGCCCCCGAAAAACCATGCCCAAGCGTGATACCTTTCGCATTGCCTTTGGTCTGGACGGTGAACTGAACAACGGTATGAAATGGGACACTTACTATCAATATGGCGTTACCGACGCCGCTCTCAATCGTACCGGTGATTTTAATACTTTCTTCTTCCAGCAGGGCTTGAACCTGGAAGCCGATCCGGATAATGCCGGGGGTTATCGTTGCAAGGATCCGCTGGCGCGTTCGCTGGGCTGTGTGCCCATCGATGTGTTCGGTGAAGGCTCCATTAGCCCTGAAGCGGTAGCCTATGTACGAGTACCGGCTACCTCTGGCGCTGAACTCAAGCAACAGGTTTTCGCTGCCAATCTGGCAGGTGATTTGTATGAATTTGGCGGCAACACGATGCAATTTGCTACCGGCTTCGAATACCGTAAAGAACAGTATGAGCGCACCACAGACGCCCTGGCGGCAGCTGGCCTTAGTTCTTCCAACGCCTCCTCGCCAGTCTCCGGTTCATATGATGTATGGGAGGTTTACGGCGAGTTGAATATCCCGCTTTTACAGGGTGCTACAGCCGCCGATTACCTCGGCTTTGATCTGGCCTATCGCTACGGTGACTACAGCACTGTTGGCGGTGTTGGCCAGTGGAAAGCCGGATTCCAGTGGGCACCCTGGGAAGATTTGCGAATTCGGATTACCCAGTCGCAAGCTGTTCGCGCCCCCAATGTGGCAGAACTGTTTGATCCGGGCAGCGAAACGTTCGAAAGCTTTACCGACCCTTGTACCAATGGTGGTATAGGTGGTGACGGAAGTACCCAGTCAAACTGCGCATCGGTAGGTATCGCACCCGGATTTGATCCAGGCGTAAACGGATCATCTGCCGGTGGTTTTCAGAGTGGTAACCCCAACCTGAAGGAAGAGACATCAGACTCGATTACCATGGGCTTCGTTTATACACCGAGCTGGGCAAACGGCTTGTCTTTCAGTATGGACTATTTCGACATCGAAATTGAAGACGCCGTAGAGCTGATCAACCCGCAAATAAAACTGGACGAGTGTTACGCCGCTGCTGACTTCCCGAACAATGTATTCTGCGATGGCATTACTCGTGATCCCTCTATCGGCAACATTATCAAACGGCTGAATTTCGGTTTTGAAAATATCGGCTTGCTGACGACCAAAGGCGTGGATGTAGAGCTGCGCTGGGTGTTCGATGCAGCCAGCCTGGGTATGGGAGACGGCAGCTTTATGTGGAGCTGGTTGGGCACCTACACCGACGAATGGGAGCGGGAAATCTTTGGAGAGATTGAAAATAACCTCCGGGAGCCCGGATTTAACAAGGTCAAGTGGAACAATCGCCTGAGCTGGATGAATGGCCCCTGGGTGGTGTCATGGACCTGGAGATATTTGGGTAAAGGCAATGCCGACAATTCACCTTCTTTCCTGGGTGATCCGCTTAATGTCGTGACAGCAGAGTCATATCACGACCTGAACGCTCGTTATGTTTTTGATGGCGATACCACTTACGAACTCTCTTTCGGTCTCAATAACGTCATGGATAACGATGCACCCTATATACCCGAACCTTCAGAAAACACTGTCACCGGCACAGGTACCGCTGCTGATGTGTATGATCCGATTGGCCGTTACTTTTACGCCGGTGTAGAGGTTCGTTTCTAACTCAAGCAATCTCCTCCATCCTTGGAGTTTTGGCCCGCACAAGCGGGCCATTTTTTTGCGGTGTGGGGTTCCGACGACAAAGCGAGTTACAGTCGGTCCTGTAACGTAGCTTTACGAGATAACAAAATTTCAAATTGCTTTTTATAGCGCTCCTGTGTTCTGGGCAAATAGGAGTGTTCAAGAGTTTTATCAAAATAATGTTTGGCTTGCACACGATCACCCAATTTATAGTAACTCAAGCCAGTCCAGAAATAGAACAGATGTTCGTCTTCCTTTTTCTTTAAAGCAATTTTCAGATTCTCGATGCTTTCCTCAAACTTGTTTTCTGCAAACCGCTCTCTCGCTATCCATAAATAATAATACGGATTGGCTTCACGATGACGCTTGGCACGATCACTAAAATACTTTGCCTTTTCTTTTTTACCCTGAAAAGTGTAAAGTTTGGCCAAATTATTATTGGCGGTATGGTCTCGGGTATTCTCTTCCAGAGCATGAAAATAGGCGGCTTCCGCATGGCGATACTGACCGTTGCGAGAATACAAGGCGCCAAGATTAACCCAAATGGCAGACTGATGGGGATCTATTAACAGCGCTTTTTTCAAATATCGAAACGCACCAAAATGGTCGCCTTTTTCCAGGTGGGTTAAACCGATATTGCTGTAATACTGGGCAATGGCATTGTTGTCGTCCACTTTCCGAGTATTATAATTCCCACTAAAATCTGACATATTAAAATCGACAACGTAGTTCGCTTCACTGAGATTATTAACCAGTACATTAATATGGCGATTAAGCATCACGTAATCGCCACTACGTGTCCAGCTGGGTGGTACATCCACTTGTTGAAAGCTTACTTTCAAGCCCACCTCGCGGGCCAGGGCAACAAACAGGTTAGTATAGGACAGGCAGTTTCCGGTTTTTTGTTGATATGTATCACTGGCCGTATAGGTTTTATGGGAATCGTATTTGAGGTTCATCAAACCCTGATCAAGCATGGCAGACATCAACAGGCGTAATTGTCTCTCTTTGCTTGCACTGCGAGGCACATGCTCCTGCAAAAACGCGCGCATATCCTCGTCAACCGTGAGCACGTCATCGTCAGGCAACCATTCATCCTTGATTTCAACATTAAACAGGGCACTGCCACTGAGCAACTCTGATCGGCTTACAGAAACCTGGTCTGCATACTTGTTTGTGCTGCATCCAACCAGCAATGCCAACGCCAGGAACAAAAGTCCAATGCATATCAAAAGCCGTTTTATCACTGTTATTACTCCACGCAATGTATATTTCAGGAGGGGCTCTGTTATTTGATTCGGTGCTATCGTGATCCTCTGTCTTTCAGCGGGGCAAAATGGAGCGGTGCCGATGTCTATGGATGAATTCTCTATCCGATACAAACAAAAAACAACTTAATTGAGGAAAAAGGAACCTGCCCCCGTTGGTGTCAGTGTGGGGTTGCCCCTGAAAAAGCGTCATACATGATCGCTTACACCTCAAAGTTTGTCTGGCGCTTTTGCAGGGGTAACAACATAGATGGGTAAATGAAACTTTACCCTATTGTAGGACGTTAGTTGTTGTCTGGCCTATCCATAATAATATTTAATGGATATGCAACATTTTATTTTTTTTGGCTATATACGAAAACAACATTAACTTTCGTGGTTTTCCAGGCCGCTACGACAGGTCAAATCTTATGCACTAATGTGAAAAATCAGGCAAAACCGGGGAAAGTCCGGTCCCTAACCCGTATGGTGGCGCTGTCCTGCGGGTCGTAGCCGACCACGGCATCCATCACCATTGCCAGATCAGTCACCGATCTCACCAATGGGCCGGCAACATCCTTGGCGTGGTTGGAGGGGATGATCCCGGCGGTACTCGATATACCCTTGCTGGGCCGAAAGCCCACCAAATTGTTGAAGGAGGAGGGCGAGCGGATAGAACTTCAGGTGTCGGTGCCCATACCCACCACGGCTAAATTGGCGGCGATCGCCGCTGGAACCACCCGGGCTGCGTCGCGGATCGTAGGGGCTCCTGGTCTGACCACCGACCGGGATCATACCGCTGGAGCCGAGGGCAATTTCATCCATATTGGCCTTGGCCAGTATGATTGCACCCGCCTCGCGAAGCTTCTTCACCTGAAAGGCATCCCGCGGGGGGATAAAACCGGCCAGCGCGGCGGAACCGCCACTGGTAGGCATGTCGCGGGTGTTGTAATTGTCTTTAAGTATCACCGGTATACCGTGTAAGGGGCTGGGCGGTCCGCTTTTTTTACGCTCCAGAACCAAAGCTTTTGCCCGCACAAGAGCCTTGTGATTAATACGTATAATCGCATTCAGTTCCGTATTTTTCTGATCGTAGGCTTCAATACGCGCCAAGTAACCATTCACCAGTTCGTGCATGGGATACGACTCGTAATCTTGAAACAGCATTTCCGAGTTAACAAACGAGGCATCCGCGTTTCTTATGATGCCAATCAGTTTTAAAAACTCAGTTCCTTGTATATCGATACTTTTCGCTGCATCAGGCATTATCACCTTTAAGGAGTACTAGCCAAAACAATCGAATACTCATTTTCGTCTAATGGCGATGTGCATACTGTTATACCTGGCGGTACAAACACCATTAATAAATGCAATATATTGAACCTGCACCTGTTTAATCATGTTTAACCTCTAAAGCCATAACATTACACGGTGTGGAGTCAACTATCGAGTATTCTCCAGCATATCTTTTATAGTGGAAATCACCAAATCCGGCGCGTTCGCGGGAATATAATGGTCACTCCCTTTGGCGATAATCAGATCTGTTTGACAAGATTCTGCCAATTTTTGATGAGCCTTCCGATATTGGTCGTTTTCCTGTTTTGTTTTGTGCCATGGTATATCCGCAGATATCACTTTGCAGGGTATTTTTAATCTGGAACTGTTTTTTATCTTCGTTATTGTTTTGGGAAAAGCTTCAACCTGTTTTTTCATGGCTTTATGGTAATTGTTCTCGGGTTCTTTATCAGGCGGGTATATATGTTGGGTGATGGGCTTAATATATTTTTCCGCCCCTCCCTGAGACTCCACATAAGAAACTGTGTTGGCGTCAATATAAAGCAGGCTCGACACCGAGTTCGCATACATATGCGCAAACATTCGTATTAATAAACCACCGTAAGAATGGCCTGCCAAAAAAAACTGATCCGCAAGACCTAACTGTTCGAGCCCGGAATGCAGTGCTTCCACTTCCCGCTCAATGTTGTACTCGCCGATATATAGCCCACTCTCTCCCATCCCCGCCCGGTCATAACTCACAATTGCATTATCTATTTCAGAGCCCAGGGCATTTTGAATATTTGTCCATTGAACTGAATCCATACCACCACCGGATTCAAACACTATCGCCGGCAAGCTGCCGGGCGTATATCGAAAATTGAGATCGTAACCACCAACATCGATTTTTTTTACAATAGCCTCCCTATTTGCCGACAACTCATTTTTTTCCGCGCTGCCTGGTTGTAATTTCGCGGTGACAGGTTTCCCCGGAAAAACCCCAGGCTGAATTTCTCCCTCTTTTACAACCAGTTCACCGCCGACAATCACGTATTTAATCCCCATGGAAAATTGATTGGGTTCAGCAAAGGTCGCCCTGTCTACCACGGTTTCGGGATCAAAAATGGTAATATCCGCATCCGCACCCACTTGAATACGTCCTTTGCGTTTCATCACGGCAGTAAAACCCTGTAATCGCCTGGCCGGTAGATAAGTCATCTTGCGGATAGCTTCAGGCAGACTCAGAATTTGTCTTTCCCGCACATAACGACCCAACACTCGCGCATAAGTACCCGCCACCCGCGGATGCACCCTCTGATCCAAACGTTCAATATAACCATCGGAAATAATCATAACGCCCGGGTGTCGAATCGCCATATCGACCCACCCCTCTTTCATAGAGTGCATGATGACGTTTTCATCCGGATATTTCTCTTTGTACTCATCCCACATGGCCTTACCTGTGAAACGCTCCCCGGTGGGAGGCCATTCAACGTCCTGGTAAGATATGCCCCAGCGGGTTTCCCAGTCACCATCCAGAATCTGCGCATTAATACCGGTCTGATTTGCTGTATAAGGATACACTTCTGCAGTGATATCCATACCTGCTGTGCGGGCCTTTTCCAGCATGTCGATATACAGTGGCGTTCGCCCCAGGCCGGTGCTGGTGATATGGACCATATGCAAGGACGCCCCGGTTTTACGCACCATGTCGATTAATTCTTGAAAACCACTCGGGTCCAGGGCGTCATCTGACATTCGGATGTGTACGAACAAAGGAACCTGGCGACGGGCAGCCAGGCGGAAAATGCCTTCGAGTTCGACGTTATTGACCCCTTTGGAAATGTAATCGAGTGGAAGCCCGATACCAATCGCACCACTGTCTAACTGCTGTTCAATCAGGGAGTAAATTTTGTTCCTTTCTTGCTCATTGCTGATTTCATACTTGGTTCGTTCCAAATCACGATCTTTAGCAATTAATCTAGCGCCATAAAAGCCCGCGGAATAGCCGTAATTGATCAGCGATTTTCCTTCGCGATTATGAAGTTGTTTTTGCAATGGCTGAACGTCCGTTTCTTGATTTGGAAATGGGTATACGCCCCCTTCAAGCTCCAAACCAGTTGTCACACCATCACGGACATGGTAGGTCTGACCGGCGATATTTTGCGCATGATCGTGAAGATCGATAAAACCCGGGGACACCACCAGTCCGGTGGCATCGATATGTTGCTTGCCTCTAATGGTGTCTGACGTGACAGACTCTATCCGCCCCCCATTGATCCCCACATTCCTGATGCCATCCAGATCAGTTTCCGGGTCAATAACGCGCCCGCCGGTAATAACAAGGTCATAGCTATTCGTGACGCCGTCCGTACAACCACCAATCAGTGCGGCTGCGACCGCAGCGCAAATCAATTCGACAACTATTTTCCCCATTACTCACTCACTTCTACTTCACCCGGACATGTTTCCTGTTGACCAATAATCACTGCCACTGTCACCACCGCAACATCAGACTTTCCTGATTATTATTAAACAGGGGCCGCACTTCCCTGTGCAGCTACTCGGCGGTCAAATATTTATTTCTTTTTACTTGCCAAATAGAGTTCATAACCCGTCGTCAAATGAAAATCCTTCGGCGGTTCAATGTGCAAAAGATGCTCAACCAGATAATCCCACTGGCGACGCTTCATATAACCGGTTGTACCGTGACCGGCATTGGGGAGCAACAACATGTCAAAACTCTTGTTGGCCTTCTGCAAGGCCTCCACCAGACGAAAGCTCATGGCAACCGGCAGCACGTTGTCCATCATGCCGTGCATAATCAACAGTTTGCCCTGCAGATTGTGCGCCATCTCCTCAATTGGCGTTTCATCTTCCGGGAAGGGCAGTTTTTCAAATGCGCCGAACAGTCTATGGCGATCAAGCAGCGTGAAGGCGGTAATTGCCACTTTGTAAAAATCCGGATAGCCGTACACTGCCGTCACCGGGCTGGAACTGCTGCCGTAGGTACCGTGGCCGACGCGTTCCAGGTCCATATAAGGGTAACGCCGCGCCAACTGCTTGATGGCGGCAATACAATCTGCCTGGTTGTGTTCGGAGTGAATGACCTTGCTCTTACCGGCCGCAAAGGCCCGGTCGCGTGCAATGTTGGTGCCGCGCGCGGCGACCATCACCACGATAAAACCCAATTCCGCGGTAGCGGCAGGCGAACAATAAAAGCGCCCGGCGCCGTCTCCATTGGTAAATGATCCGGGCGGCGTCGGGTATTTACCGGTCGACATTTCCACCACCGGATATTTCTTGTCTGGCGAAAAATCCGATGGCCGATATACAATCGCATAGATGTCGGTTTTGCCATCCGCTGCTTTCAACATCACCGGCTCCGGCCATTGCCATCCCTCCGGCAGACCCGATACATCGGCTTTTTCCAGGGTCTGCAACAATTCGCCACCGGTATTGAACAACAGACTTTCCGGTACGGTATCCACCCGCGAGCGAGTGGCGACAATATAACGACCACTGGGGGATACGCCCGTGGAATCACCACGGCCCATGCGCGATCTCGGGTCCATCACCAGGTAATCGATATTGCCCTCGACCACCGTGGTCAGTTTGCCGGTATCGATATTTACCCGACAAATATCGCAGTAATAGGGGTTGCGGCCCGCCACACGACCCGCTGTTTGAATCAATAGCTCTCGCGTGGACGGATTGAAATGCAGGATATTACGCACCAGCCAATCGCCCTGGGTAATGGCGTTTTTCAGTTTACCGCTGTTCAAATCATACAAATAGATATGCGCCGAACCGCTGCGTTCGGAATACCAAACCAGTTCGTCGCTGTCTGACAATACCATTGTCGGTATGCGAATATGGGTCTTGGGAATAAAGATAAAGTGGTCTTCGTTCTTTTCCTCAAGTACCACCCGCAGTTTGCCGGTGTAGGTATCGACCTCCACCAGGCGCGCGGTTTTTCCACCGATTTCCAGATCGGTAAAATAAGCGCGCCGGCTATCCTTGTTCCACCACCCCCGATTACCCCTGAAATAACCATGGTAAGGCGGGTGGTAAATCGGCACCTGACGGTAATCCACATCCAGCCGCCTGCCGCTGTCGACCTCGATGGATAGAAACTGGTAACCCTCCCGAATTTCGTCGTCGGTAAAGGCGGTGCGGCGGTCAGGGCGAAAAATCGTCGGGCGCAGGCTACCGTCCGGTGGCACGTGCTGCACCAGTGGCGGTGCAATTTTTACTTCCCGGGTATCGAGCACCTGGGTAAACAGGCGCTTGGAGTCCGGCGACCAGATCGCTTCGAAGGAGATTTCCTCCTGGCGGCCGTAGACAGTGGGCGTACCGGCGTAGACCTTGAATTTTTCACCGTCGGTGGTCAGCGGCTTTTCTTTCCCGCTTTCGAGATCGTGCACCCAGATATTGTAATCGCGCGAAAACGCCGCCTTTTTTCCGTCCGGGGAAATGAGCCAGTCCCCTGGATGGGGATGGATCTCGACGCAGCGCTTCGCAGCGGCGTCAAATCGCCAGTGTTTGTCGAACGCGGCAAACGTTATCGCCAACGGTGACAGAGTAAATGTCACATCACTAATCGGTAAATTGCCGGCATCCACTTCTTCACCGGCTATTTTTGCCAGGGAACGAGCCAGGACCTTGTGATCGAAAGCCACCTTATTGCTTCCCGCGGCCGCATCCACCAACCGGTATTCCCGGCTTTCCCGGTAGTCCCTGACATACCAGAAAACATCGTGGCCTTCGATCCAGTTGGGATAAAGCGTGGTATTGAAAAACAGCTTTTTGGTGTATTGCCCCTGTTCGATCAGCTCCGCGCGACGGTATCTGGCTTCCATGTCAGGATCGACTTTCAAGCCCGAAGGCGAACAGGCACCAGAATTATTTGCGTCTGCGGCGGCAACCAGCGGCGACGAGGATAACAGTGAACCGGCCACCGCCGTCAATGCCACGGTACTCGATGAATTAAGGAGAAAATCGCGCCGCGATATTTCCGGTGAGAGCTTTTGTCTGTCAACGGAATCACCGCTGTTTTTGTCTGTCATGCTTAACTCCAGGTTATTACGCGTAGTTTGCAGATTATTGATCTACTCCGCCGCCAAACGGGCTTCACGGGGAGGCGTCGCCGCCAGCAAGTGTTTGACCAGGTAATCCCAGCAGTAGGTGAGAGGTGTAAGTGGAAAGACATGTTTCTCGTTGGGCAACAGCAGCATGTCGATCGGTTTGTTGGCATCCTGCAAGGCCTGAACAATACGCAGGGTGCCACCCACGTAGGCAACGTTGTCCAACATGTTGTGCACCAGCAACAGTTTACCGCGCAAATTGCCAGCCAAATCTTCGATATGCGGTTCGTTTTCCTCTTCGGACATGGAAAACGCGCCGACGGATACTCTTGCGTCTATCAGTACACTCAGATTCACGCCCACTTTATAAAATTCAGGGTAGCGGAACATGCCAACCACTGCGGTCGACTGGCAGTTAAGACCACAGACACCAACACGGTCGATATCCATCCAGGGATACCGCGCCGCCATTTGTTGAATACCAGCTACGTTATCAGCCTGATTAAAACGCTTGCTCATTCGGTCAATGCCAGTCGCCAGAGGGTCGTTGGCCTCGTAAAACGCTGTGCCACGCAGTCCACTACCACGGCTCTCGATCATCACTACCACAAAACCCAGTTGCGATATCAAATAGGGCAGCCAGAATTCTCCACCATTGTTGAACGAACCCACCGGTGCCGCAGTGTCGAGACTGACGTCCACTACCGGCCAGGTTTTATCAGGTGAGAAATTGGGTGGCCGCACCACCACGCCGTATATATCGGTTTCGCCGTCCGCCGCTTTCAGCATCATAGGCTCCGGCCACTGCCAGTCGTCGGGAAGCCCGGAAAGGTCGGGAATCTCGACCTCCATAAGCTGTTTGCCGCTGCGATCCAGCAACAGGTGCTGCGGCGCCTGATCGGAGCGCGAACGCGTCACCACCAGGTAATTGCCGTTTTCGGACGCGCCCAGCGGTACTGGCCCCCGCCCCAGGGGACGGTTGCGACTGCGGCCATCCTGAACGAGATGGTCGTAATCCCCGGTTGCCAGAGTCGTCAACTCTCCTGTGTCCATGTCGACCCGGCAGATATCACAGTAATAGGGGTTCCTTCCTTCGACCCGCCCGGCGGTCTGGATCAACAACTCGCGGCGCTCGGCGTCGACGTGGAGAATATTGCGCACCATCCAGTCACCCCGGGTGATAGCGTGTTTTTCGCGGCCGCTTTTCAGGTCGTAGAGATAGAGGTGACCCATGCCACTGCGCTCGGAGTACCAGACAGTTTCATCGCTGCCCGGCAGCATCACCATCATCGGGCAAAGGTGTGAAAAGGGGATCAGTGGAAAACGGCTGTCGGCGCTCTCTTCGATGACCACACGCACCTTGCCGCTGTAGGTGTCAAAGTGCAACAGGCGACCGGTGCGCCCACCGCGCTCAAGATCGACGTACCAGGCGTGGCGATTATCCTCATCCCACCAGCCGCGGTGGCCGCCGACAAAACTCAGATAGGGGGGATAGAGGATGGTACTGGGACGGTAGTCGGCCATGACAATGTTGCCGCTTGCCACGTCGATCGAGAGAAAACGATAGACCTCCACGTGCTCGTCCTGGGCAAACGCCACGCGGCGCTCCTCATCGACAATACCGGGGCGATAAGCGCCATCGGGCGGCACATATTGCACCAGCGGCGGGCCCGGAACTACTTCGCGGGTGTCACGCACCACGGTCAAAATGCGCGCGCTGTCCGGCGACCACACCGCCTGCGCGCCGAGGCCGCTGACGTACTCCACCCGCCCATAGGCGCTGGCCTTGTCTCCGTAAGAATACTGGCGATGCCCATCCGTGGTCAGTTGCACTTCACGCCCCGAGGCCAGGTCCAGCAACCACAGGTTGTGGTCACGCCTCATCACGGCCTTTTTACCGTCCGGTGAAATTGCCCAGTCTTGCGACCAGGGCTCAATCGCCGTGCACTGGCGGTTGTTGTCGTCGTAGCGCCAGCGCCGTTCGAAGGCGGTGAAGGTGACGCGGCGCGGCGAAAAATCGATGTCGACTGCGCTGAGTGGCAAATGATCGGCGTCCACTTTCTCGCCCGAGGCGTCGGCCAGCGATTGCGCCAGGGCGCGGTGATCGAACGCTGCGTTGTTACTTTTGCTCACCGCGTTGACAATCCGATATTGCGCTCCGGTTTTTGTCTCCCGCTGGTACCAGAAGGATTCGCCATCTGTAAACCAATGCGGATTCAGGTTCGTGTTATAGGTCAGTTTTTCCTTATGGCGATAGACCCGGTACATTTGCTCGGCGCGCTGGTAACGCGCCTCCATTTCCCGGGTGTCTATTGTGTCGTTGCCGGCATTCGCGGCGTCGCAGTTTCCGGACTGATTGCCAACTTCGGCGGCAACGGCCCGGGAAAGGGGCGCCACCGCGCCACCAGCTAATATCAGTCCACCGGAAGCCTGTATAAAACCACGCCGGGATAACCTGTTTTGTGCAACCCCGGACTCGGCAACGGGCCTTGTCAGCGGCGAATTCAACGTATCATCGGTCATTGAACTTTCCTCCTGCTCAAATTTTATTTTTATCCGGGATGAATTATGCGAAAAACGACTACTGATCGCAGTCCCGCCCCCGTTTCAATTCTTTTCGTACTTGCCTTCATTTTTCATCAAGATCGGTTTGATAATCGACGTCCACAGTTCGTAACCTTTTTTATTCATGTGCAAATCGTCGTCAATGAACAAGTCCTTGCGCAATTTGCCATCACTGTCAAACATCGGTGTAGCAGTGTCAATAAAGGTAAGCAGGGAATTTTGCTCGCACAATTTTTCGAGGAGTTGGTTCGCGCGGTCCTGTACCGGCCAGGATTTTTCGCGCAAAAAGCTCGGTTTGATTGAGACAATGTAGATGCGCGTACCGGGCAGTTCGGCGGCGACCTTGTCGATAAATGTTTGAAAATTCTCAACCACCTGTTCGGGCGAGTGGCCATAATAGCCGATGTCATTGTCACCCTCGTAAAGAACTATCGCACGCGGTTTATAATCAATCACTATACGATCAGAAAAATGCAGAAGATCAGGCATGGTACTGCCGCCAAAACCGCGCGGTACAATAGTCAAGGGTGACAGGTCGTTATTGACGCGAGTGTTCCATAACCAAAAGCTGGAGCTGCCAACAAAGACTATGCTACCTTCAGCGGGTGGAAAAACCTTGTCGCGAAATTTGAATTTGCCAATAACCTGATCATACCTGTTGAGGTCAATTTCCCTTGGTTCATTGGCATACAATGTGCAACCAAAAACAACAGTGATTATGAGTGCACTAATACGATATCTGGTAAATTTCATGAAAAACACCTTTATTAATTAATCTTGCACATCATGATTTCGGGACCAGCCTGGTTATCAATGATGCAGCCCTTTCTATTTTTTTTCGCGTGAAGTAAACAGGAAAATACTTACCTTCTGCCCACATCTGAAACAGGTCTTTATAATGTGGGCTATCCGGATTGCCGGACTGCCCCGGCGTATTTGTACCTTTACTCGCATCCCAGTTACCGGTATCAACAATAATGCGGAAACTTGCACCCGCAGTCTGATTTGCGGCACCGTGATTAACATTGACAGTATTGGAATCACCCCCAGTGGGAACTGGGCCAGCATCCAGCTTTGTTTGCAAATTGCGATCCAGCAGGTGACTTAGCGGATGCTCCATTTTGCTGTAGCGAAACTGATTACTTCCATATTTCCAGTTTTCGGGATCTGCCCCTTGTTTGGCACTCAACTTCTCAACAGCTCTGTCCAGATTTTCGATAAGCAGATTATTACGAACCACTTCAGATTTATCACCAAACAATTCTCGTGGTGCCATTTCAGGATGCTGTAACCATTCCACCATTTTTTCTTTTGCCAGGGAGAGTAACTCTGTCTGGTCCGCAGGCATCAGCATGGTCGTCAACGTATCTAACAGCTCCTTTTCCCAAACTGCGTATATAGCAGCGGCAGCAGAGTCTTTTTCCATTCGATAATTCCATTGCAACAGCCTGGCCTTTGCAGCTCGGGTTTCACTTCTCGAAGGAGTTACGCCCTTTAACACTGGCACAATTTCTCTTGCCACTACAGACAAGACATCCTGCTGAAGCGACATTGAGTCACCGACACTGTGCTTTTTATCTTGAGCCAATACCTCACTTATGCGATCACTGCGCGCGGGTCCTGCTGAGATAAAACTGAATATATTTGGATAATTTTCAGGCACGTTATAATAATTGGCCGTATGCCAGAAACCTTTCTTCGGATTCAATATGTGAGGGAGTGACTTGATTGGTGCATACCCTGCCCATTCATAACGCCCGTCACCGGGAACCGGCAGCACTCCATCCCAACCAATTCGCAAGGGTGTCAGACCTACGGCTTGCCAACCGATATTACCTTGTTTGTCTGCCCAAACCATATTTTCACCAGGCAATCCAGACCAGGCACAAGCCGCTCTGAATTCAGACCAATTCTGCGCCTGGTCCATACGTAAACTGGCCAGGTAAGGCGCCGCGCCGATGTCGAGCCATGCAGCTTTCAAACCATAGGCTTTGTTGTTGTGTTTATCTTCGTAAATCACCGGACCGTGGCGGGTATACTTTAAGGGAGCCCGAAAATCGGGTTGGTTTTTAACCGGTATCTGTTCGGTGACCACTTCCATATCTACCCACTTGCCGTCGTACAGATACTGGTTTGGATTACGCGGATTGGTTTGATATACATAGATATCTTCCTGATCGATCGGGAAAATTGTCAAACCCCAGGCACCGTAGTCATTATGGCCAATGGAAATACCAGGCAAGACTGGTTCACCGCCGCCAATAACGTTCCATCCCGGCGCCACCAGATGTGCCCAATAACGCAAAGAGGGCGTCTGGATGCGACGATGCGGATCATCAGCCATAACAGGGTATCCATTCGCGGTTTTATTACCGGAAATTACCCAATTGTTGCTACCAATAACCGTTGCATATTCAACCGGATTGGAAAATGCATCAAGGTCCGTATTGAGCCGTTCAATTCTGACTGGTGTGGCAGCAGTCACTTGTGGGGAAAGATCTTCTGCGGAAAACGCAGGTGGATTGCGGGATGCCTTGTATACCGCCAGAATGTTGTCATGCATTTCTTCAAGCGCTACTCCCTCCCGCGGTTTCAGATAAGGGTTGCCGCGAAAAGGCATAATCTGCCGGGTTTTTTCTTCACCGACCAGCTGTAGCAATCTGGCAATCATTACTTCCTGACTGGCCCCACCAGTCAGCGCATTGTGGCGCGATATCACAATTTCCGGCGTCCAGTGGCCTGGTTTGATACCAAGCAGCTCAAACTCCATCGGAAGCAATTCGGGCTTTTGAAGAACGGTATCAATGTAAGCATTCACACCTTTTACAAATGCATTGATAATTTCTTCGCCATCCTTGTGATAGTGATGCATTTCCTTGCGCATATCACCTCGAAATTTGAGCAATCTTGCACCAATGTCATGCTGCAAAGCTTTTTCACCCTGTATCTCGGCCATCAAACCCAATGCTCGACGACGCCAGATTTCAAATTGAAACAGGCGATCCCTGGCGGCACTATAGCCTTGGGCAAAAAACAGGTCTTTTTGGTTTTTGGCGTAGATGTGGGATATACCCCAGCGATCCTTGATAATTTCTACCGAATCCAGCAACCCTGGTGTTGGCAGCTTTTCGTTATCAAATGTTTGTGCCCAACCCGGCTGTACACAAACAAGTATCAGAGAAATCACCACAGAAATTCGTGTTGCTTTTTGCATCAATTCGGTCACGCTCACCAGGAAATGAATCAAAAGAAAACTAGCGATTGTTTTTCACTGCAAACTGTATGCCACCGCTCTAAAACGTATTTAATTCAATACGTTAATTGCCAAGTGTCTTGCGAGCGCCACTCACATGGGTAGGTTTTGTCAACTATGGCATAGAGTAATGTGTGAATTGCCGCCCATGCGGGCTTCGATACTAATTTTCAGAACCTGCTCGCACCAAGTCGACCGCCCTTTCCAGACTATCTATCAGGGCCTGTTAACACTAATTTGATTATCGCTGCTGGAGGGAACGACAAAACGCAACATTAGCACAGGTGCGCTGACGGTCTCAGGTAGCTGATCGAGTTGACTTTACCCGGATTACAGACCGCTGGCCTCGGCAAAATTGTCTCGAATGGTATGCCAGGTAATATCCGGTTGCCCCAAGCCCAACTCCTCCATCAACGCCACCTGCACCTCCAGCCCTCTATCGCCCAGTGAAGCCACTGTGCCTGCGGCACCGGAAAACTGGCCGACACCGATGCGCGGTAACAGTTGGTCAAGGCGTTGCCGGTGGCGGTCCATGGCGGACTACCAGGTGGCGCATTTCAAACCGAAGGTAACCGGTAACGCCTGTTGTAAATGTGTGCGCCCCGGCATTACTGTATTGCGATGATTTTGCGCCAACCCTGCGAGCAATGAGCGCGTCTGATCTATATGCTTGCTCAGCAATAACAATCCATCGCGAATTTGCAGAGCATTAGCTGTAACCATAATGTCCTGAGTTGTGGCGCCCCAGTGGTAATATTGACCGAGATTATTCCTGCATGCAGAAACCAACTGCGTCACCAGGGGTAAAACCGGATAACCAACATTTTCCGTCTCGATTTTCAGTCGGCCCCAGTCAATTTGCAGGTTTACAGCCTGCCTCGCTATTTCCTCAGCAGCGTTATCAGGAATGATACCCAACCTCGCCTGTACTTTAGCCAAAGCCGCTTCAATTTTCAGATACAGGCGGATCAGAGTTTCATCGGAGAACAACTCTCGCATTGGCTTGTCACCAAACATGTCTCCAAATAATTGCGAGTTGAGCACCGTACTGGTCATCTTCAGAACTACTTTGACTTACCCAGCCACCGATCAAAAAAGCGGATCACTGTCTGCGCCGCATGGCGGGACTCCGGCACGTATAAACCGAGAAACTCCGCATGCCGGAAACCCTCAAGGATATGTAATTCCGTTTCGATGCCCAGCTTAACCAGTTGCGAGTGCATGTAAGACATGGGGCTTACGGAATAGTCCCGTGACGATGTCATCAGCAACGAGGGCGGAAAAATAGCCAGCATCTGCGGCGATTCACCCGGAAAAGCCAAGGCGTTATCAGGGCTCACCCCCTGCCAGTAGGGAATGTCCTTAATCGTCATGGGTTCCCTGCCTGACAAGGCAAAGGCTGTATAATTGCTGTCGCCATCCAGCCGGGTGGGCGCCGAGCAAAGCATGGCGACCGCGCCCGGCCCCGGCAGGCCCTCTTTGTGAAACCAGGCAATCGACTCTCCGGCTAACCGGCTGCCCGCTGAGCAGCCGTAAATACCGATATTCTCCGGCTCATAGTCTTTGAGCAGCTCGCGGTACACCTTTGCGACATCAATACTGGCAGCCGGGAAATGGTGTTCCGGCGCCTGGCGGTAATCCACAGCAATGACGCGATATTTCCCAAGCGCAGCAATCGGTATCGATTCCATTTGCCCACCATAACGGGCACCGTATTTAAAAGCGCCGCCGTGAAGATTGATCAACACACGGTTTTGCTTGGCGAGAGCTACACCATCCGCTGGTGTCACCACATCGGTGTAAACACCGGCAATGGTTTTCGATTCGATATCAACATCGTATACCTGTCTGGCAGCGGCAATTACCGGCGGCCAGATTTTGGCCTCGCAAGCCCGAATGGAAGGACCGTCCTCCATCTCGGAAAGGTTGCAATGCTTGCCGGATTGTTCCCACATTTTTGCAGTCTTCTCAATACCTTGACGCGATTCCTGACTGAGGTAAACGGAATAGCGTGGCAGCTCAAAGGCCGATACTGTTATCTTGTCCTCGTCTTCCGCTGAATCACAGATTCCATTGACAGAGAATATTAATACAGACAATGCTATTACTCTGCAGCCTGAAATAACGGTTAACGACGATTTCTTCCGGTCCATTACCTTATCCTTGTTGCAATATCAAATAGCAGACGCTACAGCCACTCCAGTTCGCAATACAAGTCTGCTATCGGATAAATGCGTTATGATTTGATTGAATCCGCAATAGCATTAGCTGACCATGTGTGTTATCAACCAATGCGTTAGCCGATGGCAATAAATCCAAAGCAATCTAGGTGCCAAAAAAGATTTTTGAGATAAATCAGCAAGTTGCAAATATGCTCATTTTTCAAAATGGCAAATATGGGTGATCTCGGTGCAATGTGAAAATCGAAATATGCGGTATTCCACCCAAAGACTGTGGGTAGCAGCGGCAGCCGGGTTGCTGATTGTCACCTTTTGCGCCTATCAACTGGGAACTCACCAGGGGTACAAACACCTGCAGCAACGAGCTACCTTTCAACTTAACAATTTCATGGGTTTTATTGAAAGCTCCCTGCGTAATTTCGAACGAATACCAGCAACATTATCAAATAACGATTTGCTGGTATCGCGCCTGCGGGATCCCGGTAACGTGGACATCCAAAAAGAAGTGGATGCTTATCTCGAAGAATTAAAAATTATTACCGATGCGTCAGACATTTATCTGGTCAACGAAAGCGGCTTAACCATCGCCGCCAGTAATTGGCGGGAACGGATTACCTTTATTGGCAGGGACCTTTCTTTTCGTCCATATTTCAAGGAGGCAATGAAAGGCAAGCTTGCATGGAGTTTTGGTTTGGGAACAGCCTCTGCCAAGCGCGGATATTATCTATCTTATCCGATTAAAGATGAACAAACTATTTTGGGCGTAGTTGTTGTCAAGGTCAGAGTTGATCAACTGGAAAGTAACTGGTCTGCTGCCGTTACGGGTGGCGATGTCAAATATGCAATTGCCGACGATAAAAACATAATTTTTTTGTCCACCGAACGACAGTGGCGTTTACATTCTCTTTTTTCACTTAATGAAGAACAACGTCATATGCTGGACACAAGCAATCAATACGCCGGACACCCGATTAAGAACCTGGGAGCAAAAAATGAAAGATTGCCCAACTTTCTCAATAAACAAAAATTTCAGCAATTAACTGTTCCAAACGAAGCAGATGTAAAAATACCATACCTGGTGCGAATTCAACCCGGCCCTGATGCAACATGGAGAGCGATGGTTTTTGTTGACTTGCATGCACTTACCAGTCATCGAAATATGGTTCTGGTAACCACCATTTCCTGTTACTTGTTGGTGGCTATGATTTTGCTCTATCTGGCAAAACGTAGCAATACAATAAAACTGCTTAAACAAGCAAGGGGAAAGCTCGAATCTCAGGTTAAGGATCGCACCAGGGACATCACCGAGACCAACCAGCGGCTACTTACCGAGATCGACAAAAAAGAGTCCGCCCTCCGGCAACTGAAACAAACCCAGGATGAACTGATACAAGCCAGCAAACTTGCCCTGATTGGCAATCTGTCGGCCAGCATCAACCACGAGCTCAACCAACCTCTCACCGCGTTGACCGGCTACACACAGTCTACCTTGTCTATATTGGCAGCAGAAAAACCGGATCTGGTGCGAAGCAATCTTGAAGAAATTGCCGCGCTAACCAGCCATATGAAAAATATCGTAGGGCAATTCAAAACCTTTACTCGTAAAAGCTCTGGGCGACCAATGCCCATGTATCCGCTTGAAGCCCTGAATGCTGCACTACGCATCATGAAAAATCCGTTTTCCGTAGCAGCAATAGAGTATCAACTTTCTTTTCCCGAGGATCCACTGGTTGTCATGGGTGAACTTGTCAGGCTGGAGCAGGTATTTGTTAATATCTTCACCAATGCCATGCACGCCATGAACCAAACCAGAGAAAAACGACTCAATATCATTGGCCAACGACTTCAGGATACGGTGGTCATCGAAATTCAGGACAGCGGCCCCGGTATACCAGGTGATGATATAGACCAGATTTTTCGGCCGTTTTTTACGACCAAGGATGAAAGTCATGGATTGGGCCTCGGCCTGTCAATATCCCGGGGTATCATTGATTCGATGCAAGGCACCCTGACCGCGCACAACCATCCTGATGGTGGTGCAGTTTTTTGCATTAAATTGCCTGCGATTAATGTATAAATATTTGTTTTAGGGCTTGTTAACAGGCCCGGCCAAGAGACCAGGATAATGGATACACAAGTTAATACTGTATATTTTGTCGACGACGAGCGTCATATACGAGGATTTGTCAGCCAAATACTCACACTACAGGATTACAATGTCGAAACATTTTCGAATGCGGAAGACGTACTGCCTAAATTGCATCGTGGCTGGCCCGGTGTATTGATTACCGATATTAATATGCCGAAGACCGATGGTCTCACACTGGCAGATACCGTGCTTAAAATGGATAACAATATACCTGTCATTTTACTCACCGGGCACGGTGATATCTCTATGGCTGTTTCTGCGATTCGCAGAGGCATTTACGATTTTATAGAAAAGCCCTTCGACAACGACCATTTTCTGGATGTAGTGCGCCGCGCACTGGAAAAGCGGCAGCTGACACTGGAGGTTCAAAAACTCAAAACAGAAGTTGATAATTTTTCTGCTCCAGGCCCTCGACTTCTGGGCAATTCAAAAGCCATAACACAATTGCGCGATGTCATTTATCAAGTTTCAGACACGTCTGCAGACATTTTGCTACACGGAGAAACCGGCACAGGAAAAGACCTGGTTGCCCGCTACTTGCACCACCACAGTTCCAGGCAAAACAAAAATTTTGTAGCGATTAACTGCGGAGCATTGCCCGAAAATATTATTGAAAGTGAATTATTTGGCTATGAAGCTGGTGCGTTCACAGGTGCAGACAAACGCCGTACTGGCAAATTCGAATATGCGAATGGAGGCACTATTTTTCTGGATGAAATTGAGAGTATGCCTCTCGCGTTACAAGTGAAATTTTTGCGGATTCTGGAAGAGCGTGCCATCGTACGTCTTGGCAGCAATGAACTGGTGCCACTCGATATAAGAGTAATTGCCGCAACCAAAAGCGATTTGCTTGATATGAGCAACCGGCAGGAGTTTCGCTCTGATCTGTTTTACCGTCTCAATCTGGTTACCATACCGGTACCGCCTTTACGTGACAGAACAGAGGATATTTCCTTGCTGTTTTTGCACTTCGCTCGAGAAGCATCAGCGCGCCACCAGCGAGAATTGATACCCGTCAGTCAGGAACAAATGACAAGCATGCTGCAACACAATTGGCCGGGAAATGTACGGGAATTGAAAAACCAGGCCGAACGCTATGTTCTGCTTGGCGACACTGCCTTCGACAACAGCACCATCATCGACTCCAATCTACAGAATCTGGATTGCCACAGCACGCTACAAGAAAGTATGGACAGCTACGAGCGAGCGCTTATTGCCAACGCACTGCAAAAACACAATGGCAGAATTAAAGATGTTATGGTCACCCTGGGCTTACCAAGAAAAACACTTTACGACCGCATGAAAAAACACGGCCTCGACAGAAAGGATTTTGTCAGTGGTTGAGCTGCGACGTAAGCAAGCTTGGCCTCTACAGATTTGCAGCCAGCTCCCGAGTCAATTCAGCCGCTGATACTTCCCGGCACCCAGCGACATTCTGACCCGCCCACAACGGCGAAAAATTGCCGCTGCCCTTACTCTCCGCTTTGGCGCGCAAAGGGGCAACCGCGGCAGAAGCCAAAGGAAAGGCTGGCACCGACGCACTTATTGGGCCAAGTTCACGGATAATACGGTTTACAATACCGCGCGCGGGCCGACCGCTAAACAGATTGGTTAGGGCAGTGTGGCAAGCGTCGGCGCTCTTCAGCGCGGCGCGATGTACAGCACTGGTTGCGGCTTCGGTACAAAGCATATAGGCCGTACCAATCTGAACACCGGCAGCACCCAACCCCATCGCCGCCCTAACGCCCCGGGCATGGGCGATACCCCCGGCAGCGATAACCGGAACGCGTACAGCGCCCACTATTTGGGGAAGGAGCGCCATGGTTCCGACTTGTGTATTTATATCGTCCGATAAAAACATTCCACGATGACCACCTGCTTCCAGCCCTTGCGCAACAATGGCATCAACACTTCGCTCTTCAAGCCATATAGCTTCTTCGACAGTTGTCGCTGTAGCAAGGATTTTTGATCCCGATGCGCGCACGCGAGAAAGTAAAGCAGACTCGGGCAAACCAAAATGGAAGCTAACGACTGCGGGTTTGAATTCACTTATCACATCGGCGGCAGATTGACTGAATGGTTCGCGACTTGCCCTACCGACTATTACCCCGGGGTCAATGCCCAATTCTTCGTAGTAGGGTAACAAAGCAACTCGCCACAGGGAAGAGATCCAAGCCCCCCTGCATCGGTTACTGCCAGCGCCAGAGCACTATCCTGTACACCAGCCATTGGTGCCTGAATAATCGGCGGTTCGATTCCGAGGAGTTGTTGCAATGTCATATGTAGTGCCTGCGCAAATATGAACTGGCTTTTTCACCAGAATTGCGGTCATCCAAAACTCGCCATTTGCCGTTAATGGTGCAACCGGCTATGAATTAAAACAATTCCCTTCTGTGAATAAGCTGATTCATCTGTTTGATAGTCAGACTCAAAGCTGAATACGGCAAAATTACCCTGAAGGAGTACTTGTTAAAAAACTCAAAAAACGCTGTGCCACTGGCGTCAGGTGTTTGCCCCTGGCATAAGCTACACACCAGGAACGGCGCAACGGAAAATGGTCTACCGGAAGCTCGACCAATTGATGAGACGCCAACTCCGAACGGCACACTTCGAACGGAAGTACGGCGATGCCCAAACCGGCAAGAACACCCGCTTTAATCGCCTCCAGCGATCCCAGCTGTTGAACGAAAGGAAAGCGCACGCCCTGCTCAAGACAATGCTGCTCAAAGGCCTGGCGCGTTCCAGAACCGGATTCTCGCACCAGCAGTTTTTCTTCCGCCAGTTGTAATAACCCGACAGTGGCACTTTCGGCAAGACGATTGTCAGGCCTGGAAACGGCGATCAGTTTATTCTCTCGAAACGGCAGAAATAAAAAGGAGCGGCCACCAGGTATCAAGCTGGTAATGATCAAGTCGTCCTGATTTTTGGCCATACGCCGCAACCCTTCAGCACGGTTGACAACATGCAATTGCACGTCCACCTTTGGATGACGATCGTTGAAGGCGGCAAGCAAGGCGGGCAGAAAATATTGGGCGCTGGTTTCAATGGTCAGTGACAAAACGCCCTGTATTACTCCCTGCAGTTCGGCCAGTTCCATTTCCAGCGTGATCAGCCGGTGCTGTAAATCCCCCGCCGCTTTTTCCACAGCTTCACCAGCGGGGGTGAGGTACAAACGTTTGCCGACATAATCCAGCAGGGGCTCACCCACCAGGTTTTCCAGCAGTTTGACCTGGGCACTGACCGCCGGCTGAGTCAGCGCAAGCTCCTCCGCCGCCTGAGAGTAACTGCGCAACCGACAGACCGCCTGAAAAATCTCGATCTGCCGCAAAGTAAGTCTGTGAAGGTACGACGGTTTTGCAGGCATAAGTAATTTTATATACCTGTTTGCAGTAATATCAATTTTTATTTTCTGGTAGCTTCCTATAGGGTCCGTTCTCTTACCCTTGCGAAGAGTAGGTGGGGATGATCAAGAAAATACTGATTGCCAACCGTGGCGAAATCGCCGTCCGTATCGAGCGCGCCTGTGCAGAGATGGGCATTCGCTCGGTAGCCATATACACGGAACCCGACCGCTACGCCCTGCATGTAAAGCGCGCCGACGAGGCCCACAGTGTCGGCGAAGACCCCCTGGCCGGATACCTCAACCCCCACCGTATTGTTAATCTGGCAGTACAAACCGGCTGTGATGCCCTTCATCCTGGCTACGGCTTTCTGTCAGAAAATCCTGAACTGGCCGAGATCTGCGCCCAGCGTGGCATTCGCTTTATTGGCCCCTCGGCTGAGGTCATACACTGCATGGGAGATAAAACCGCGGCACGGCAGGCCATGATCGCTGCGGGCGTGCCGGTTACACCGGGGTCAGAGGGTAATCTGGTCAGCCTGGAAGAGGCCCATAGCGAAGCACAACGCATTGGATATCCGGTGATGCTCAAAGCCACCTCCGGGGGTGGCGGCCGCGGTATTCGCCGCTGCGACAATGCGAAGGAGCTTGCACTCAACTACGAAAGAGTAATCTCGGAGGCCACCAAGGCTTTCGGCAGTGCCGATGTATTTATGGAAAAGTGCATCGTCAACCCGCGCCACATCGAGGTGCAGGTGTTGGCAGACAGCCACGGCAATACCATTCACCTGTTTGAACGCGACTGCTCAATCCAGCGTCGCAATCAGAAGCTGATCGAGATTGCCCCTTCGCCCCAGCTTACTCCCGAGCAGCGCGCCTACATAGGTGAACTGGCGGTGACTGCCGCCGAATCTGTGGGCTACGAAAATGCCGGCACGGTAGAGTTTTTGCTTGATAAACAGCAAGTCTACTTTATGGAAATGAACACTCGTGTTCAGGTGGAACACACCATCACCGAACAGATTACCGGTGTCGACATTGTCCGCGAGCAGATTCGTATCGCTGCGGGACTGCCACTTGGATACAGACAGCAGGATATTGGTTATCGGGGCTATGCCCTGCAGTTGCGCATCAATGCCGAAGACCCCAAAAACAGCTTTTTACCCAGCTTTGGCCGCATCAGCCGCTATTACGCACCAGGCGGACCCGGCGTACGAGTCGACACGGCCATATACACCGGTTATGACATCCCCCCGTATTTTGACTCCATGTGTCTGAAGCTCATTGTTTGGGGTCTGCACTGGGAAGAGACATTAAATCGGGCGGTTCGCGCCCTTAACGATATGCGAGTACAAGGTGTAAAAACCACCGCACCCTACTACCAGCAAATACTGCAGCACGATACGTTCCGTCAGGGCAATTTCGACACCGGCTTTGTCGACCAGCATCCGGAGCTGCTGCAGTATTCGGAAAAAAGCCGCCCTGAAGAGGTCGCCCTGGCGATCGCTGCCGCTATCGCCGCCTACGCTGGCCTGTAACTGACGGAGTCCACTGATGAGCAAAAAGAATGCCGTAAAGATCACCGATGTTGTACTCAGAGACGGACACCAGTCCCTTATCGCCACGCGGATGCGTACCGAAGATATGCTGCCAGTCTGCGACAAGCTGGATCAGGCTGGATTCTGGTCGCTGGAAGTGTGGGGTGGCGCCACTTTTGATGCCTGCGTGCGTTTTCTCAAAGAAGACCCATGGGAGCGCTTGCGCTCACTGCGCCAGGCCCTGCCCAACACTCGTCTGCAGATGCTGCTGCGTGGCCAGAACCTGCTGGGCTACAGACACTACGCAGACGATGTGGTTACTGCCTTCGTTCACAAGGCGGCGGAAAATGGTATTGATGTGTTTCGCGTTTTCGACGCGATGAATGATCTGCGCAATCTGGAAACGTCCATCAAGGCAGTGAAACACGCTGGCAAGCACGCGCAAGGCACGCTCTGTTACACCACCAGCCCGGTACACAACCCCGAAACCTTTGTCGAACAAGCCAAAGCCCTGTCAGCAATGGGCTGCGATTCCATTGCCATCAAGGATATGGCGGGATTGTTGACACCGGAAGGTACCGCTCAACTGGTAAAAGCCCTGAAGACTGCCGTCAAATTACCCCTGTTTTTGCACAGCCATTCAACCTCCGGGCTGGCACCCCTGTGCATGCAGCGAGCCATTGACAATGGCGTCGACCACATTGATACCGCTATCTCTGCATTTGCCGGTGGCACCAGCCATCCCGCCACCGAAACAATGGTCGCTGCACTGAAAGGCAGCGA
The DNA here is from genome assembly GCA_050289385.1 of Porticoccaceae bacterium. Taxonomy (GTDB): domain Bacteria; phylum Pseudomonadota; class Gammaproteobacteria; order Pseudomonadales; family Porticoccaceae; genus JBNKFQ01. The sequence goes on along the minus strand of JBNKFQ010000035.1, from coordinate 8,713 downwards.
GCGAGACCCCGAGCTGGACCTGGTTCTGCTAACGGAAATCGCAGACTATTTTCGCGAGGTGCGTAAAAAATATCACCAGTTTGAAAGCGACTACACCCGTGAAGACATTGCAGTACAAATAAACCAGGTGCCCGGCGGCATGATGTCCAATCTGGCCAACCAGCTCAGAGAACAGGGCGCTCTCAACCGCATCGACGAAGTGTTTGCAGAAATCCCCAAAGTGAGGGCAGACCTGGGTTATCCGCCGCTGGTTACTCCGACGTCGCAAATCGTCGGTACCCAGGCAGTGGTTAATGTGCTCGCCGACGGTCGCTACAAAACCATCACCAACGAAGTGAAACGCTATTTGCTGGGCCACTACGGCGCGGCTCCGGCCCCGGTGAATGAAGATTTGCGACAACGCGCGGTCGGCAAGGAAGAGGTGGTGGATGTGCGACCCGCCGATCTGCTGCCGCCGGAGCTGGACAAGTTGCGCGCTGAAATTGGCGACCTCGCCGAAAGCGAAGAAGACGTGCTCACCTATGCCATGTTTCCCGACATCGGCAAAACCTTCCTGGAGCAACGCGCTGGTGGCACGCTGGTGCCAGAAGTCTTGCAACCGGTTACCGACAGCCATAAAGCAGGTGCAGACGAGGGGACACCCACGGAATTTGTCATCGACGTACACGGCGAACGCTATCAGGTGGCGATTACCGGCGTGGGCGTCAAAAAAACCGGCAAACGCCACTTCTACCTCACCATGGATGGCATGCCGGAAGAGGTCGTATTCGAGCCCCTCAATGAATACCAACCGGAAAGCGCAAGCGGGCGCAAGCAGGCAAGCGCCGAAGGCCATGTGACTACCAGCATACCCGGCAATATTGTGGCGGTACTGGTAAAAGAGGGCGACCAGGTCAAGGCCGGGCAGCCGGTACTGGTTACAGAAGCCATGAAAATGGAAGCGGAAGTGCAGGCAACTATCGACGGTGTCGTTACAGGTATATTCGTGGGCAAAGGTGATCGGGTAACGCCAGGGGAAGTACTGGTGGAGATTGAACCGCAGTAGCATTTATTTCTTGCAGACAGAAGGCTTCAAAGAGAAAATCAGCTTTTCTGCTTGCCTGTCGGTATCTGCTTGTCGGTTTTGGTATAACACTGACTGTCAATAACAGGTAGCATCATTTGATTCTATGCCTGCACCCGGGGATAAGATGAATCACAATAGCAAAGTAGTGGTACATACCACTGTTTTTCCCGATGGCCCCGACGGAGGCAATCCGTGCCCGGTCATTGTGGATGGCAACGATATAAATTCGCAACAGGGTTGTGCCCTTGCAAAACAGTTTGGTGCCGAAACCATTGTTATTGGCCAACCCGAAAGCACCGAATCGGTCTGCTCCTTGCGTTATTTTGTGCCCCAATACGAAATGGAAATGTGCATACACGGAACGATTGCTGCGATAACAGTGCTTGCACAACAGGAACGAATAACAACTTCTCCCGTTAAAATCGACACTGCCCTCGGTCCCATTTCGGTGGAATGGCAAGGGGATGAAAATGATCTGCTAGTGACGGTTTATCAGTTTCCTCCAAAATTTGCACAAAATAATCCATCTATTGATGAAGTAGCTTCTGTTCTTCGTTTATCTTCCAGCGCGTTTAATATGGTTTCCGGGCCAATACAATCTGTTTCAACCTCCAGATATAAACTCATCGTACCACTCGCAAGTGAAAAAATACTTGATGAACTGGAGCCAGACTTCGAAGCGCTTTGGGGTCTCTGTGACAAATATGAAACCACCGGGCTTTATCCTTTTTCTACCGAATCAGGCATTTACTCGGCACGACAATTCCCCAGACGGGCAGGATACAATGAAGACCCGGCAACCGGAGTTGCCGCCTGTGCTCTTGGAGCCTATTTGGCAAAATATAACGAAATGCCCGATGGCTGGCAGCAATTTCAAATTCGCCAGGGTTACGCCATGAAAAAGCCGAGCCAAATAACATCCGGGATTCTGCTCAAAAATCAAAAAATTATTGAAGCTTGTGTATCCGGACAGGCCATCATCTTGCGTGAAAGTGTCGAGAAAATACCAAAGACTGGCTGACCTGACCATAAACCAGGCTCTTCTCAGTGAAGAACCACAGGAAAATAAATAATGTCTGCAATCACCACATTTTATCTGGAAATGAATTCTGAAGGGGAGCTCCTCGGCAAAAACAAACCCGATGATCTGAATGTTGTAGAGGCCGAGATAAAGGATTACCGGTTTAACCGGTATCTGTATCAATTGGTAGGTGAACCCTGGAACTGGACAGACAAGCTCGCGTTATCAAATGATCAATGGCAGTACTATGCAGAAAACGCCAATTTGCGAACATGGGCTGCGTACCACAAAGGGTCGATAGCGGGTTATTTCGAGCTGCAAAAGCAGGACCATGGAAATGTAGAGATCGCATATTTTGGTTTGGCGCCAGCATTTTTTGGCAAAGGATTTGGCGGTTATCTTCTCACCTGCGCCATCAAATCAGCCTGGGCGTGGGAGGGTACAAAACGTGTTTGGGTGCACACCTGCACACTGGACCACGAAAGTGCGCTAAGTAATTATCAAGCGCGAGGGCTTAAGATCTATAAAACAGAGCACTCATGACTCCATTGCCTAACTTCGCTGCAAGTCGATAGCTGCGAAACAGAAGACAGGCCGCCTGGCCTCGCTGTGACGACAACATCCGCTTGTTAGCGGCCTGTTCACTACACGTTTCACCCACTTGCTTCTTAAAGCACAGCGTCCTCTACAATGACAGGCTCTTTTGCTCGGGTTTATGTCGATACCCTGCGATTAACCGCAAGATAAGTCAGAAAAGACTCAATATCGATTTCCGAGAGAGTTAATGTGTATTGCTTATTATGAAAACACTTTATCCAGTAAAGATATGCCTTTATAGTTCCAGGGCTGTGACGCAGAACCAGCATGTATTCCTTGATTGAGCACAAGAACGGAGATGAGGGCATAACGAATATCCTTTTCAATATACTGTGTTTTTATACATGTTAGTATGCTTTTTCAGAGAATCTACCTGTTTTTGTCAAAAATCGGCCCGATAACAGGAAAAGAATTGGTCATATTTTTGAAAGATGATTGAAAATCAATTGGTTACAAACCATGCCATCGACCCGATAACATATTATCAAGCGCGCCCGATAATAATTGTTATCAGGCCAACGGCCTGTTAAACGAGCTGTTATGTTTCAAGTGCAAGCCTTGGGAGGCAGTCGCACCGATGAATAGGTCTTGGCGAATTGTTGCCGTTTTTATCTTGCTCGTGGCAGTCCTGTATCCGCTCGGCGTGTGGCTGCTAATACGGTTTCAAAGTGCCAGCCCGTTGATGCTAACGGTTGGGTTCGCCGCCGTTTGTACCTGTCTCATTTGCGGTCGCGAAATCAGCTCCTTTGGTTGGAGTTGGGGCGCCTGGAAGTATCAATACCAAAGTTATTTCATCCCCCTTGCGTATGCGGCCATCGCATATCTGGGGATATGGGCCCTTTCATTAGGGGGCTGGTATGACAGTGCCTTCGTTGAGGAGGTGCGTTCTGGTTATTTATTGGATTCATGGTCAGATGAATCCATCATTGCACTGAGGTTCGTTCTCACAGCCACCATTAGCTTTGTGCTTCTCTTGCCGGGTGTCTTGGGAGAAGAGATTGGCTGGCGGGGGCTTCTTGTGCCTGCGCTATCGAAAAATCTTGGGTTCTCGCAGGTAGCGATTATTAGCGGTGTGCTTTGGTCAGCTTTTCATTGGCCGCTCATGTTCTTGGGGTTCTACGGCAATTCCGAAACCCCTTTGGCCTTTCAACTCGGGGCATTTACAGTCTGTCTTGTGTCGATGTCATTTGTTATGACTTACTTCCGCTACAAGACAGACAGCCTGTGGCCAGCCGTTACTTTTCACATGAGCCACAACGTGTTTCTACAGAAATTTTTCACACCTATCACCAGTGAGGCTGATGTCACCGTATGGTTTGCTGATGAATTCGGTCTGGCAGTTCCGCTTGTGGCCGCTTGTTTTGGCCTTGTTTACTGGCGGAAGGGTGTTCGGGAACTTGGTCGTGTTGAAACATAACAACACGTTGCAGAGGGACGTTTGACCCAATGCGCATTTTTGCTGTCGCAAAACTCCGCCTTGCCTCAAACGCCCCTGAACGTGGGCGTTATTTTTTTAAGGAGTTACGTTGAAAACTGATAATTTTGAAATTAAAGCATTAGTACAAGAGATTGTGGCAAAAACCACAGGCTTTTTCGGAGAAAATTGTATCGCTGTCTATATTATGGGCAGTTTAGCAAGAGGAGGATTTAGCCGAATCGCCAGTGATATTGATATCGGAATCATATTTACCGATCTTCTTCCAGATGCTCAAGAAAGAATAGATAAAATACAATCTTTGTCTTTAAAGAAATATCCATCGGTAAGTAATACAGTTTCCATTTTTTGGGGTTCAATAGAATCTATAAATGGGGCTGCGGATGATGGTCGGTATCCACCTTTTGATCGCTTAGATCTTATTGACCATGCAAGACTACTTGCAGGAAATGATATACGTGACCAGCTCCTGAGACCATCAAAAAAAGAGCTTGAAATAGCAAGTGCTGAATTTTCTATCGATTACTTAGGTAATGCTGATAGGATAGAAGAGTTTTATAATGTCAGTAGTATCGCCGAAAAAGGTGCCGTTTATGTAACAAAAACCATTCTTTTTCCTCCGAGATTTATCTATCTAGAAAAAACAGGTGAGATTGCAGGAAACGATGTTTCTTACAAACACTACATTGATAGCTTTAATGGTCCTGATGCTGATCTGGTGGCACGAGGTTATTCTTGGCGGCTTAATGCACTGCCAGATAACCTTGGAGTTGTCGAAGATGAATTAAGGAAAGGGTTGGTTCCTCTCTATTTAAGATTTATTGATCTATATATAGATAAAATGGAAAGTTATGGCGAATTAGAGTTGAGGGATCGCCTAAGTACGTGGAAGAAAAATATAACAAATAGCTGCAGCGGACTCGCTAACGTTCGCTCACTGAGCTAGGCGTTAACCATCATAAGGAGTATCCATGAGCGAATCGATTTATCAAACACCAAATTCAAGCCAGGCGACTTACAATACAATTGAGCAAGCTGGGAACCAATTCAAAATTAAAGAGCCAGGAAAACTACCTAGCATCTGTGTTGGTTGCGGAACGGAATCTGATTTAGTCAAAGTACAAGATAAGCTTCGATACGTGAACCCAATTATTATATTGTGGATTTTCCTCAGTCCGCTCGCATTGATCATTGCATATTTCGTTTGTAGAAAAGACGTAAATATCGAGTTTGAGAGATGCAATTCATGTCATAAGAAGAAGGTCCTTTGGTCAAGAATATCATTAATTTCTTGGTTGGGTTTCATTGGTTCAATTATTCTAAGGTTCCAATTTGACGGGGCGGTTGGTTTATTTTTTGCCATCATGATTTTTGTGTTTTTGTTATTTGCTTTGTTCGCATCTGCAATGAAAGACCCTGGCTTCTCGGTAAAATCCTATAATGCCCCATATTTTTATCTCAAGGGTTTTAAAAAGGCGGTTGCTAGTAAAATGGCAAATGATTAACAATGCCTTCAACTCCGACCCAGCAAGCGTCGCATTTTGTGTTACGCTTCGCCTATAACACAACTTGCGCCACTCACTGGGCGGGTTAAGGCAGCGTTATGTTCACCCAGATAAAGTAGGTTAAATATGAAAAATAAGAAATTGTCGATGAAAACTAGAGTCGCTTTAATAGGCGGAGCAATTCTTGTGGGGATAGGATGGAATGGCTATAAGCAATACCAAACAACAGGTGAGTTAGATCAATTGTGGTTTATTACCGGAGGTATCACCCTGGTTGTTGCTACAGCTATAGCCATATCCATGTTAAGGAAAGAGCGAAAATACGATGAAGAACATTCTTAGTGATTGAGTTTTATCAAAAATATAGTGGTTTAATCCCATTAGTGGCGGGATGTCTTTTGTGTCATTCAGTTTATTTTAAAAAAAATAAATCTGATATAGAACTTGTACATCCAGCACATGTTCCACTTATAAAAATTGTGTCTCCAGTATTAATTGCATGGGGAGCAATACAGTTATTGGTAGCGTTAATTTAAACATAACAAGCGCATATTGTTCGCCCCTGCGGGGCTGGGACCTCCGTTCCGGCGTTTCGCGCCTACACTACGGCCCCAAATGCGGGCGTTATGTTGCTAATTAAAGTTGTAAGAATATGCGTATAGTTTTATTACGACATGGAAAACCTGACACCCCTGCTCCAAAACCTCAGAGGGTGAAAGATTTCCACCTTTGGATTAAGTCATATAACACAGCTAATTTACGTAAAGACTCTAATCCTCCAAGAACAATAATGGGCATACTAAATGATCTTGCTTTGGTGGTGTGTAGTGACCTGCCTCGTTCAAAAGAATCAGCTCAAAAATTGGGTTTTAGTCAAGTGGATTATGCTGAGCCTTTATTCAGGGAAATGGCTATGCCGTACGCTAGTTTTCCATCACCAAAATTATCTCCAAATGTATGGGCTATCTTATTCAGAATAATGTGGTTCTTAGGGTATTCGCCGAATAGCGAATCCTTTAGTGAGGCTAAATTACGTGCAGTTAGTGCTGCCAACAGACTTAAAGAATTGGCACATAACAATGGTTCAGTGTTATTTGTTGGTCATGGTCTAATTAATGCGTATATTGCTAAAGCCTTATTGTCAGAAGGTTGGCAAGGCCCAGCTAGTCCAGGAAAAAAATACTGGGAGTTTGGGGTATATGAATGCGCAACATAACCAGCCACTCAAAGGCGACGCCAAAAAGCGGCGCGCTTTAGTGGAACGTTAAGTTATAAAGTCATATGTCAACGGTACTAAATGTGGGCACTAATTTCCTACAAAAAGATCTTGAAGAAGCCTTCCGATTCCTTGGGGAAAGGCCTTACCTCGGTGATGTTGGTCAAATACTTTCTCACCATATAGAACGATTGAAAGACGCTTTGGCTTTTAACCGTGAAAGTACCATTTTTCACTTTTTGTTTAAATTAAAGCATGACTTAAAGCTAGGTGGGCTAGCCAATAGGCTATCCACCGGAAATATTAAAGATATGTCTACTTCGTTAGCGATTAGTGCTAGAACGGGATACTTGTTGCACATATATCATCACTCCGATGATTATGACTGTTTGCCTATATTTGAACTGTTGGACATGCTAGCGGTTTTTGACTTGGCAGCAGTTGAAGAAGTCACAAGAAAATTTCATGCGCCATTTGAAAAAGGACACCGTGATACCAACTTACTTTGTAATGCTGTTTACATGGCATTAGGTAAACACCCGAACCCAGAAACAGTCGTAGAATCCATAAATAGATCCAAATCAACTAAGTTTTTTCAGTCAATATTTGGCTGCCTAGTAGCTATTGTGGAAACTGACGCATCTGCATTTTTGGCATTTCTGAACGCTATATTAAAAGGGAATCGTCGGCAGGAATTTCATTCTGCATTGGAGAAGGCAATATGTATCGAGGCACATGCTATGGTTAATCTTTGGAGTATTCGAAACCCCACTGTGCAGCTCAACATTAGCTCGCTTGAGTTACCCTGGGATGCTGAATTCCATAGCTTAAAGCCCTATAATCCCGAAGCAGGCAATCTTGAACTTGCGGAAATTTCACAAGTACTTGCCAATTGGATAGCGTATTTACCTTTTGATATATCCTCAGGCGAACTTCGCTTCGAACTAAAAGAAAGTGCTTTTAAAAAGCTAATGAGACGGTTCAAGGTCAGTCAAAGAAAATCAAAACTTAACAAATCCATTGTAACGGACTCGGAAAAAGACCCTCGCCGTTAAATAGGGGCGTTAGCATCACAAGAAAAGTTCAAATCATGAGCAGAGCACCAGTAATCCTTGAAGAGTATGATTCATCGTGGCCGGAAAAATTCGAGGACGAAAAAAAACATTTAATGACCATTGCTGGAAAATGGTTCTATGGAAGTATTGAGCATGTAGGTAGCACAGCTATTCCTGGCATGGTCGCGAAGCCAGTCATAGATGTTATGTTTGGTGTTAAATCGTTAAATGAATCCAAACCCGCAATAGAGGTTCTTGTAGATAGCGGCTATGAATATTGGCCTTATAAAAGTGAAGTTATGCATTGGTTTTGTAAGCCATCCGACGCTTTTCGCACACATCATCTTCACTTAATTCCGTATGAAAGCCCGCTATGGCAAGAGCGTATCAAGTTTCGTGAGTTATTGCGCTCAAACAACAGTGTGGCAACAGAGTATGCAAATCTAAAACGGAAGCTGGCTGCGGTATACAAAGAAGATCGTGAAGCATACACAGAAAAAAAGTGGCCATTCATCCAGCAGGTACTACGAGGAATCCAATGCTAACAAGCAAAGGCATCGGACGCGCAAAAAAACGCGCGCCAATGCTTTGGGCGTTATGAAGAAAAATGAATAAATACATTCGTCTAGCTTTGGTATCTTTTGGATTGGGATTGTTGCTGTTTGGGGTACTAACAATCTATGGGAGTCAAGGCATCTCATATTCTCCAGGTATTGAGGCAAGTGAACTCGATGGTTTGTCATACCAAGAGGGTTCAGAGCTTATCGAATCTAGAGTTAGGCCGATGACATTTCTTGAATCTATTGAATTTAGTGTCT
>JBNKFQ010000034.1:0-9625 GCA_050289385.1 Porticoccaceae bacterium | reverse complement strand
GGTCAACGTGATCGCAGATGCTAATGGCAGACCAGTCGCGTCTCCCACTTGCACGCCAGAAAGATCACCACTGCCGGTATTGCTCAACGGCACCGCAGCACGCAGCGGTGACGCCGCTGCAATTTCTCTGCTGTTGCTGATGGCAAGCCCGATACTGGCGGCGGCATCCCGCACCGGGCGCACCAGAAAATTGTCACCGGCCACTGCACCAGCACTCACATCTATAGTCAGCCCATCAATCAAAAACGGGCCAGCGCCGGTCTGGGTCATACCGTCCGAAACCCGGGTAAGAATCCACTGGGCACCGTCATAGTTCAAACTGTAATTGCTGGCTTCCAGGGCACTGAGATCATCCACCGTCACACTGACGGTGGCACTGCCGCCATTGCCGGAATTGGCGATTACCGATGGCGCCAGATCAACAAAAAAGTTGCTCCCGGGCTGGCCATCCAGATCAAGCCCCTGTGTGTGTTGTTCATTGAAAGACTGGCTGATGGTAAAGGCCAGACGGCCCAGTTCATCGCGCGCCGGGTCCAGTACTTCGGAACGAAATTTGATCGCGCCTTCCAGTTCACCACCACTGAGCAGGTGGGTAATCGTTGCCAGGTTTCCCGAACCGGGTTGAGAGAACGCAACATCCAGTCGCCGTGGATCAAACGGGTCTTTCACCGTTTCCAAAGACTGCAATTGACCGCCAATCACCAGCGGTTGGCCGTTGCCGATCAGCACGTTCAAAGAGCCATCCGTTTGCTCCACCGTCGTCACCCCCACCAACTCTGCCAACTGATTCACCAGTTGGTCGCGCCGGTCCAGCAAGTCGTTGGGAGCTTGCCCGCCGGAGTTGGCGCGCGCCACCACGATGTCCTCATTGATCCGGGCAATATCCGTCGCCAGGCCATTTATCTGATTCACCGCAATTTCAATGCGACTGCTGGCCTGTTCTTCAAGCGACGCCAGGCTGCTGTCCAGATACTGGAAGCGGTCCACCAGTGATTGCGCCTCACCCAGCAGGACTTGCCGCTCCGGCAGGGAGCCGGGGTTGTTGGCAACATCCTGCAAGGCATTAAAAAAACTTTGCAGCACAGGATTAAGACCTGCTTCGGAACTGCCCAACAAACTGTCAACACGGGCGGCCAAACTGTAGTAAGCATCCAGACTGTTGGTGGATGAGAGCTGATCGGTCACCTGACCGGAAAGAAACTGGCTGTAGGCACGGTTAATTGAAACAGCCTGGACACCACTGCCAATAAAACCACCGCCACTGCCTTGCGGTTCCAGCGTGGACAATTCGACCGACTGCCGACTGTAGCCCGGTGTGTTGACATTGGCGATATTGTGGCCGGTTGTGTTCAATGCCTTTTGCAGAGACAACAGGGCAGACGTGCCGATGTTCAGAATATCAGCCATGCGGTCCTCCGGTAAAAAAGTCGCACGTCGCACCCATCATTGAATCGCCCCACGCAAGCTTGCGACTACCGCGCCAAACCCTGATTGCTCAAGAATTTGACCCACCTTGCCAGCGTAATTCGGGTCTGTTGCGTAACCGGCGTCCTGTAGCTGGCGAACAAACTCTTGCCCCTGGACATTACTTTCCAGAGCGTGCAGATATCTGGGCTGACCCTTGAGGAAATTCACATAGTCATCAAAGGCGTGTTCGAGCGAGTCATAGGCGCGAAAGTTTGCCCTTTCCCGTGCGGCCACTCCGTCCCGATATTCCACCGTGGTGACGCTTACTCGATCGCCCTGCCAGGCGGCATCTGCCTTGATGCCAAACAGGTTGTAACTGCTGGAACCGTCGCGCCGCTGTATCACGTGCTGGCCCCAGCCACTTTCCAGCGCCGCCTGAGCCACCAGCACTTCCGGTTCAACACCGAGGGCTGTTGCCGCTTTCCGGGCCTGCGGCCAAAGCTGGCGAATAAAATCTTCGGGGTCAGTTGGCGTAAAAGCATCGCGTGGAACTGACGCATTTATTTCGGAAATTCCGGGTTCGATATTCAAAACTGGCCGGGCACTGGACCATGCAGATCTGGCCACACCATCTCTGGCCAAGGCCGGGCGCGTTTGTTTTTCGGCAAAGCCCAGTTGTTGCAACATATTGTCTGCCAAACCGACACCGCCGCTGCGGGACAACTGCAACGACAACTGCTGGTCAAACATTTGCTGATGAAACTTCATCTGATCGCTGCCCAGCATATCGCCTTCGGGAACGGCATCGCGCATGGCCTTGAGCATCATTTGCACAAACAGCGCCTCGAACTGCTGAGCAACCGCGCGTTCATTGCCACCAGCATCCTGGCGGACCTGACCCCGCAACCGGGACAAGCCCTGGAAGTCGGCGAACAGGGTGGCGTCGTTTACCTGCATATTGTTCACTAAATTACCACCAGCTCTGCACGCAAAGACCCGGACATACGCAAAGCTTCGAGAATGGCAACCAGGTCTCCTGGCGCCACACCGACAGAGTTAACTGCCCGTACCAGTTCTTCAAGGGTGACACCCGGGTCAAAGAGAAACATTCTGCTGCTGTCTTCCTCAATACCGACCGCCGAGTCCGGCACCACCGCCGTACTGCCACCACGGGAAAATGGCGCAGGCTGACTGACCTCCGGATTTTCAGAAATGGTCACTGTCAAACTGCCATGGGACACCGCCGAGGGCAGCACTTTGACGTAACTGCCCATGACAATAGTACCGGTGCGTGCATTGATAACCACCCGGGCTGCCGCATCGCCAGGCTGTACATCAAGGTTTTCCAGCTCAGACAAAAAGGCGACCTTGCGCACCGGATCGAGCGGCGCCTTCACCATAACCGAGGCGCTGTCCAGCGGCTGCGCCAACCCCGGCCCCAGGGTGGCATTTACCGCGGCGGCCATGCGCTGGGCGGTGGTAAAATCGGGCGTGTTCAAATTGAGCATAATGCCTTCGGTGGAGGCAAAGGCATTGGGAACGGTGCGCTCTACGGTGGCGCCATTGGGAATACGACCGGCACTGGGGATATTGACGGTAACACTGGAGCCATCCGATCCTTCCGCGCCAAAACCACCCACCACCAGATTGCCCTGGGCAATAGCGTACACTTTTCCGTCCGCGCCTTTTAACGGCGCCATCAACAAACTGCCACCCCGTAAGCTTTTTGCATTACTTACCGACGACACCGTGATATCAATGGTTTGACCCAGCTTGGCAAACGGAGGGAGGTCGGCGTGAATCATCACCGCCGCCGCGTTTTTCAGTTGCGGGTTCACATTGGGCGGCACCGCCACGCCCAACTGAGTCAGCATGTTCTTGAGGCTCTGCACGGTAAAAGGTGATTGTGTTGTCTGGTCACCGGTCCCCGCCAACCCCACCACCAGTCCGTAACCCACCAATTGGTTGGTTCTGACACCGGCGATTGAGGTGATGTCTTTGATGCGTTCTGCGTTGGTGGTGAAGGTTGCGGTAATTCCCGATATTCCAATTAGCAACCAGAGATATACTTTAGCGAATGAGCGGTTAATGTTCGATGTTCGATGTTCGATGTTCGACGAATGTCTGCGGATCGCATGACCATCACTTGACGGACGAGCTTCAGTGACCCGAATTGGCTGATGAGAAAGGCTTGTAGTTGCTTTCGCATCGAACATCAAACATCGAACGTCGAACAGATAAACACAATGTGCACCCAGCATAGTCAAGCCTCTCAAAATGGCCACAACGGACTCATAAAAAACCTGGTCAACCACCCCGCCTTGTTGGCCTCCGACAACGCACCAGTGCCCGTGTAGGTAATACGGGCATCGGCTACCTGGGTAGATGCAATCGTATTGCTGGTAGATATATCTGTTGGACGCACAATACCGCGCAGACGAATATACTCGCTGCCCTGATTTATCTTGATCCACTTTTCGCCCTGAACCACCAGATTGCCGTTGGGTAACACGCCAGCCACGGTTACGGTAATGCTGCCTTGCAGGCTGTTGCTCTGATTGCTGTCACCCGCGCCGTTAAAACTGTGATCGGAATTCAACCCGATACCAACGTCATAATCTTTGGAAAGAATTGTGTTGCCCAAAGACGGATTGGAGATATCGTTATTACCGCTTTTATCAATATTGGTGCTGCTGCTTTTTTCGGCGTCAGTTTGTTCCAGTAACAACACAGTGAGAATATCTCCAACCCGGCGTGCCTTTACATCCTCGAACAGGGTTAACTGGTGGCCTGCAACAAAAATCGCGCCGTCAGTGGGAGCGGGGGCGACTTGCTCAACAATTGGCAAGGTTGGCTCGTAACCTTCGGCACTGTATTGGGGGACGCTGGAACAACCGGCAAGTTGCAGCAAGGCCGGTAAAATGAGTATTCGTGTGCCGGTATATTTTTGAACAGTTCGATGTTCGATGTTCGATGTTCGACGAAAACCGCGTTGACCAAACCACAGTATAAATTCAGCCCAAAATGGCGGCCTGCACCCAATTGCCCGGAAACGGCCAAACCCCTCTTTTACGTCAAACATCGAACATCGAACATCGAACATTTCCTCACCCCTACAAATTATTACTGGCGTATTGCAGCATTTGATCTGTCGTGGAAATCGCCTTGGAATTCATTTCGTAGGCGCGCTGGGTTTCGATCATATTCACCAGTTCTTCAACAATGTTGACGTTGGAACCTTCAACAAACCCCTGGGATAATGTACCGAGACCATTAATGCCGGGATTACCCGCCTGGGGCGAACCGCTGGCGGCAGATTCCAGATAAAGGTTTTTACCGATCGGCTGCAAGCCAGCCGGATTGACAAAATCTGCCAACTGAATCGTGCCAACCTGGGTAGGCGCGGCACTGCCGGGGGTGGTGACAGAAACCGTGCCGTCGTTGCCAATCACAATGGATTGCGCATTGTTTGGAATGGTAATGGCGGGCTGCACCGCATAGCCGTTAGCAGTAACCATCTGCCCCTGGGCATTTACCTGGAATGAACCGTCGCGGGTATAGGCTTGTGAACCATCGGGCATCAAAATCTGCAAAAAACCCCGGCCCTCAATGGCAACATCCAGAGAGTTTTCGGTTTGCACCAGGCTGCCCTGGGTAAACAGTTTTTCCGTGGAAGTGATCTTGACGCCGGTGCCCATGCTCAAGCCGGTCGGCAATTGGGTATCCTCGGTAGATTGCGCACCCACCTGGGTAATATTCTGGTAAAGCAGGTCTTCGAACACCACGCGACTGCGCTTGAAACCGGCGGTGCTGGCATTGGCCAGATTGTTGGATATTGCCGCAATACGCATTTGCTGCGCATCGAGGCCTGTTTTTGCAATCCAGAGTGCTTCACTCATTATTTATTCCTTTTGGTATGTTCGGCGTTCGACGTTCGATGTTCGACGAATGCTCCTCAGCCCGATTTACCTTGCGGTGCCTGGAAATAGCTTGGCAATCTGCGCTGTCACATAAAGCGCTCTGAGGTAAAAGCGAGCGAATTTCCGCTTTTCGTCCAACATCGAACATCCAACGTCGAACACCCTCACGATATTCTCATCAATTCAGAGGAGGCCTGATCATTGTCTGCCACCATGCGCATCATTTTGCTCTGGGTTTCAAAGCTGCGCGACAGTTCGATCATGCGCACCATCGCTTCCACGGTATTGACGTTGCTCGCTTCCAGCGCCCCCGATGTCAATCGCACGGTTTTATCGACAGGGGGAGTCAACTCGGTCGAACGCAGCAAGCCATCGGGTCCCTTGCTCAGCGTCGACATATCCGGGTTCACCAGCTTGATGCGATCCACAACCGTGACCGTTTCCGGACCCTGCCCCAGGGCCTGAATCGAGATAGTGCCATCCGCCCCTACTTCCAGCTTGGCATTGGGAGGTATTGATATTGGCCCGCTTTTTCCCAGTATCGGTAATCCGGCGCCATTGGTCAGTTGCCCGAGTGGATCGACATGCAGATCACCACGTCGTGTGTACGCCTCGCTGCCATCGGCAGCTTGCACCGCAATCCAGCCATCGCTGGTTACCGCAACGTCCAGTTCCCGACCCGTTGTTTGGATGGCACCATAAGAGAGGTCAACGCCTTTGCCCTGAAGTTGCGCAAAAGCCCGGCTGCCCTGCCCGCCGCCCATTTGGGCAGACGTAAAAGACGCCAGATCAGCGCGAAATCCCGGTGTGGATGCATTGGCAAGATTGTGCGCATTAATAGCCTGCGCCCGCATTGCATCGCCCGCACCTGATACCGCCACATACAAAAGTCGATCCATGCGTCTGTTACCTGTTACCTGAGATTAATCACAGTTTGGGTGATAGCGTCTTCAGCCTGGATCACCTGGGCGTTGGCCTGAAAATTCCGTTGCGCCACGATCATGTCCACCAGTGCTTCGGTAATTTCGACATTGGAGTCTTCCAGGGCGCCCGACTGCAACGCACCCAGGCCGGAAGTACCGGGTTGACTCACTGCTGCCGGCCCGGAGGCAAATGTTTCCGACCATGCGGTATTACCCAAGGGCTGCAACCCTTGCGGATTAGAGAAATTGGCCAGAGCCACCTGGCCCAGGGCGCGCGACTCGCCGTTGGTAAAACGGGCAAACATGACCCCGGTATCGGAAATTTCCACCCCCCGCAACTGACCGGTGGTAAATCCGTTCTGATTGATACTGTTTACCCCGAATGTGCTGCCAAACTGGGTGCTCGACGACATGTCAACTCGTATATCCTGAGCCGAAGCACCGGTGGGGTTACCCGCCCCATCCAGTGGTGTCCACCCGGTAATGTTGACTTGCACTGGCAAGCTGGAGGGATCGAACTGACCACTCTGGTCAAAGGCCAGGGTATCCGGACCAGACGTGGATACCCCGTCAATCAGGGTGTACATCTCCCACTCATTGGGCGTAGCGCTTTTGACGTAATACATACTCATTACGTGAGGGTTGCCCAGACCGTCGTACACCGTTACCGAGGTTGACGCGTTGTACATATTGGAGTCGGGGGACGTGGGTGTGGCGGCAAACGCGTCAAATGGTCCACCCCACGGAACGGTAGGTGGCAACTCGCGGGAATCCAGGTTTGCCGTAAGATCAACCCGGGATGTTGACGTTGGCGGTACATTGGCAGTGTTGAGTTGCATCTCATCCAACTCACCGGTGATATTACCGCTCGCATCTGCCTGGAAAGCCATTAAGCGCAATCCCTTGCTATTCACCACATAGCCATCGCGGTCTATGCTGAACTGACCAGCGCGACTGTAGGTGGTTGCGCCCTGATCACTCAACACAAAAAAGCCATTGCCATTAATCGCCAGGTCGAGCGCGTTGTCGGTAAAGCTGATATTGCCCTGGGTAAACTGCTGGGAAACCGAGTCGAGGGTTACTCCCTTGCCAATGGCATTGGCACCCACACCCAATACACTGGCTGCATAGACATCGGAAAATTCGCCTCGCGCCGCCTTGAACCCCGTGGTTGAACTGTTGGCGATATTGTTGCCAATAATGCTCAACTCTGCGGTGGATGCCTTGATACCGGAAACCGCTGTATCGAATGCCATAATCGTCTCTCCTGTTTGAGCTTCAGGTAAATGGTGTGAGGGGGTTTAGTCTGAAGGGGTAGTATCTGCGTACCCGGGTGCTGTTACTTCAGTCACCCTTCAGACTAAACCCCTTCAGACTATTCACCTCGTCATTTACCTCTTATAAAAATTCCCGCACATCTGACAAGGGCAGGGTTCCGCCTCCGGTCACGTTAAGGGTCGCCTGAGCGCCACCCCCGGTAAGCGAAACGCTTTCTACACGGGTGGCAGTAAACGCCGGAACCGCCAGCATTTGACCATCAATCAGGGCTTCTGCCGTAACCTGATAAGTGCCTGGCACGGCTTGTCCGCCAGCGTTATTGATGCCGTCCCAGCCGAACGCAATATTCCCTGCGGACTGTGGGCCCAGTTCGATCGTGCGAACCAGATTTCCGGCCTCATCCTGAATGGATACTCGCAATCCTCCGGCGCTTACTGGCAGTTCAACCTTGCCATTAAGTGAACCCCCTTCACTCGCTGGCAAAACGCCGGTTCCGTATGAGGACAGTACCTCGCGGCCAATCAGGTTTGATGCCTGTAAACCCTGGTTGGCAGTAAGCGATGTCACCAGTCCTGCCATGCTGTCCTGTAAACCCTGAATGCCATCAACCGTGCCAAACTGGGCAATCTGGGATAGAAATTCGAAGTTATCCATCGGCTTGGACGGGTCCTGGTTTTCCAGTTGCGCAACCATGAGCCGCATAAATGCCTCCTGGCCCAACTCATCCCCTTTGGCAACCGCTTGCTGTTGCGCAGCCGTTGCACTTTGGTACTGGCCCAGCGGATTAACTGAATTCATGTTTGCCCCGTTTCCTTTTTATGTGTTTCGCCTGTCTTTTACCTGTCATCTAACTACCGAGAGACAGGGTTTTCTGCAGCAACTGTTTGGAGGTATTCATTACTTCTACGCTATTTTGAAACGCCCGCGAGGCAGACAGCATATTGGCCATCTCTTCTACCGGATTGACATTGGAGAAGTAGACAAAACCCGCTTCGTCGGCCATGGGGTGATCGGGCATAAACTGTTTGCGCGGTGGTGTCTGACTTTCGGTAATAGCGCTGACTCGAACGGATGCCAATTCGCGGCGCCCCAGGGTATTCATGACGGTGGCAAATACCGGTTGTTTGGCCCGGTATGCTCCCCTGGCCGTTCCACTCACCGATTCGGCATTGGCGAGATTACTGGCCACAGTGTTTAGCCGGATGGATTGCGCGCTGAGTGCCGAACCGGAAATATCGAGAGTACTCATCAGTCCCATGTCAGTTTCTCCTGTTCACCGCACTATTCACTGCACTATTCACCGCGTATTGCGCTGATTAACGACTTTAGCGAGCCATCCAGAAAACGCAGACTGGCTTGATAGCGCAGGGCATTTTCAGCAAACGCTGCTTGTTCAACATGGCTTTCAACGGTGTTGCCGTCGAGTGAGGATTGCAGAGGTACGCGGTATTTAACGGCTTCTGTGCCAGCACCTGTGCCCTTGAGATGAGCTTTATTGGTGGTGCGCAATGTACCGGCAGAGCTTGCCAGTCCGAGCCGCGATTTGTAGACACTTTGAAAATCGATATCGCGAGCTTTGTAGTTGGGGGTGTCGGCATTGGCGATATTTGCCGCCAGTAGTTCGTGACGCCGCGATCGCACGGCCAGTGCCTGTACATGGACGTCCAAACTTTGAGCTATCCGATCCAACATAACTGCTTTTCCGCCATAACCAATTGTTGTTTTTACCGTTCTCGATAACTGCCGTTCGAGATCACTGCCCTTCAATACCCTTTGTTTAGTAACAGGTATGTAGCAATAGATATGCCAGATTTAAAAGTCATTTAAAATCAATGAGATATTGTTAGTGGTGAAGCAAACGGCAAACCGACCGGCAAAGCCTGACCGCCCTGCGGCAAAGGAATTGCCGCAGGGGGTGTTTGGATTGGTGGGGGTGTTTCGCCCCTTTGGTTAGGTGTGCCGCCTGCGGCGGGGTTGGCTCCCCGCTCCGGGGGCGAGTCACTTTTCTTTGCTGGCACAAAGAAAAGTAACCAAAAGAAAGTGCCTGGCTTCTGAGTGAACTGATAGAGCACTGCCAATGAGCTGACTCCGCTGCCA
>JBNKFQ010000033.1:0-5883 GCA_050289385.1 Porticoccaceae bacterium | reverse complement strand
CCGTAAATCTTTAATTCCGACACTTGTTCTGACACTCGCACTTTTGTTCTGCCTGCCACTGGCTGCAGACGTGTCTACCGACAGTATACCCAGATCTCTCTCACTGCCGGAACATTACCCGGATAGCTGGTTGTTTATTCACGACATTAACTATTACACGGAGGTATTAGGTAAATACGTTGTGCTGGACGTTGCGGCTACTTCAAATCAACACAAGGGCCAGTTCCAGGGGGCACAGTTATCGAGCTTTGTGGAGTCAAGCACCCGCTCTGAGCTCTATGTTGCCGAAACATTTTATGCCAGAACCGGCCACGGCAAACGCACTGACGCAATCACCATCTATGAAAAAACCAACCTTAAACCCGTTGCTGAAATCATACTGCCCGGTGAAAAGCGTGCATTAATGGTTCCCAAGGAAGGCCTGATGCAACTGACACGGGATGAAAAATTTGTCCTGGTCTTCAACTTTACCCCTGCAGCCTCGGTCACTGTAGTGGATATGGACCAGCGCAAAGTGGTCAACGAGGTGCCAGTTCCCGGATGCAGCCTTATCTACCCTTCTGGCAAACGCGGTTTCTCGTCGCTATGCGCAAATGGTACTCTTGTCAGTTTTACCCTGAATAAAAATGGCCAAATAATCAACGAATATGTTAGCCGTATATTCAATGACATTGATAATGACGCCCTGTATATGGAGCCCGAATCGATCAAGGGCATTACCTACTTTCCCTCATATACCGGTCGTATCCAGCCCATTGATACAAACCCTGAAAAACCGGTAATTCTGCCAGCCTGGTCGTTGATCACTCCCGAAGAAAAGATGAATACATGGCGTACCACCAAAGGGCAGACTCTTGCCAGCGATGCCGCTGGCAGATTGTTTGTGCGCATGCACAAAACCGAGGCCGACGGCAGCCACATGGAGAACAGCTCAGAAGTCTGGGTGTTTGATGTAAAAACCAAAAAGCGCCTTTCCCGCATAGCCCTTAAAAATGATGGCGGCTCCATCGCCGTTACCCGCGGGACCAGGCCCTTTCTAGTGCTCACTACTGGAAACGGTTTTGATGTGTATAACGCCCTGAGCGGTGATTTTGTACGCAACATTGCTGGCTGGTCGCCAGGCAGTGCCTCTCATTTTCTGTTGCACGCCAGCAAGTAAATGATGATGGACCCTCTGTACACCACAGCCGCCACGTTCTTTCTGGCAACTTTGCTACTGTTGTCCGGGACACACAAGGTTATCCATCGCCAACGCTTCAGGTCATCCGTAGCGGCTTACCGTTTGCTACCCAAAGCGCTGATCGGTACAGTGACGACACTGCTACCCGTGTGCGAGCTTCTGGTGGCTGCTACTCTACCAGTCACGTCACTAAAAAATACCTCAGCGGTAATTGCCGTATTAATATTCGGGGCCTACGCAGTTGCTATGGCTGTAAACATAATCCGTGGCCATACCCAAATAGACTGCGGCTGCTCCTTTCTTCAACAAACAACGCCGATATCCTGGTGGCATCTGGCCCGCAACGCAGCAATGCTCAGCCTTGCCCTGGTAATATTATTGCCCGGCGCAGGGCGCGAACTTGGCTGGCTCGATATAGCGCAAATTACTGCAGCCGTTCTAACCCTCGGCCTGCTGTACCTCAGCGTCGATGCCCTGCTGTCCAACCGTGCCTGGCTCCATAGTAAGGAAATTTAAGATGCTTAATACCCTCATTGTATCGCAAGTATTGTTATGGGTAATCGTAATTGTACTGTCCGTGGTGTGCCTGGCTCTGGTGCGCCAGGTAGGTGTCCTGTATGAACGGATCGCTCCGGCGGGCGCGCTGGCCATGAATAAAAAATTGTCTGGTGGTGACAAAGCGCCGCAACTGTCTGTAGTAACTCTTGCCGGCCAGCCGATGCAAATAGCTCCGCCCCCTGTAGCTGATGCTCCCCCCAGAAGCCAGCTGTTATTTTTCCTGTCACCCACATGCCCGGTGTGCAAAACATTGTTGCCGATTATCAAAGCCATCCACCGGCACGAGTCCGACTGGCTGGATATTGTATTGGCCAGTGACGGGGACGATGATGAATTTCACAAGTCCTTTGTAATTAAGCACGATTTGGGAGCCTTCCCCTATGTCGTGTCCAGACCACTGGGAATGAGTTACGGCGTTAGCAAACTGCCCTTTGGCGTTTTAATTGACGAACAAGGGGTAATCAGCGCCCTGGGCATTGTTAACTCCCGCGAACATCTGGAGAGTCTGTTTGAAGCCAAAATGTTGGGAAAAGCGACTATTCAGGATTATCTGTACGGGACCGAAGAGCAAACCACTGTTGAACAGGCTTCGTTTTGAGTACCGGAATTCCCAAATGCATCAGTGTATAACAACCAAATACCAAAAGAATCGCGAGGAATATTAATGAATTTGTTTGAGAAATACTCTGAGTTCACTGTACGAAAAGTAGCGCAACGCACCTCTCGTCGCGGCTTTTTGGGTAAGTTCGGGATGTTGATCGTTGGTGGCGCCAGTATTCCTTTATTGCCGGTCGCACGCGCCGCTGGCGGAGACTCTTCTGGTGAAAAGTATCCAGCTAAAAAGAAATTGGGGCCCGCCAAAGGTTACCCCGGAGTTTCGCCGCAACAGGCTATCGGCCCGGACGAAGAAGGTGATCCCGCCAGTTGTGATTATTGGCGCTACTGCGGCGTCGGTGGACCACTTTGTGCCTGCTGTGGTGGCAGCGCCAACGCCTGCCCGCCAGGAGCTGAAATGTCACCACTCGCATGGATCGGTACCTGCCGGAATCCGGTAGATGGCAAAAATTACATCATCTCTTACAACGATTGCTGCGGAAAACCCACTTGCAAACGCTGCCTGTGCGGACCCCACAATCCCAATAATCGACCGGTTGTTCGCCCCCAAAGCAGCTCAGGATACCTTTGGTGTCTTGGCACAAAGGAGTCTACTTTTACCTGTACTACGGCGAATGTACTTGGTGCAGCCCTGGACCAGGACTAACATCTGCAATGGGCCGCCCGTTTTTTCGGAAAACAGAGCGCAACACAAGGAACAAACAATGTTGAAAGCAGTCACTGCTCTTCTGGCATTTTTATATCTGTTTCCAGTTCGCATAGCTGTTGGCGCAGAACAGGCATCAGAACTTATTGGTGTAAAAGACCCGGTCAGAGCCCGGTACAACTGGGTAATGAAGTGTAGAGGTTGTCACGGAGCCGATGCCAGAGGGAGTAAAAACGGCGCCCCCAATATGGTTGGCATTGTTTCACAATTTTTACACTCTGAGGATGGCCGGGCTTTTCTGGGGCGAGTACCGGGGGTGGCCTTTGTTGACCTCCCGGCCAATGACGTGGCGGAATTACTTAACTGGTTGACCCAAACCTTTGACCCTCTGCATATACCTGAAAAATTTAAGCCATATAGCGCTGAAGAAGTTAAACAATTACGGGAAAACCCGTTGATATCCACAGCATTTTCAACTCGCAAGAAAATTTTGCAGCGGTTAAAAAAATGACGACAAGCAGAACACAACCATGAAGGCACATGGGCATTCAAAGAAAATTCTGGTTTCTCAAGACGCATTCACCAAAGCGCACAAAGCAAAAAATGGTGGTTGGGGTATGACGTATGTGCATACAGCGCTACTGCCCTACTTGCGCAAAAATGGTGTTAATGAAATGGCTATTCGAAATATTCTGGAGAAGAACCCCCAACGCGTTTTAACTTTTGCAAAACCTCACGCCATCTGAGCTTTGCCAAACGACCTGGTGGCGCCAGTAAAAGCCTGAGTAACTGCTCCTTTGGCCTGCTGGTGAGATCTGCAGCCAACTATGGGTACAAGAGTAAATTGAGGATACACCTGCTGTTCGCCACCTTCTGACTCTGCCTCTGTCTTCTATCGCTGCTCCTCTGCTAAAATGCGCTCCCTTCAGTACACCGATTACAAGCAAGGGCACCTATTCATGAGCAAAGATTCCCCCGGTACCCATCCGGCCTTTGAGTTCCTGCGCAGCGAGCGCGTTGAATCCCTGAACCTGACTGTTCAGGAGTACCGCCACCGCAAGACCGGCGCCCAGCACATACATCTGGCGAGCGACAACAATGAAAATGTGTTTCTGGTGGCTCTGCGCACAGTTCCGCACGACTCCACCGGGGTGGCTCATATACTCGAACACACCGCCCTGTGCGGCAGCGAAAAGTACCCCGTGCGCGATCCTTTCTTTATGATGATTCGACGCTCCCTCAATACCTTTATGAACGCCTTTACCAGCTCGGACTGGACTGCCTACCCATTTGCCAGCCAAAACAGAAAGGACTTTAACAATCTGCTGGATGTATATCTTGATGCAGTGTTTTTCTCTCGGCTGAACGAACTCGACTTCGCCCAAGAGGGTCACCGGGTTGAATTTGCCGAGACCGACAACCCCGACTCGCCACTGGTTTATAAAGGCGTGGTATTTAACGAGATGAAAGGCGCCATGAGCTCGGTGTCCTCTACCCTGTGGCAAACCCTCTGCACCTATCTGTACCCAGGCACCACCTACCATTACAACAGTGGCGGTGATCCGGCGTGTATCCCCGACCTGAGTTATGAACAGCTCAAGGCGTTTTACAAGACCCACTACCACCCGTCCAACGCCATCTTTATGACCTTTGGCAATATTGCCGCCGACGAGCACCAGCAAAAATTTGAAGACCAGGCCCTGAGCCGCTTCGACGCACTGGACGAACAAATCTCGGTGCCTGACGAAAAGCGCTACCTGGCGCCAGTACGTGTGGAGGAGGCCTACGCACTGACGGAAGAAGGCGACGCCGCACACAAAACCCATATCGTGCTGGGCTGGCTGCTGGGCAAGGCAACCGACCTGGAAGCCAGCATGAAGGCCCATCTGCTGTGTAGCGTGCTGCTGGACAACAGCGCCTCGCCCCTGCAAAAGGCCCTGGAAACCACCGAACTGGGCACGGCACCGTCGCCATTGTGCGGACTGGACGACTCGCACCGGGAATTGTGTTTTGTCTGTGGCCTGGAGGGCAGCGAAACCGAGCACGCCGGCGCGGTGGAAAAACTGGTGATGGATGTCTTGCAAGACGTCGCAGACAACGGCGTGCCACACGAGCAGGTGGCCGCGTCTCTGCATCAGTTGGAATTGCAACAGCGCGAGGTTGGTGGTGACTCCTACCCCTATGGCTTGCAACTGATTCTGACCTCACTCACCAGCGCCACACATCGCGGTGACGCCATTGCCCTGCTCAACCTGGACCCGGTGCTGGATAAGCTGCGTGAAGCGATCAAAGATCCCGAGTTTATAAAAACGCTGGCCCGTGACTTGCTATTGAATAATCGCCACCGTGTGCGCCTGACCATGCGCCCCGATTGTGAACTAGCAGAGTACAAGGACGCTGCCGAAGCAGACCGACTGGCGCTGATCAAACAGGGCCTCAGCGACACCGACAAGCAAAAAGTTATCGATCGGGCAAAAGCGCTGGCCGACCGCCAGCAACAAAAGGACGACGAATCCGTTCTGCCCAAAGTGGGACGCGAAGATATTCCTCCGCAAATGGCCTATGTCGCACCCAGCCGGAAAGTCGACGCGCTACACCCCGTAACCGGTTATGCCGCCGGCACCAATGGGCTGGTTTACCAGCAGGTGGTATTGGCGTTGCCAGCGCTGAATGATGCGCAACTGGACTTGCTACCCGTTTATGCAACCTGTCTTACCGAGTTGGGCGCAGGCAAGCTGGACTATTTGCACACCCAGTTGCGCCAGTCTCAGGTGTGCGGCTCAATACACGCCTATGCGACTGCTCGCGGCACACCCGACGATGTACAACAACTGAGCGGCCACTTGACGTTATCGGCAAAAGGTCTGGCCGCCAATCAACCAGC
>JBNKFQ010000032.1:0-8604 GCA_050289385.1 Porticoccaceae bacterium | reverse complement strand
TGAGCCTCTTTTTCTTCCAGCAGTATTGGCGCTTCAACAATAAACTCTTCTCCGGCCAACACCCGGTCACAGACGCCGCGATATTTTTTTTCAAAAACAGCGAAAGCAATTTTTTCCACTTCGTTTGCCAGCAAATACCAGCCGCTTTGCAACCCGGCGTGATAGACCGCTGGGTGAGACCATGAATGCGCCGCTTTCGGTGACGGTGCGTTGCAGGCTTCCAGGTAAGCGTCGCGCGCACTTGGTAAACCGCGGCCCGGTCCCTGTTCGCGGCACAGTTCGATCATGCGATGCAGGTTGGGCAAATATTCGCATTCTTCAATGGCTTGCCGGGCAGCGCGCAGAATCTGCTCTGACGAAAAACGCGCCAAACTGTCGAGCCACAGTCGCTTGTTTTGATTCAGCTCGTCGGTGCCAGGGTACGCGCTGTAATACTGATTGTGGTAATTGAGACGAAACAGCGCGAACACCTGGTTAATGGTGTCAATATGAGATTCGTCGATGCAGTCAGGTTGCCCAGCTTCGGTCTGTGAGGTCGTCGGTGAGTTCTCGAGTCCTTGTACTGTCTGTTGAATAAGGTCTTTGCCCTTTTGCATGACTGTTGCTCGTTGTGCTGTTGGTGGCGTTAGGGGAATGGTATGCCCACTGGCGCTTTACGTATTGCAAAAAGCGGGTATTCCACGAGCTTTCGGCGCGACCGGTGTCGCGCCAGAACAAAATAAATTCGGGTACTTGTTGTTCGGCAAACTGGCGATCAATGTTGGCTAATGCCAGCACATCGTAAACAGCCTCCTGAGGCTTCCAGTTGGCGGGCAAGGGGCGTGGTTCGGTGTCAGTTTCCAGGGCGGAAGTATAGCGGGCCCACTGCCGTTTAACGTGGGCAATAAAACGCGAATTCCATGTACTCGAACGCTCGCCGCGCTCGCACCAGTAAAGAATAAATTCAGGAATTGCATCGTCGATAAAGTTGGCGTTGATTTCTGCCTGGCCGACCAGGATATCAACCGCGTCAGGAGAAGGTCGCCAATCACTCGTCATGAGAGTTTCTCGGTCGCGTCGGTTGGCTTCACTTTGTTGTTCGCGCCACTGGCGCAGACAGTGCTTGATGAATTTGGACCCCCAGCTATGACTGGGCTCGCGCCTTTCGCTCCAGTAGGTAACAAATTCAGGTACCTGGTTTTCAGCAAAATGCCCGGGAATATTGTATTGCGCCAGTTGCCGCAGCAACTCTTGGTCGGGCTGCCATGTGTGACCAATAAGGTTACTGGCGGGTGCAGCCAGTTCGACGGCTTTGGTGGTAGTTGTCGCAGCTTGAGAACGCTGGTTAAAAGCAAAGCGTAATATGCGGCTGGATCCATATGGTGCAGAGCCAATCAGCAGTACACCTTTGTCGCGCAGATTGTTTGCGATGCGCTGAATGTCGTGATCACTCCAGAACGGCAGCAGTTGTTCCAGCTTGTCAGCATCGACTTCCAGCCAGTCGAATCCGTTACGGGTCTCAGCCTGATAATGAGCCATAAGTTCACCCAGAGCCTGTAATAACACGGCTTCTTCGAGGCCGATGGTAGCCGCCAGAGACGGGGACACCAGCAAAGGCTTTTCAGGGATCAGTGACATGTGGCAACTTTATCAGAAACGGCGTTGAATTTCGTCAGGTGAGCCGACGTAACAGGGTATCTGGTCACGATTATCAATACATTTGGTTTATCACTCTTATAACAGTTAAACTCAGCCGCTATTACAGGGGCGCACGGACATTGCCTGGGCTGCCGTGTTTCACACAAACAAGGTCGGAAAGATTTTACCTATGCACGGTATACAGCTGAATCGGGTAGAAAATCATGGATTTTTGAAGCGAGCAAGCATGTTGTTCATTGCGGGGTTCAGCGCGCTTTGGCAGGTCAATTTGCAAGCCACCGAAGCAGGCGATGAGCTCACTGAAGCAGATTACTTGCAGGAGTTGCCGCTGGTGGCCTCTGCGACCCGCTTGCCACAGCCGATAACGGATACGCCGGTAGCAATGACCGTACTGGACAGGGAAACTATTGCAGCCTCGGGTTTTGTCGAAATTGGCGACTTGTTTCGGTTGGTGCCAGGTTTTCAGGTAGGGCTTTCCTGGCGAGATCACCATACGGCAGTTACCTACCATGGCCAGACGGACGGCCTTTCGCGTCGCATGCAGGTATTGATCGATGGCCGTGTCGCTTACACATCCCAGTTCGGTCTGACGGACTGGGACCGGATCGGCATTACAGTGGAAGATATCGAGCGTATTGAAGTGGTGCGCGGACCTGCAGGTGCAGCCTACGGGTCCAATGCCTTTGCCGGCGCCATCAACATAGTGACACGCGATACTCTTACTTCTCCGGGGCTGGAAATACTCGCTACCGCTGGCAGTGCCGGAACCCGACTGGCGGGCTTGCGCTACCGTTATACCGGTGAGCGACTTGCGTATACCACCGCTATTAATTATCTGGAAAGTGATGGTTTTGCCAATGGTAACAGCGAGGTCGCTGTTACCAATTTGCGCTGGCAGGCTCGTTATCAGATGTCCGAAACGCAACTGCTGGACTTTCAGGTTGGCCAGGGGAGCGGCCCTTCCGGGCGAGGCGGGCGTTTACCACCCATTGATCCCGTGGGCGACAAACATGTGAGGGAACAATACAGCGTTTTACGGCTAACCTCATTGACGTCTGCTGCAAATGAATGGTACCTGCAGTTTGGATACAACCGCACACGACAGGACGATTACAATATTGTTGGCACAGTTGAGAATATATTGTCCCTGCAGTATCAGCCGGACCAATTAGCTGAAGTGCTGGCTCCGTTTCCGTCAGACTTCGCTGGCGAACCCGTCCTTTCCAGCCCTTATGATTATCACGCCGATCGAGTTGATCTGGAGTTCCAGCAAACCCTGGCACTCAGCCACAAGTCGCGACTGGTGTGGGGCGTTGGTGGTCGGCAAAATCGTATCAAAAGTCACCTGGCATTGAGTCGGGATGACTACATTTACGACCGCAGCGGTCGCTTGTACGGAAATTGGGAATACCGTGCAGGAAAGTTCCTCTACAATTTCGGTGCAATGTTTGAGTACGGTGATCTGGCGAGTGGTAATTTGTCATTTCGCGTAGGCGCCAACTACAGTCTGAATGATGATCATTCCCTGCGTGCCAGCCTGGCACGAGGGTGGCGTCACCCGTTTGTCGGTGAGGCTTATCACGAGCTGGCGTTAAAAACCGCCTCCGGCATATTAATTGAACGTGCGCTCGAAGTGCCCGAAACTCTCGAATCAGAGCGTATTCACACCCTCGAACTGGGGTATGTAGGAAACTGGAGAGACAAGGCCTTGCAAACTGAAGTAAAGTTTTTTGCCGAGAAGGTTTGCAATGAAATTCAGGAGCAAGTAGACCCGTTTGCACCGGAGCTGTTATCGCTATTCAGTTTGGGTACGGTATTGCGAATGAATGGTGGTGAAACAGATATTGTCGGATTTGAGGGCAGTGCTGATCTGAAAGTAACCTCTTCAACCCGATTGCGGTTGTCGTACGCACTTGCCAATGTCGATCAGAGTTTGCCACCGATGGCAATTCGCAACTTTTACGCCAATAGTGGTACTCCTCGCCACACCGCAAGTTTGCTGTTTATGCAAGATTTTGGCCGTGGCTGGCAGGGCAGTATCGGATATTACTACCTGGATGATATGGCCTGGTATGTATGGGGAGGTGACACGGAGTCATACGGTCGTGTGGATCTGCGTCTGGCAAAGCAATATAGTCTGGGCAAGCAAAATATCACGGTGGAGCTAATCGGTCAAAACTTGGGCAATTCCTACAGCGAATTTACGCCTGCCAACCGTTTTGATACTCGAGGATTTGTGCGGTTTCGATTAGAGTGGGATTAGAGGCCGGGTTGCGCCTGATACTTGCCAGCAACAGAGAACAACATTGACCAGAAAAAAAAACACCGCATTTGTTTGCACTGACTGTGGCGCCGACTTCGGCAAATGGCAGGGTCAGTGTACAGAGTGCAATGCCTGGAACACCTTGTCAGAAGTTCGCCTTGGCGCCTTGCCCCGAACAACCGGAAATGGCGGATTTGCCAATGCGGCAAATGGCGAAGTCAAACTGTTGTCAGAAATCGATCTCGAAGCCTTGCCGCGTATTGTCAGTGGTGCCCGGGAATTCGATCTCGTGCTGGGCGGCGGTCTGGTGCCCGGATCCTGTGTTTTGATCGGCGGTGAGCCGGGGGCCGGCAAAAGCACACTGTTGTTGCAAACACTGTGCAACCTGGCACAACGTATCGAATCGCTTTATGTCACCGGTGAGGAATCGCCACAGCAGGTTGCCATGCGGGCACAGCGTTTGGGACTGCCCACCGACAAACTCAAAATTATGGCTGAGACCTCGGTAGAGTCCATTTGTCATACCGCCTCGCGTCAGCAGCCCAAAGTACTGGTTATCGACTCGATTCAGGTGATGCACCTGGCCGATATTCAGTCGGCGCCGGGCAGCGTTTCCCAGGTTCGCGAGAGTGCCGCGCAACTGGTGCGTTTTGCAAAACAGAGCGGCTCGGTTTTACTGCTTGTCGGCCACGTTACCAAAGACGGCAGCCTGGCCGGTCCCAAGGTACTGGAGCATATGATTGACTGCTCTTTGATGCTGGAGGGTTCCGCCGACAGCCGTTTTCGCACGTTGCGTGGCATCAAGAACCGGTTTGGCGCGGTCAATGAACTCGGTGTGTTTGCCATGACCGAACAGGGCCTTAAAGAGGTCAATAATCCGTCAGCCATATTTTTAAGCCGCGCAGATGAAATCGCCTCTGGCAGCCTGGTGACGGTGGTGTGGGAAGGCACGCGACCCCTTCTGGTGGAGTTGCAGGCCCTGGTAGATCAGAGCCCTTTTAATAATCCACGCCGGGTGGTTGTAGGCCTTGATCACAACAGGCTCGCCATGTTGTTGGCGGTGTTACACCGTCACGGCGGCATTATGGCTGCCGACCAGGATGTTTTTGTAAATATCGTCGGCGGTGTAAAGGTTGTCGAAACCAGCGCCGACTTGCCGTTGTTGCTCAGTGTCGTGTCGAGCTTTCGCGACCGTTCCCTGCCCCGCGATCTGATTGCGTTTGGCGAAATTGGATTATCGGGTGAACTGAGGCCAGTGCCAAGTGGCGCAGAGCGCTTGAGAGAGGCGGCAAAACACGGGTTTAAGCGCGCCATTGTGCCGGCGGCAAACGCTCCCAAAAAACCGATCGACGGCATGCAGGTAATTGGCGCCAAAACCCTGGTGGAAGCTCTGGAATTCAGTTAAACGGTGTCAACAGACCCGAACCCGTTGCTCCTGTGACACAGTCCCCTTAAAATCCCCACCGCTATGGTTTCCATATTGGAACGAACAGGGAATTCAAAAAGTGCCAAAGTACCAATGCCAAAGTACCAGTACCAAAGTACCAGTACCAAAGTACCGCTGCACTTTAACTGAAGCTGTCCCCGCAACTGTATTCGACGAGATGTGTTCAATAGCCACTGGTTTTGTGTAAGGACAGGCCGGGAAGGTGAATAACATTGAAGACTCGAGAGCCAGGAGACCTGCCATAGCGAGCGTTGTTTTCCGATTTCCGGGTGAAGTGATCGGGGCGACTCTCCAGAGCGAATTTCCAGAGCCGACTGTTGGGGCTGGAATAGCTGAGCCGTAATGACGACGCGTATTTGTTACGTGGAAGCTATATCGTTACGGTTGGCTGATTTTATTGGCCATGCCAGCAGATAGCTTCTGTCCATAATTTTGGGAGACAGAAGATGAGCCTGAAAATCCTGCCTGCACTTTTTGGTGCAGCAATATTGCCCTCAATATTACCTGCAATCGCTGAAACCACTACCGAAGAAACGGTTGTGATTGCACATCGCTTTGATGCGTCCGTTACCCGATTGCCGCGCACGGTCATCGTCATTGACCGGAACCGCATTGAACGCAGCGCTGCCACCAGCCTCGACCAGTTATTGCGTCAGACCGCCGCGCTGGATATTAGCGACAGTGTCGGTAATGGCGTGACGGCTACCGTCGGGTTGCGTGGCGTCAACGGCAACACAAATGTATTGATACTGGTCGATGGCCGGCGCCTGAATAATGCGGATCTGTCCAGCCCGGATCTGCTATCAATCGCCACAGGCGATATTGAGCGTGTCGAAATTTTGCCGGGTAGTGCGGGCGCCTTATATGGTGATAACGCGGTTGGCGGTGTCATTAACGTGATTACTCGCAAACCTGATGTGTTTCGCGCCAGCTTGCATGCAAAGGGTGGCAGCTACGGCCTGAGTAACTATCGCGGTTCTATCAGTGACCGTTTTGATGGCGGTATGGATTATCGATTCAGCTTTGAAAAACGCCAGAGTGACGGTTATCGGGATAATACTCGACTTTCTTATGATAATTATTTGTTGAACCTCGGTTGGAATTATCGTGGTGGCAGGATAATTGCGGAAATGCAGAAAATCCTGAATGATCATTTGTTGCCTGCTTCCCTCAGCGCCGCCGAGGTTGACATCAATCGCAAACAGGCATCCGGCTATCTCGATATTCGCACCGATACCAATGTGCGGCGCCTGGGCATTGAACAAAATCTGAGTGACGAATGGTCATTAATGGCGGAGTTAACAGAGCGGGACTTCGAGTCAGATAACCCTGGATTTTCTGTGACGTTCGGCAATTCCAATGTGCTGATTGATCGACGTGTGCGCACCTTCAGTCCCCGAATTCGGGGTTCGGCCGGAGCTGCTGATATTGTGGTTGGCATAGACATCGAAAAGATTGATTTTGCGTCCGTTATTTCTTCTGATGCATTTGGAGTGGATAACAGTCGTTTTGAGCGCCGCACGCAAAGTGTGTACGCGCAAATCGCGGTGCCGTTGGCGGCTGCAGTACAACTGACAGTTGCTGGAAGACACCAGAAAATGGACAGTGATGTGGTAGCGACCAGCTCGAATGTATTCAGCACGCCCGTAGATACGACTATTTCTGACAGCGAAAATGCCTTGCAAATTGGTGTGGTTTGGCAGGTGACAGATGATTGGAAACTCTATCTGAATCGTGATGAAAATTTCCGCTTTGCCTTGCCGGACGAACAGGTGAGTGTTTTTTCTGGCACCAGAATTCTGGATACCCAGCAAGGTGTATCGTGGGAATTGGGAGCGCGGTTGCAGCAAAAACTGTGGCATATGGATATGAGTGTATTCGAGCTGGATTTGGAAAATGAAATCGGTTTTGATCCGCTGGAAGGATTTTTTGGGGAAAATACCAATTTCGATGATACCCGTCGCAGAGGTTTACATGTCGCAGGTGAATGGCAGCCCCTCACAGGTGTTGAGGTGCAAGCGCAGTACCAGTATATGGATTCGGAATTTGATGCGGGGCGCCATCAGGGCAATAAAGTACCCCAGGCTCCACGTCAGACGGCGACGTTGCTGGTTGGTTGGCAACCTCTGGCAGACTTGAGCCTGCAGGCAGAAGCGCGATATAACGGTGAGCGGTATGTGGAATTTGCCAACACGGCTGGCAAAGAAGGAGGCCATACACTGTTTAATGTTGCCGCTGTTTATCACTGGAAAAATTGGCAGGCTGCAGTGAGGGTAGACAACCTTACCGGAAAACAGTACAACGAATTTGTGAGTTACAGTGACTTTCTTGCACGCAAGGCGTTCTTCCCATCGCCGGAGCGTCGTTTTACACTGGAGCTTGGTTATATATTCTGAATAAGTCCGGAGAGCAGTAGTGAATAACAAAAGCGTTTGGTTTATCGCAGGTATGATCGGCGTGGCGGCATTGAGCCGGTTAATCCCTCATCCACCCAATTTTACACCCGTTGCCGCTATGGCGCTGTTCGCAGGGGCAACGGTTGCCGATCGCAAGCTGGCGCTGGTTATGCCGCTAGTGGCGTTGTTGCTGAGTGATCTGTTGATCGGTTTTCATGGCACCATGCTGTTTGTCTATCTGGGGGTGGCGCTGATGACGGCACTCGGTTTTATGCTGCACAAGCGCAGTAGCCGTGCCAGAATTATTATTGGTGCAGTGGCTGGTTCTGTTTTGTTTTATGTGCTGACAAATCTGGGGGTCTGGTTGGTAACCGGCACTTACGAGGCCTCACTGGCTGGCTTGATATCTTGCTACGTCGCCGCCATTCCGTTTTTCCACAATACATTGATTTCTACATTGCTCTTCAGCGGACTGCTGTTTGGGGCAGACCACTTGTTCCGGCGCAGTGCGTTATACACTTGAGATCAAATGCCGGCAGATGCCGGCATTTTTTTATTGGCAGAAATAGCGGTTTGTTGAAAACTGCTATACAGCACGTGAGTTTATTATGGACTGGAAAATACTGTTAACCGTGTTTGCGGTTGTGTTTGTGGCAGAGCTGGGCGACAAAACACAAATTGCCACCATGCTGTTTGCGGCAGATCAGCAAGTCAACAAGTGGCTCGTTTTCGCTGGCGCCTCGCTGGCGTTAATCTGTGCATCTGCATTGGGTGTATTGGCCGGCGGGGCCCTGGCTCATCTGTTGAACCCCAAACTGTTGGGCACGATAGCCGGCGTCGGCTTTGTCGTAATCGGAGTA
>JBNKFQ010000031.1:0-8624 GCA_050289385.1 Porticoccaceae bacterium | reverse complement strand
TCGCCAACAAATACGACCCATGCCAAGCCACTATCCAAATTATTAGCCCCAGCAGGCGCATGGGGTCGTGGCTATAGTAGTTGATGAGGTTGATGATCAGTTCCATAATTCTTCTCCGAGTCGTTTTGCTCAATGTATATGGCAGAGCGCAAACGGCAATTTTGGAGGAAACACCTTGTTTCGGTAATCGATGCAGCAAGTCAGTGCGTCTCCCCAATCCTTGTTAAAGGACAGTTGGCTATCGCGCCGCATAATGGCGCAAAGAGT
The DNA here is from genome assembly GCA_050289385.1 of Porticoccaceae bacterium. Lineage (GTDB taxonomy): Bacteria > Pseudomonadota > Gammaproteobacteria > Pseudomonadales > Porticoccaceae > JBNKFQ01. Next base: position 8,357 of record JBNKFQ010000031.1, on the reverse strand, counting down.
TGTGTCTAGCTTGATTGGTTCGAACTTATTAATCGACCACCTCCAGGCCGTCGGGCAGCAGCTCGTCCAGTTGGTGTAGGGTGTCGAACAGCACGCTCACCGTGGGTTTGTCACCGGCGTTCTGCTTCAACCGCACGACGAGCCCGGTGCCACCATACGGCTTGTCGCGGTCGTCGAACTGGTAGTGATTTCAATCGGTCAACGCAACATCTAATCTTTACCGATCAAGCGCCAATGCCACACCTAAGCGGCACACTCCGGAATTTGATCTCCGTTTGTGGATATAAGCCGTTATTCGGATTTAAATCGGTGTATCCAAGCGATCAGCAACAGGAACACCGCCATGACCCAGCCAATTACTGCATATCACGGATCAAACCGGGAAGTTAAACAGTTTTCAACGGATCACGTTGGAACCCGTCAACCGCAGCCCAAAGTCTGGGGATTGTCGTTTTCCAGCAGCGTTCAGGTGGCAAAACACTACCGCAATCTGGGGGAGAATCCATCGGGCGTGTGGGTGGGTGATCGTTTGATCCCCAAGGCCACCGTGCAGGATATACGGGAGAAAAATCAGAGGCATGTGGATTACCTGGCCGCGGTGAACCTGGAAATTTACGGCTATGAAGATGCGAAAACGCGATTTCAGAATGATCGTAATCGATCTGTTCGCCTGGGCCGTAACGTGCAAGCATTGAGTAAGCGCGCCGCGGAATCCACAGCCTTTTATGACAGCGTGTTGACGCGTTTGGAAGACTGGAAAGATCAGCCTGTCCACTTGCAAAACGGCCGGGTCTATCAAGTGGCCCTGGCGCCGGCGGACAATCAGTACCTGGACTGGAACACTCCACTGCGAGATCAATCTTCGTATGTTCGCGACCAGTTGCAGGCTGCTGGATGGGACACGGATGGTCGCTCGGGGTACGAACTGTATCAAGAGTTGCAAGAAGGAATCAGAGACAACTCAATTTCCAAAGAGCACCCCGCCCACCGCCGGATTGCGGAAATCGCTGACATAGGGTACGACCTCAATCGCTGTACCCCGGCCGAGATCGCTTCGCGTTACCTGCACAGTCTTGATATTCCCGGCATCCGCTATCGGGATAGCGACCGGCGGTCGGTATCCGTCGGCCAGACCGGGTATATCGTCTTTGATGACAATCAGGTATCGATCACCACGCAATTCCAGCGGCGGCGAGCGGCGTTTTATTCGCCGCTGGAAAAAATCTTGGAGACCGAATTACCGGTGCGCGACTCTGCACAGGTCTATTTGGATATCGTGCGGGATCTGCAGCGTGAGGGCCGGCTGAACTCTGAAGAGTTGAATTGGTATGGTCTGCCGGCGTGGTTGGACAATCTTGCCAATTCATCAGAATTTAAAGACACACCCCTGCAGCGCAGCGATGTGTTGAACTATCTCATGCTCAATCATTTGCAAGTGGTCCCGGTCGAAAAAGACATACCGCCCGGTGAAAAACAGTCGATATATATCAACGAAGTGAGCCGACGTTTGAAAGAGGTGTTCCAACGAGTGAATGCCCTGGACGATACCGTGTTGGAGACGATACGAAGCTGGGCAACCGCTACCAATCATTTAATCGGCATGCAGACGGAAAAGCGACTTGCCGATGCGCTGATGGAAGCGGGAGATCCCCGGGCAAGTGAAACGATCGCCGAGATACAGGACGCGGTTTTAAAAGAACACGACAATCGGCAAATACGATTCGAGTCGCATGCGGTGGTGAACGGTGGTCGGGACTATGGCGAAATGTTGCTGACGTTGCCGGAACTTCACAAGCCGGTACCGGATGTGGGCTGGCTGTCATCCATCCGGACGTGGGAGGCGAGCTGGCCCGATCCGAAATCCGTTGGTTCGCACGACGGCGCCAATTCATATGGCCAGGTGATCGATCGGATACAAGCGTCTTTCGCGGATATCAAAGCAAATCATCCGGGCAGGCGCAGCGAATTCCCCGACGAATCATCCAGCCTGCGGCGGTGGGTGGAACCCAATGTGCTTGCCGATATGCAATTTGATGTACGTGAGAGCAATGGTGACAAAACTCTGTTTGTTCACGGCGTGGATTCGTATTGGCATACATTGGGGCAGCTCTCCGGGTATCGGGACAGCGATCCCGACGACCGTTTCAGTGCCCTGTTTGCCATGAAAAAGGCTGTGCGCTTAGAGGCCGAACAGGAAATCTCCGACGGGAAAATACCTCCGCAGATCGCGCGAATTGAAAAACGGAGGTTGAATCCGGGCAGTCGTTTTGAAACCGAACAGGATGTTGCGATCTACAAAGATTCAGACATTGGCGAACGTGGTTCCAGGGAGGAATTGATTGCAAAGCTGGCTGAGAGAATTGCCGAGGACGATCCCCGCGTCGTTGCCTTACAGCGCCAGGCGACATTGGCAATAAAACAGGTGGATGACGCGCCTTTCAAGACCACATGGCCGCTGTTGGCCATGAAACAAATGCTGCACGTGGCGGTGCAGAAGGGTTGTGACAAACTTGCTTGGGCACCCGGGCAACGGGTCGCCGATGCCCTAGAGGAGAGCATCCATGTCGCCGAAGTTCAGTACGATCCCGACGGAGAAGAACTGACGATATGGGGTCCGAGTCGTGATATCGTGCTGCAGAAATGTTGTGCGGGCAGAGAAGGATTGATCGAAACGCTGGGGCCGGAACTGGCGCAGCGGCTGTGGGCCCAGGTGGAGGAATTTCAACAGCACCGGGAGGGGCACTCAGCTGAGTACGACGACGACGAAGGAAAGTACGTCATCTATGATCCCAATGGCGATCTATCGTACGGTTTTGGCGGTACCCTGCTTACCTATGATACTGAAAAGGAAGCCGAGCAGGGAATTGTGGAGATTACACCCGCGGACGCCACGCGCGGTACCATACCGACCCTGAAAAATCTGGACTGCAAAATTGGCGGCCAGGAAATCATCGATCTTTACGACACGACGTTACCGGATCAATTGCGACGTTACGTGGAACCTTTCGATTGCGCGTTAACGCAGGTGTGTATCGGCAGCGGGCAAGATGCCATGACGGCTCAATGTGTGGAGATCAATGACGCGCTGCGAGAAAGTATTTCGCGGGGTCAACCGCTGTTCCGCCGCCTCGTTCCGATGGGGGCGGGGCGTTCGGCACCTGAGGTAAGCCGGGACATTCAGGGCGTGGTTGAACGTTTGGGTATACCGGCAACGGTGGTAGCGCGGCCCGAGGATCTACCCTGGCGCTTGCGCAACGATCTCATCAAGGCGCGGGGATTCAATGACACGGCGGGTCTGATGGATGGGTTGACAGGCCGGTGCTACTTGATTGCTGGCCAACTGTGCACCCCCAAAGAGGCAATCGTAACCTATTTACACGAGGTTGGGCACCAGGCCTTGTGCGCCGCGACCGGACCCCGGCTTCACATCGTCCTTGATCAGCTTTACCGGGATATGCCGGCGGACCGGATCAAGGCGATAAGTAACGACCACCGATCGGAATTTAAAAACATGTCAGCAACCGATGTACGGAGGAGGGTGGCTGCGGAGTGGGCGGCGGAGATCTCTCAGGAAGATCCTAAAAATACCTGGGTACAAACCGTTGTAAGTGCCATAAAAGATTTAATTCGGAGCGTGGCGCCACGCGTTAAGTGGACGGAGTCGGATGTGGTGGCGTTGCTGAAAAAAGGCACCGCACGATTGCGAGTTCCTGATCCCTTCGTTGCCGTCGATTCGTCGGCGCCGGATGTGGTTGAAAATCATCGCCTGAATTCATTGGAGCCGACAGATATTGCGGCGTGGAAACACCGCGGTAGTGAGCATGAACCTGTGAATAATGAGCGGCCACATTTACCATCTGCGGTCACAGCCTTGTAGGGAAATATCAATCAGATGCCGGGTATCTGGGTAATCTACTGACCGATAGTAGATGTAGTACAGGGCGCCGCTTGCGCCCTGTACTAGGGTGGTTCATTGTTTATTTCATAAGCAGGTGTTTTTGCGTATGATGATGTCGAACCATAATATCCGATACGAAAGGCTGCATCGGTTTCTGGCAAATACTCTCTTCAATTTCCTTCATTAGATCATATAGATAATAATCGTAAGCAACATCACTCGGGAATCGCTCGGGCATTCGGAGGGCGTTCTGCGCCGATTTTTCAGCCAGATCCAAAATGTCCAATGTTAACACCTTTTTGAACGTTTTTGATTTTTCAATAGTCTTTAATGCTATTAATTTTGATAATTTTTCTTCAAAAAATAACTTAGACACAGCCAACGAAAATGCTTTTTCGTCTGGGAAGAAATTCACATCATTGCTGCATTCAACATCGCTGCAGCTTAATTTAATTTGCTTCGCTAGTTCATCGTCAGCTCCCACGTGTGCAGCAAAATCAGCGGCATAATTTTTTATTTGTTGTACTGCAGAATCAGGTAGCGAGATATCATTGAGCTTAAATAAGGCAGATTTATCATAACGCATCGAATCATGATGTTTGTTCAATGTCTCGCGCGCCAGTATAATATCTATACATTGACGATAAAGCTTATTTAGAAGCTCAGTTCTGTCTTTATTTTCCCCAAAGGGGTTGGGTATAGTAGCGGTTCTAAAAATGATAGATTTTTCAAGAGATTTACTTTCTCTTGAAAAAGTGACATCAAAATCAAAAGATAATGATACTTCAACAAGAACGCCTTTTTTTGACATAAATCCGGTATTGAAAGTATACCTTCTTACTATGTTTTTCTGGTAGGTTGTTTTAAATTTATCGTTTTTACTTTTTATCTTATTGTGAGTATGTAATCTCACATGGGGATCTGAAAAGCCTGATTCAGCTACCTCTGCCCATACTTCGTCACTAATGTTGACTAATTTTGTTGTATTGTCGCCATCTCCCCATTGGGAGGGGTTTACAGTGTTATTGTGCATAGTTATTTAATCTCTATTGGTGTATTTGTGGGGGCGACGCATAAAGCGTCAACTCGTTTTGATTTTCCGAGGCTAATGTACCTAAATATCAGACCGTATCCAATAATTGGGAAAATAAGGCGTCTGATATTATTTGGCAATAACAGTTACAAACAAATAAGTTGCTTTTTTCAAGGATATTTTCGATGTAATTACTTTACTTTTTTTTGTGGCTAATCTGAGTAATATCTCTACTCTCATCCAAGGCTCGCATATGATGTGCCAAGGCCTGAATCTCACTGTTTTCCAGTGTTTGTTTGCACTTCCATTGCTCACATTCGTTGAGATTCAAGCCTTTATTATTCTTCATTTGTGTTGTCACCTTATTAGTGCTATCGATTGAGATGTGCAACTGGCGCAAGTCATCCCAAGCTTTGATGGTCCACTTTCGCCATGTAACACGGGTTCATCGGATGAATCGGTAACTGGATTACCTGTCTGTAATCTCTTGGTAAACAGGATCTTCGCACGTAGAACCTCAATCGAATAACTATGACCAATGCGGTTGACCACTCGAATCAGATTGTTCAGCAGCTCAGGGTAGTCGTTTTTGACGCGGCGATCGAAATAAGCAAACACATCATCCTTACCTCCCCATTCTCAATGACTCGTGGCAATTTGCCGTATATTTGCAGCAAACGGTAGTTCAAATGGCTAATTCAATGGGAAAGTAATTTTACAATTTCTCTTTCTGTCTGAATTTAATAGACTCCTCTTACAGTTAAAAGAGCCACGTTTTCGAGTTGCTGTGACTTGTGAGTTTGTGAAATAACTGTTTTTAGCCAATTTGGTAAGAACTCTGGACTTTGTTTTCAATTGACGGAAAGCAGAGTCAACGGATTCTGAGGCTAAAAATAATCTGCGACAAGGATGCGGCATAGCATCACGTAACCAGCAAATTTACCGAAAAACGAAGATCTGATCTAAGTTTTTCAGTCAAAGCTTGTAAACTACTGGCAACACTCAAAAAGGAGAAAGTGAAATGGATAACGAGTCCGTGAATCAACTACTGCGAGATTTATGTTCTATTGACGCCGGCTCATTGGCTTTGGCTCGTCAAATTCATCATAAAAGTGAAGCCCTCGGACCCACAACTGACAACCGAGATTGCCGACAGATTGCCAAACGTATTTTTGATGTGGCGGGTATTGCGCTGTCGGAACAGGAAAAAAAACTGCTGGATATCATGTATCAACTCAAATGGTCTGACGACCAAATGTTGGAATTTCTTTCTGGTGGGAGATTGCGGGCATGAAGACAAGTGCACCTCCTCATTGTATGGTTTTGATAAACCTGAGTCGGGCGTTAAAGGAAAACCAGCAAAGTACGTTTGACTCGGATCATTTGAAACAACTATACCAACAACTCACCAGAGGAGTTGGCCCTACGACAGACCAACCGGATGATTGGAGAATTTCTGGGCAGCAGGTCGATGTATTAAACAAAGCCTCTCGCACAGCTGCTCTGAAAATTATGAGCACCACAGACAAGACCGAAATAGCGGGTAATGTTGCTGACATCGTGGCCATGCTCAATGCATTGAAACCCTTCAAAAACTACAATGCGGTAGTGGCCATGTTGTATGGACATAATTTGGCGCGAACAGCCGGATACAATATAACGTGGGACATGGTGAAGCTTACAGATCTAAGGAACGCAATGCAGTTATCGACAACGGGAGATATCAATTCCCTCAAGATGATAATCCAAGAAAATTTGCAGTTGATGTTATCCATGAAAAATGGAGTTTCTTTATCGGAACTTACCGACGATCAGCTCGGCCAGCGCGCGGATGCCTTCCGTGATCGACAGCCATCTTCGAATCACGGGGAAAGTAGCCACATCCCAACCGTGTGATGTTTGTTATGGAAAGCCTGAATAACGGTTTTTGAGCCTAAATTAGCAAGGGATAAACTTTATGTCAGAACGCTGGGTGAATATCAGCAAAATGTCTGCCGAGGTGGACAGCGTGTGTGATGAACAATCTTTCTCCGTGCGAGGTGTTACTCCGGACACGCTGGATCGAATCATCGGCAGCAAGGAGTTTCAGAGTTTTCTCAACAAAAAAATCAATGGTTGGATAGTTGGAACCTTTTTAACGAATGTGCGACTTCATGGAAGCGCCAACGATGAGAAGCTTCGCGAGTTATTAAACACAGCAAAAACGTCCGAAGGGCGAGACCGCCTAGCCGCGTCGATCATTATTTCTGCCGTGCCAGGTGCGCAATGGCTATCAATTTTGAAGAGAATAGAGCCGGAACACTACCATCGATCATCGCGCCACTGTCATTGATATTGCGGTAGATATCATAAACAGCGTTTACTTTTGTTGAAATTCATCACAATGTGATTAGCTGACGGCCCTAAAGATATTTTGTGAACCAAAGCGTTTAACGGTTACATCGCTTAGGTTTTTAGCAAATGCGCCATTGAGTTGCATTTTGAGGTTTTTGATCAGGAAGTCCAAACATTCGATTGTGATGCGACTCAACGGCATGTTGGCGGTTCGTTGCGCAACTCAATGGCTCGTTGGAAAATAAATTCAAAAAATTTGCAAGAAAACTTTGCAAGTTGTAAAAAAAATGTGTATTCAGTCGCTTGTGAGTACCGTACGTCGTTTAACATTTGCATAAGGATGGAAAAATGGGAATCGCGTTTGATGTAAAAAGTAGCGCTGTGAATGCAGCGGACGTCTATGTGGTAATTGATGGCAAAGTGATTGCGTTGCCGAAAACCGCAAAATACATTTGTCAGGACAAACGGGGCTGTTGGTACTACTGCACACGGCGGCCACGTATAAAAAATGACGACTGGACACCCAACAAATCACCGATTCAAATTCAAACTGATCGTGGGCATGCGAGAGTGTTGCGCACGGAATTGCGAATCCCGTGGGAGTACACTCTACAAAGTGCTGTAAAACGGGAACTATTGCCCGTGTAGCAACATTTGCAAGTTGCGGTAATGAGGAATGTTATGGGTATACGTGTCGGTCTGACCGTAGTTTGGATCGTTGCATTGGTGACGGGATGCGGTGAAAAATCAGTTCACGTCAGTCGATACCCAATGCTCCCTACGGATTACGGTGAAGGACCTTGGCAGTTGGTGACATACGCCGGAGACAAGATCATGCACGAAACCGTGGCCTTAGACGGGCGGCAAGTGGTGGTGCGATCAGAATCCGTTTACATAAATCGCGACAGCCAGCTCGTGTACCGGGACAACACCCCCATTGAGAATTACGATGGAGAATATCTCTATTGGAATCGAGATGGGTTTGTAATTAATAGGCATTTGCAGGTTGTTCCTGAAGACCGCGTATTTGTAGTAGCGGGCCGGCCCATGCAACCTCGTACACCGATGAAGCTCAGGGACAAACATCCGCCG
>JBNKFQ010000030.1:0-24021 GCA_050289385.1 Porticoccaceae bacterium | reverse complement strand
GTAATCGGAGTATTTACACTCATCAAATCATGGTAGGCCGGTTATACTGAGTGGTAGCCTGCCGGACTTGAATGGTGCAACCTGCTTTATATTTAAAGTCCGATTATTTAAAAGGAGAACCATATATGCCTGACCCCGATCTGCGAGAACAACTTGATGAGTTGCACAGACAGCTGGAAGACGCTAACAGGTCTGATGCCCACGTGAAAGATATGCTTGGCTCATTGATGGAAGATATTATTACGATATCCACCAAAGAGCATGTAGATGAGTCGCACAAGGAAAGTGTGAAGCAACAGCTGGAAGAGCATGCAGCGAGCTTCGAAAATCGACACCCCAAATTGGCCGCATCAATCAGGCAAATTATGGATTTATTGGCAAAAATGGGTATTTAGGGTCGGATCAATACCATGCGATTACTGATACTGGTGGGGTTGCTGATGCTGGTGGCCTGTAGTACCAAAGGCGACCTGTATTGGGGCTGGCAATGTGACGGTGGCGCCAATACACCTGAGTGGGATTGCACACAGCGTCTGTTGAGGGATGGCCGGCCCGTTGATATGACAGAGCTTGATGAGGCTGACATTCCACCGATGCCCGCCACACTTGATGAGCCGGGGACGCTCGCACAAGAGCCTCGCAGCGCTGAACAGAAAGTGCCTGCGCTGGCTGAAGCAGAGCAATCAGACTGGAGACAACAGCTGCCAAATCTCGACGGCAGTTTGCCAGGACCGCCAAAGCGGGCCGAGCCTTACAGAAGTCCGATAAACAATCTCGATAAAGCGGCAAAAAAGTCGCAACGTCCGGTTCCCGAGCCTGAACCGTATCGCTTGCCAACGGGCCAGAAGCAACCGGTTGCGCCTGAACCGGAACCTGTTCGGGACCCGGACCAGGTTGTGGTTACCGCACGTGCGGAAGCAACAGCAAACCGGCCGGTTTTGGAACATAAAAAGGGATATACCCTTCAGCTTGCAGCACTGGATACTCAGCGAGAGGTAAAGCAATTTATTGCTCGATTTCAGTTACAAGGCAAGCCGCTGGTGCGCACTCATACACAAAGCCGGAACAAGACGTGGTACGTATTGACTACCGGGTTGTTTGCCAATCGTGCCGCTGCGGAACGGGCCGGCCAGGAATTGTCATCTTCTTACCCGGGTCTTGCGTATTGGGTTCGGTCACTGCAATCATTGCGAGCGGTAGCGATTGATGAGGGGTTGCAGATTCCAGGTCAGTAGTGGTCGTCGCAATTGGCCGACAGATACTGCAAGGAAACAAATACAGTGACAGGTTTTTATCGTGACATGCATTTGCAACTCCAGGGACTGTTGGACGGGGAGTCCGACTGGATAGCGAACCTCGCCAATACCGCAGCCCTGTTATGGATGCATTTACCAGAGATTAACTGGGCGGGTTTCTATTTGTTGAAAGGCGACCAGTTGGTGTTGGGGCCGTTTCAGGGCAAGCCCGCGTGTACTCGTATTGCCGTGGGTAAGGGTGTTTGCGGCACGGCTGTGGCTGAACGTTCGACTCAGCTCCTTGCGGATGTGCACCAGTTTCCCGGGCACATTGCTTGTGACGCTGCCTCAAATTCCGAAATCGTAGTCCCTGTTGTATGCAACGGCCAGGTAGTCGCGGTACTGGATATTGATAGCCCGGTGTGTGGCCGTTTTAGCGAAGACGACCGTGCCGGGCTTGAAGCGGTGGCAGAACTGCTGGTTTTAGCCTTTGGTGAAAGTGACCATCAAGTCCGCGATTAACGCGTTCCCCTTTTCTGTTCGGGCGGTGGTGAACGCGATCACCCTTGGGATCAAGATATTCGGCCCGGCCACAGTTATCATCGTCTACTGCGCACCCGGCATGGTTATCAGGATGTTCCAGCCTGTTCTGAAGCCAGCCCATCGCATTGCAAATGCCTCATTGGTTCAGGAACGCATAATTTGTGGGTAATATGGACGGGTAGAGGTGAGGGGTAGTGTTATGAGTGAGCCAAAACAGAAAATTTTGCTGATTGACGATGACGAGGACTTGACGGGCCTGTTGTCTGTGTATTTGACCAACAGTGGATTTAGCGTCGATGCGGTATACGATGGAGACTCTGCGTTGCGCCAGTTGAGCAAGGGCATGGCCTATGACTTGATTGTGCTGGATATCCAGATGCCCGGTATGACAGGTCTGGAGCTGCTGCCGCAAATGCGGGCCTTGATAGCCACGCCGGTTATTATGCTGACGGGTCGTGGTGACGAGGTCGATAGAATTCTGGGCCTGGAAATGGGCGCCGATGATTACCTTGGCAAACCCTGCAACCCGCGTGAACTGTTGGCGCGCATAAACGCCGTATTGAGGCGCAGTCAGGGCGGGACCAGAGATACAAGACATGCTCCGGTCAAATTGCATGGGTTGGAACTTGATCCGGGCAGCCGTTCAGTATTGCACGATGGCGCGAATATGGAATTGACCAGCACCGAATTTGAGGTGCTGGCATTGTTGATGCATAGCGCCGGCAGTGTGGTCAGCAAGGAAGAGCTTACCCGCAAGGTATTGCATCGTGAACTGACACCATACGATCGCAGTATTGATGTGCACGTCAGTCGTGTGCGTCAGCAATTGCGCAATATCATGGGCGATCATGATCTGATCAAAACGGTGCGCGGTGTGGGTTACCAGTTGGTTAATGAGGGGTGAAGATGAAGAGCTGTCGGGAGTCGGAAGTCGGAAGTCGGAAGATAAAGATCAATGCCATTGCTTCGCTCGGCCTCGAAGCGGATCGATTAGACTGTTCTGCCAGCGCAGTGTCTTACGCCTTTGACCTGGCTTCCGACTTCCGACTTCCGACTTCCGACTTTTCCTGAATGCGCAGCATGTTTTGGAAAATCTTCGCCGTTATCTGGTTGTCCAGCGCAGTCATTGCGGTTGGTAGCTGGGTACTGCTGTTTAACGAAACACTGCAAAAAGCTCGGGATATTGAGTGGCAGGAAAGTTTCAAGGATCAGTTGGCAGGGATTACTGCCCAGTATGAACGCTGGGGTCAGTTTATTGGTGGCGATGTTATGCCGACATATACTTATGGTGTGGTCAATTTCGTGGTCATTGACGAACAGACCGGTGGGCTGGTCCACGGCGACCCCGGGCAGCTGAATTTTTCAGAAAGTCGCAGTATCACTTACACGTCTGTGCGGGATAGACGCTATCGAGTTTATATTCCACCGCCCGACTACTCTCTGTTGGGAGCCATTGTATCGTCGTCAACGGAGTATCGTTTCTGGTTTGCCCTGGTGGTGTCTGCGGTATTCAGCCTGTTGCTGTCTTTTGTGGTGATACGCCCGATCAAACGCTTGCAGAGTCACATCGATATCATGGGTTCGGGTGAGCTGGACACCAGGCTAGACCGCAAGTTAACCCGGCGTCGCGACGAATTTGGCAGCCTCGCACGGTCGTTTAACTATATGGCCGAGCGCATTCAATCTCTGGTGAGTTCCAAACAACAATTGCTACATGATGTTTCCCACGAGTTGCGCGCGCCCCTTGCGCGCTTGCAGGTTGCCGGCGAGCTGGCGCGATGTGAAGCCGAAGTGGTCGGCATCAATAGTGAAATGTACGACAGGCTCGACCGGGAATGCGGGTCACTCAACAAATTGATTGACGAAATTCTGACTCTTTCCCGCTCCGAAGTTGACGGCGCACAAAAAGACAATGACATGGAGTTTTGTGACCTCAATGCGCTCGCTTCGCAAATGATTGAAGACGCCCGGTTTTTGCATAACCAACGACAGATCACGTATCAAATAGCCGGCAAGCCCAGAAACTTGAAAACCAGCGTTATTATTTTACAGAAAGCGTTCAAAAATATTCTGGAGAACGCCCTCAAATATAGTCCAGAGGATAGCGAGGTTACCGTAACTCTGCGATTTGAGAGAGGTAAAGCCATACTCTCGGTTATTGACCGGGGACCGGGAATGTCGGATGAAGACATCCGTAATATTTTTACGCCGTTTTATCGGATCAAGAGATATAACAGCAAGGAAGGTTATGGGTTGGGAATGAGTATCGTCCATCGGTCCGTGCAGCAATTGGGCGGTGAAGTTACGGTAGGCAATCGTCCGGAAGGTGGGTTGCGCGTATCGATTATCCTGTTTGGTTGAATCTGTTCAGATCCTTCGGGGTATTCAGATTGATAAATTCAACATCCTCAAAAACCACTCGGGCGGCGTTCATTTCCTCAAACCACAACCCCGCTTTCAGTTCGCCAGTCACAATACGCTGCTGAAGCGATTTGCCGACGTTGCGTTTTATGACAGCGCAGGTTGGGTGCATGCGGTGTTTGTCACAAGCCACAGCCATGCCGACAGGGCATTGCGTGGCTGCTTTAGCCAAAGCGGGATAAACCTTTTCGGGAAGTGTCAGTTGATCGCAGGGTATAATCGCCAGCCACGGGGTTTTGGTAGCCCGTATTCCGGCCAGGATACCCGCCAGTGGCCCTTGCCGGGCAAACTCGCCATCGTCAATGACAGAATATCCCAGACTCTGGTAGTGGTCCTGCTGGTCATTGCTGCACACAAGCAGTCGTTGCACATATGGTTTCAGGAGGTCGGCAGCGTAGTCAACGAGCGGGCGCCCGGCGATATCAATCAGGCCCTTGTTGCGAGTGCCCATACGGCGACCTTGCCCTCCGGCCAGAATCAGGCCAGTGAGTTGTTCGGGCGATATGGTGTAAGCTTCAGACATGGGGTATACCACCTGGTTGAGACTGTATAATGCCCTGATCACGCTCCCGGAGGCTATTCGATACTATGACACAAAAGTTAACTCACCTGGACGATTCCGGTCATGCCCATATGGTGGATGTTGGCGACAAGGCCAACACACAGAGGCTGGGTGTTGCCGAAGCCAGTGTGTACATGCAGTCAGCGACACTGCAATTGATACTCTCGGGTGGGCACAAGAAAGGTGATGTGCTGGCTGCAGCCCGCATTGCGGGGATTCAGGCGGCCAAGCGTACCTGGGAGCTTATCCCCTTGTGTCATGTGCTTTTGCTGACGTCGGTGAAAGTGGAGATAGAACCCATAAAAGGCCAGGATGGACTTCATATTGTTGCCACTTGCAAAAATAGCGGTCTAACGGGGGTTGAGATGGAGGCGCTTACTGCTGCATCGGTGGCCGCTCTGACTATTTATGATATGTGCAAGGCGGTGGATCGCGGCATGAGTATTGAGCACTTGCAACTGGTGGAAAAAAGTGGTGGTAAATCTGGCGACTGGCGACGTGATTGCTGAATGTCATTATAGTGCTTGGTCTGGTGGTGAGGTTTCGCCCCTGAAGTCTGGATGCTCTACCGGGATTCATTACTGCGCCCTGATCTGATACCGAAAGGAATTCAATTTGAATTGGAGAAGTAACGACTATGATCCAGCTTAAATATTTTGCATCCCTGCGCGATGCCCTGGGTTGTGGTGATGAACAGATTGAATTTGTCTCGAATGTCAGTTCGGTGGAGTCATTGCGAATCCACCTGGCAGCCCGCGGTGATATTTGGACGAAACAACTGCTGAACAGCAGTGTGCTGGCGGCAGTAAATCAGGAAGTAGCTGTGGCCGATACGCCAGTTCGCGACGGTGATGAGGTTGCTTTTTTCCCGCCAGTTACAGGTGGTTAAAATGGTACGTGTGCAGTACGAAGACTTTGATGTCGGTGTGGAATATCAACGTTTGCGATCGACAAACTGTGGTGCAGTTGTCACATTTTCCGGTTGTGTGCGTGGTGAAAATGGTATTGAAGCACTGTACCTCGAACATTATCCCGGCATGACAGAAAAAGCGCTCGCCAGCATTGCTGAAGATGCCACACGGCGTTGGCAGGTGGATGATGTAACGGTAATTCATCGGATAGGAAAAATTGACGTTGGCGAGCAGATTGTATTTGTGGGTGTTGGCAGTTCTCATCGCGCGCAAGCATTTGCCGCCGGTGAATACATTATGGATTTTTTGAAAACACGTGCACCGTTTTGGAAAAAAGAAATCGGCGCCGATGGAGAACGCTGGGTTGAGGCAAAACAGAGTGACGTGGATAAAGCCGGAAAATGGTGAAGTCTGGTACACCGTTTTGATGCTTCACGAAAAGCAGTAATGGATAGTGTTTAATGGTGAAAAAAAACAGAAAATTTCCCGAAAAACTGATCGATCCGTTTGGCCGGTGCATTGATTATGTGCGTATTTCTGTTACGGATCGTTGTGATTTTCGTTGCCGATATTGTATGGCTGAGGAAATGACGTTTCTGCCTCGCGACAAAATACTCAACTACGAAGAAATTTATTTGATCGCACGTGCTTTTACTGAACTGGGAGTAAGAAAAATTCGCCTTACTGGCGGAGAGCCTCTGGTACGGCATGATAGCCTCAAGTTGGTTCGCAGATTGGGTGCCCTGTCAGGGCTGAATGAGCTGGTACTGACAACCAATGGCTCCCAACTAACCAAATTGTCGTCGGAGTTAAAGGCAGCGGGCGTCAAGCGTATAAATATCAGTCTCGATTCTCTCGATGCCGAAAAATTTCATGATATCACGCGCACCGGTGACCTTGATAAAGTTGTTGCCGGCATTGACACCGCCCGTGAGCAAGGGTTTGAGAGACTGAAAATCAATACAGTGATTTTGCGCGGGCATAACGATAACGAAATAATTGACCTGCTAAATTTTGTTATCGCGCGTCACATGGATATCAGTTTTATTGAAGAGATGCCGCTGGGTCAGGTCGACCGGAATCGTGCCGACAGTTATTTTTCCAGTGATGACGTGCGCGAGCGAATCTCAGAACAGTATCAACTGGTGCCCACGACTGAAAAAACCGGTGGGCCATCCGGTTATTATCGAATAAACGGAGTGCCCAATACACGTGTCGGGTTTATCTCACCTCACAGCCATAATTTTTGCGCCAGTTGCAACCGCGTGCGGTTAACCGCAGAAGGCCGTTTACTGCTGTGCCTGGGCAATGAGCATTCAGCTGATCTGCGAGAGGTTGTGCGCAGTCATGCGGGCGATATTGATGCACTCAAGCAAGTCATTGTGGACGCAATCGCCCGCAAGCCGGAGCGACATTACTTTGCTTTAAACGGCGACCCGCAAATTGTGCGTTTTATGAATATGACGGGGGGGTAACGGTGATTTTTTGGTCGCACGTCGCACGCTATACGTCGCACGCTTTTAAGACCGGCCCAACGCTTCTTCGCACAAACCTGATGCCCCGTAACAGTGCCCCGTAACAGAGGGCTACAGAGGCATGTTGTTTTTAGCGTGCGACGTGCGAAAAATAGTTTTACCATTTCGGCGCCGAAGGCGGTCCGAAGGACCGAGCGACAGCGAGTCACTACCGACGTGCGACCATTTAACGTCGTATTCAAGCTTAAGTAAGTGCCATTCATCCATACTACAGTGCGCCTGGATTTTCGGTTGCCACTATAACAGCGTGCGACGTATAGTGTGCGACGTGCAACCCAAAGCCTTTTCTCCATGACCACAGATTCTTTTGTCCAGACTTTGCTGCAACTACTGAATATCCAGAGCGATCTTTGGGAAATTATCGGATTGTCTTTGCGGGTCAGTATTACAGCAATGATACTGGCGGCATTACTGGGTTTGCCGCTGGGTGTTTTGCTGGCGACCCGTCGTTTTCCCGGTCACAGAATATTGACGGTACTGACCAATACCATGATGGGTTTGCCGCCGGTGCTGGTGGGTCTGGTGGTGTATTTGCTGTTGTCTCGAGCCGGGCCGTTGGGAGTGTTTGGCTTGCTCTACACGCCCACGGCAATGATCATTGCTCAAACATTACTCATTACACCGATTGTCGCTTCGCTGAGTCGTAGTCATTTACAGCAAAAGTGGCAGCGCATTGATGAGCAACTTCGTTCCCTGAGTATTACCGGTGGTCCTGCGCAATGGATATTGTTAAAGGAGAGTCGCACAGAACTTGGCACGGTGCTACTGGCGGGTTTTGGTCGCGCCATTGCAGAAATTGGCGCGGTCATGATCGCCGGCGGCAATATCGAACATTTCACTCGTGTGATGACAACCGCCGTTGCTTTGGAAACCAGCAAGGGAAATCTGGAAATGGCTTTGGCGCTTGGCCTGGTGCTGCTGGTGATTTCACTTGGCGTCAATATGCTGGTTTACGGTGTCAGTCGAGCAGGGGTTAAACCGGCCTTATGAACGGATTGCCTTTGTTGTCGCTACACGATATCGGCTTGCAAGTTGGCGGTAAATGGTTGCTGCGCGATATTACAACCACATTGATGGATGCGCGTTGCACGGTGCTTTTGGGGCCAAATGGTGCCGGCAAGAGTTTGCTGTTGCGCTTGTGCCACGGGTTGATTGCTGCCAGTTGTGGTCGACTCGACTGGCATGGTGGCACGACGCCACGTCAGACTATGGTGTTTCAGCATCCTGTAATGTTGCGAGGTTCAGTGTTGCAAAATATGGCATTGGCTTTTGGCAGTGAACCGGGGCGCAAAAAAAACGGAAGTGCCATGGACGCACTTGAGTGGGCCGGGTTGTCCGAGTACGCCAACCATTCGGCGCAGTTGTTATCGCAGGGTTTGCAGCAGCAAATCGCCATTGCCCGAGCCCGGGCATTTCGGCCTCGCCTGTTATTTCTGGATGAACCAACAGCCAATCTTGACCCCGAGTCCACCGTGCGTGTTGAGGCGATTATTGCAAAGCTGGTAGCTCAGGGGGTAAAAGTTTTGATGAGTACACACAATCTGGCGCAGGCCCGTCGTTTGGCCGGGGACGTGTTATTTATCAGCAACGGTCGGCTGCAAGCGCACCAGCAGGCAGACAGTTTTTTTGCGCAACCGGCCTGTGAAGCTGCCACAGATTATATTCGGCTGGAGGCGCTGACCGGTGTTTGATTGTACGGATAGTTGGTTGTTCGACGTTCGACGTTCGACGTTCGATGAACAACAAAAACCGCGCCCAAATCCAGGCCGAGCGCAGCGATGGCCCGAAAGTTTTCCGTCGAACATCGAACATCGAACATCGAACAGCTTGCTCCTCGCACTGTCGAGGTTTCTGGCACTGACACTAATCATCGCCGTGACCGGCTGTTCTGAACCACAGCCAACCCTGCGACTTATTGCCACCACTACCACCGAAAATTCAGGCCTGATGGCGCACCTGTTGCCCTGTTTTACAGATGCCACCGGAATAAATGTGCAGCTGGTGACAATGGGCACGGGTCAGGCAGTGCGTGTTGCCGCAAATGGTGACGCTGATCTTCTGGTTATTCACGACCCGGACGCCGATGCAGCCTTTATGGCCGCGGGGCACGGTATTCGATCACGCAAGGTGATGAGTAATGAATTTTTACTGGTCGGGCCGAGCAATGATCCGGCCAATATTCAGGGCCTGAAAAAGGTGGATCGGGCTTTGCGCCAGATTCGCGCCAGCGAAGCGATATTTGTTTCGCGAGGTGATGACAGCGGCACCCATAAGCGCGAACTGGATATCTGGCGCTGGGCCGGGCTCGATCCACATGGTGGCGATCCGCGTCACTACCGTGAAGTGGGTGGTGGCATGGGAAAGACCCTGAATATAGCCGCCGCCCTTAACGCTTACACCCTGGTCGACAGGGGCACATGGCTCAGCTTTAAAAACCGTCAGCAACTGGTTGTGCTCAGTGCCGGTGACCCGCGGCTGCTCAACACCTACACCGTGCTGGAAATAAATCCGCAAAAACACCCCTATGTCCATCAGGCAGACGCAAAAGTGTTGGCCAACTGGTTGACCGGGGAGCCAGGGCAAAAACTGATTGACGAGTTTCGCGTTGACGGGCAGCGCCTGTTTGATCCGGTGAATTATCAACAGACGCCATCACAGGCGAAAAGTGATATAAAAGCAGTCAAATACCAAAAGCCGAGCACCAAAATCTCAACATGAAAAGGTTTAACTCATGACCGATTTCAAGCCACTGAATATCGCCGTATTGACAGTCTCCGATTCCCGCACGATCGAAACGGACACCTCGGGCCAATTATTGTCAACGGCTCTTGTTGAAGCGGGCCACCACCTGGCAGACCGCGATCTGGTAAAAGACGATATATACAAAATTCGAGCAGTGCTTTCAAACTGGATAGCCCGTGACGATTTGCACGTTGTATTGGTAACCGGTGGCACGGGATTTTCGGGGCGCGATTCCACACCGGAGGCCGTTGCTCCGCTTTTTGACAAAACCGTCGAAGGGTTTGGTGAATTGTTTCGTCAGATTTCTGTTGATCAAATCGGACCTTCCACCATTCAATCCCGGGCAGTGGCCGGGTTCGCCAACCGCACCCTGATTTTCTGTTTGCCCGGTTCCAACAATGCCTGCCGTACCGGGTGGGAACACATTATTCGCAACCAGCTGGATGCACGCACCAAACCATGTAATTTTGCCGGGGTTCTGCTTGATACGGTAACCAACAAGAGTTCTCATGAATAAAACCTGCATGATTTCCTTATCGAAGGCGCTCGATTACCTGCGCGGCCATGCTCACCCGCTAACGGATATTGAGACAGTGCCATTAATGGCGTCAATGGGCCGAGTCCTGGCTGCCGATCAGGTGGCTCAAATTGACGTGCCCCCCGCAGACAACAGTGCCATGGATGGTTTTGCCGTGCGTTTTGACGACCTGGCACCGGGCACAACGCTTGCCGTTAGCCAGCGTATACCGGCGGGACACAAATCCGTGCCGCTGGCAACCGGGACTGCCGCTCGAATTTTTACCGGTGCTGAAATGCCTGCCGGTGCCGATACGGTGGTTATGCAGGAAAACTGTGACTATGACGGGCAAAAGGTAATGGTTAACAAACTGCCAACCGGCGGCCGCGGTGACAATGTGCGACCCCGTGGGCAGGATATCAGCTGCGGCAGTTTGTTGCTGGCGGCAGGCACTGTACTCGGGGCACGGGAACTGGGCGTATTGGCATCTATTGGTATTGCAAACGTCGAGGTGTTGCGCCGCTTGAAGGTTGCCATCGTGTCCACCGGCGACGAACTGGTCGAGCCGGGCCAGGGCCTGGAGAAAGGCCAGATCTACAACTCCAACCGGTATCTGCTGACCGGTTTGCTGCAATCCATGGGCGCGGAAGTGACAGATGCAGGTTGTGCCGGCGATAAACCGGCAGCGATCGAAGCCCTGCTGCGCAAAGCCGCCGAATCAGCGGACTGCGTTATCTCAACAGGAGGCGTTTCGGTTGGCGACGAAGACCACGTAAAGGCTGTATTGCAATCGTTGGGTCAGCTCGATTTCTGGAAAATTGCCATAAAGCCCGGCAAACCGCTGGCGTTTGGCATGTTGTGTGGCAAGCCTTTTTTTGGTCTGCCCGGTAACCCCGTGTCAGCATTTGTTACCTTTACCGTTCTGGTCAATCCATTTCTTGGCGCCCTGCAGGGGCGGGGATTTCACGAGACCAGGCAGCGTCGTATGACCGCTGGCTTCAGCACGTCCCGCCCGGCTTCCCGGCAGGCGTATTTGCGCGCTGTTGTTGAGCAACGCGACGGCCTCGATACGGCGGTATTACTGCCCAATCAGAGTTCCGGCGCGCTCACCTCGGCCAGAAGCGCTGACGTGTTGGCGATTGTGCCAGCGGGGCAAGTTGTGGTGAAGGGCGAAGTTATTCATGTTATTGAGCCGGGCAGATAGCGACTGTCATCATATTTGAGCGTTTGATTTCTGAATTTGTGACTCACTTCTCAATTTAAGTGGGCTTTTATTTGGAACGAAAGGTACAATACCTCGCAAAAACAATAGAAGAGCGTTCGACGTATGCATGCGCTTAAAGTATGGCTGGAAGGCGACGGGATCATGCGGACCGAGCACCCGGTTCACAGCTCGATAACGTCGGACTATTTAAAAGAATTGCTGTGTCGCCGCCGAGAGCTGTCGACAGACAGACACCAGTTGTTGGTAAAGCTCAATGGTCTGGTGGCCTTCTCGACGTCGGCACAACGCTTTCTTGCCGAAGAGGAATTTTCGGCCATCACCGAAGCAATCGCTGTCATCGTGAGCCCCGATGCGGGCTATTATCGGCACACAAAAATATTGTTGGGTTTGTTCAAAACCCAGAGTGACCTCAGCTATCCCGTCGAGTATTTTGATACGGAAGCAGAAGCCATCACCTGGTTAAAGAGTCTGGTCAAAGAGCCCTCCTGACACCTGCCCTGCAAAAAGTATTACGCTGGTTATCTCCCTTTTGACAGGGCATATACCTGCTTGTGGGCTGGTGCTGGCTGGCTGCCTCGGATAGCATATGCATCTCACTGCCAGCTATCCATTCAGGTGGAACCGCATGACCGACGACATTACTGATGATATTACCGACGATATTATTATCGCGCTTGGCGATGTGCAGGATATTGTCGATAGCCTGAAAGACAAGCCCGGTGCATTGCTGCCCATTCTGCACGCCGTGCAGGCACGCTACAGCTATATCCCCAATGTTGCTGTTGCCGTGATTGCCAGCGGACTTAACCTGTCCCGGGCCGAAGTGCACGGTGTTATTTCCTTTTACCACTATTTTCGAACTGAGCGCGGTGGCGCGCACACGGTTTATATCTGCCGCGCCGAGGCTTGTCAGGCAATGGGCTCCAGGGGGCTGGAAGATTACGCAAAACAGAAATTGGGGGTGGAATACCACCAGACCACCGCTGACGGTAAACTGCGTCTTGAACCGGTTTACTGTCTTGGTAACTGCGCCTGCTCCCCCAATGTGCGTCTGGATGACGAAGTTTATGGTCGTGTAAGCCAGGAGAAACTGGATTCACTATTATCCGGGTTCGAAGAGGAGGCTGGCGCATGAGTGTAAGTGTTTACATACCTCGTGAAACCACCGCCCACTCGTTGGGTGCGAAAGACGTTGCTGCGGCAATCGAAAGTGAAGCAACGCGCCGTGGAGTTGATATCACTCGTATTCACAGCGGGTCGCGCGGTTTGTTCTGGCTGGAGCCTCTGGTAGAGGTTGCCACCGATGCCGGTCGAATTGCCTACGGCCCGGTCGGTCCCGACGATGTGCCCGGTTTGTTTGATGCCGGTTTTACAGAAGGTGGCGATCACCCGCTAAAACTGGGTTTAACCGAAGAGATACCCTACCTTGCCAGACAACAGCGCCGACTGTTCTCCAGGCTTGGTTGCGGTGACCCCCTGTCGCTGGAAGATTATCGGGCAAATGGCGGCCTCCAGGGTTTGGAAAAAGCGGTAAAGATGTCATCTCAGGCTATCGTGGACGAAGTAAAAGCGTCCGGTTTGCGTGGTCGGGGTGGAGCCGGGTTCCCCACAGGCGTCAAATGGCAAACTGTTCTGAATTGCGAAGCTGACCAAAAATATGTGGCGTGCAACGCCGACGAGGGTGATTCCGGCACATTTGCAGATCGTCTGGTGATGGAGTGTGACCCTTTCGTATTGATTGAGGGCATGGCCATTGCCGGTGTGGCGACCGGTGCGACGCAAGGTTACATCTACTTGCGGTGTGAATACCCGCTGGCGCATCAGATACTCACTGAGGCGATTGCCATTGCCCGGCAGAACCATCTGCTGGGTGACAATCTCCTGGGCAGCGGTTTTACCTTTAATCTGGAAGTGCGCCTTGCCGCCGGGGCTTATATTTGCGGTGAAGAGACATCCATGCTGGAAAGCCTGGAAGGCAAGCGCGGCATGGTGCGCGCCAAGCCCCCGCTGCCAGCCATTGAAGGTCTGTTCGGGCAACCCACCGTCGTAAACAACGTGCTGTCTCTGGCAGCAATCCCCGACATACTGGCCTCGGGGTCGCAAGCGTATCAGGCACTTGGCGTCGACCGCTCGCGGGGCACCATGCCCTTTCAGCTGGCGGGTAATATCAAGCACGGTGGTTTGGTCGAAGTGCCATTTGGCATCAGTTTGCGAGAATTGATCTACGATTATGGTGGTGGCTCGGCTTCTGGCCGGCCAATCAGGGCCGTCCAGGTTGGCGGTCCGCTGGGTGCTTACCTGAGTGAATCGCAGTTTGACACGCCCATGGATTATGAAGCATTTGCCGCCATCGGCGGGGTATTGGGCCACGGCGGCGTAGTGGTATTTGACGATACCGTGGATATGGCACAGCAGGCGCGTTTTGCCATGGAATTTTGCGCTGAAGAATCCTGTGGCAAATGCACACCTTGCCGTATTGGCTCCGTTCGCGGTGTCGAAGTCATAGATAAAGTGACGGCTGGCACTGATCGGGAACGAAACCTGGCGTTGTTGGCCGAATTGTGTGACACCATGGAAAAAGCCTCTCTTTGCGCCATGGGTGGCATGACGCCATTCCCGGTGCGCAGTGCTTTACAGCATTTCAGGGGTGACTTTGAAGCAGCCCCTGCGCAGAACACCACGGAGGCAACGAAATGAACATGCCCGTGCAATTTTTTGATCCTGCTGCCGACCCGGGACGAGATCTGGGCACACCGGCCATTAACAGTGACGTTATGGTTACCCTGACCATAGACAGCCAGGAAATTACGGTGCCGGAAGGCACCTCGGTAATGCGTGCCGCCGCCCAGGTTGGCATTGATATTCCAAAGCTTTGCGCCACCGACAGTCTGGAAGCGTTTGGCTCGTGCCGCATGTGTCTGGTTGCGATTGAAGGCGTGCGAGGTTTACCCGCGTCGTGTACCACACCGGTGCGCGAAGGCATGGTGGTTGCTACCCAAAATCGCGAGCTTGAACAGACTCGCCGCAACGTTATGGAGCTTTACATTTCCGATCACCCTCTGGACTGCCTCACCTGTTCTGCAAACGGTAACTGCGAATTACAGGATGTTGCCGGCGTGGTCGGTTTGCGCGATGTGCGTTACGGTTTTGACGGCAAAAATCACCTGCACAGCGAAAAAGACACCTCCAACCCCTATTTCACCTTTGACCCGAGCAAATGCATCGTTTGCTCGCGCTGTGTGCGTGCCTGCGACGAGGTGCAAGGTACTTATGCGCTGACTATCGCGGGGCGCGGTTTTGATTCTGTGGTGTCGCCGGGGCAGCAACAGGATTTTATGGATTCCGAATGCGTGTCTTGTGGTGCCTGCGTACAGGCCTGCCCTACCGCGACGCTGATGGAAAACAGCGTTATCGAACACGGACAGGCGCAGCAAAAAGTGGTGACCACCTGCGCCTATTGCGGCGTTGGCTGTAACTTTGAGGTTGAGTTACAGGGCGAGCAAATTGTGAATATGGTCCCCTGGAAAGGCAGCCCGGCAAACCGCGGACACTCCTGCGTCAAGGGGCGTTTTGCGTTTGGTTACGCCACCCACCCGGATCGCATCACCGAACCGATGATTCGAGACAGCATTGACCAGCCGTGGCGCAAGGTAAGCTGGGAAGAAGCCTTTGCCTATACCGCCGAAAAGCTGCGCGGTATTCAGAAAAAATATGGCCCAAATTCGATTGGTGGAATTACCTCTTCGCGTTGTACCAATGAAGAAACTTATCTGGTTCAAAAACTGGTGCGGGCGGTGTTTGGCAATAACAACGTAGATACCTGTGCCAGGGTCTGTCATTCACCGACCGGTTATGGCCTGAAAACCACATTGGGCGAATCGGCGGGCACCCAGGCGTTTGATTCTGTGGAAAAAGCCGATGTGATTATGGTGATTGGCGCCAACCCGACGGAAGCACACCCGGTATTTGGTTCGCGTTTGAAAAAACGCTTGCGTGCGGGTGCCAAATTGATTGTTGCTGATCCGCGCCAGATTGAGTTGGTGAGTAGCCCGCACATTAAAGCGTCACACCATTTGCAGATGCGGCCTGGCACCAATGTCGCATTCGTTAACGCCATGGCCCACGTGATCGTAACAGAAGGGCTGGAAGCAAAAGAGTATATTGATGCCCGTTGCGAACAAGACGCGTACCAGCTTTGGCATAAATTTATCAGCGACCCGAAAAATTCTCCGGAAGCTACCGAAGAGGTAACCGGAATTCCCGCACAGGAACTGCGTGCTGCCGCACGTCTATATGCCGGTGCCGGTAATGGTGCAATTTATTATGGACTGGGAGTCACTGAACACAGCCAGGGTTCCACCACGGTAATGGGTATCGCCAACCTCGCCATGCTGACCGGCAATATCGGTCGCGAAGGTGTAGGCGTAAACCCGATGCGCGGCCAAAACAATGTGCAGGGTTCCTGCGATATGGGTTCGTTCCCTCACGAGTTGCCCGGTTACCGTCATATTTCCGATCCGGCAGTGCGCGCCCTGTTTGAAAAAACCTGGAAGGTAACATTGCAAGATCAGCCGGGGCTTCGTATTCCGAACATGTTTGATGCCGCCGTTGAAGGTACCTACAAGGGCATGTATGTGCAGGGCGAAGATGTGGCGCAGTCGGATCCTAATATTCACCATGTTGAGGCTGCTCTGGGTTCACTGGAATGTCTGGTGGTGCAAGATATATTCCTGAACGAGACAGCCAAGTTTGCCCATGTTCTGCTGCCGGGCTCAACGTTCCTGGAAAAGGACGGCACCTTTACCAATGCCGAACGTCGCATCGGGCGCGTGCGCAAGGTAATGGAGCCGTTGGCCGGGTTGCAAGACTGGGAAGTTACTTGCGAGCTCGCAAAAGCCATGGGTTACGACATGCACTACAACCACCCGTCAGAAATCATGGACGAAATTGCAGCCCACACGCCAACCTTCACCGGTGTGAATTATGAAAAACTCGAAAAACTCGGCAGCATTCAGTGGCCCTGTAATGACGCTGCGCCAGAAGGCACACCCACAATGCACGTTGACGAATTTGTGCGTGGCAAAGGGTATTTTGCGATAACCCAGTTTGTTGCAACTGACGAGCGCGCATCGCGCAAGTACCCGCTGTTGCTAACCACCGGACGAATTCTGTCGCAATACAATGTGGGTGCCCAGACTCGCCGTACCGAAAACGTGAAATGGCACGACGAAGACGTTCTGGAAATTCACCCGTTTGATGCCGAAGATCGGGGTATCAGTCATGGCGATTGGGTCAGTATTGCCAGCCGTGCCGGCGACACTGTTTTGCGTGCAAATGTAACGTCGAAAGTGCAACCGGGTGTGGTTTATACCACCTTCCATCACCCTTCAACGGGTGCCAATGTGGTGACCACGGACAATTCTGACTGGGCGACCAATTGCCCGGAATACAAAGTGACCGCTGTGCAAGTGCAAAAAGTTACCCAGCCGTCTGACTGGCAACGCGAGTTTCGAGAGCGCGATCAACAGCAGGTGGCCTACCTCGGGAAATCACAGTAACCTTGACAAAACAACTGCATACAAGCGTTTCGAAAGGCTTGTACAAGGCCGATGTAATTCGTCGGCGCTCCGGTACAATGGGACGTGTCAGTGACGTTGTGGCAGAAGAAGTACCGATTGCCATGGTTTACAACGGTATTTCCCATGTGGTCATGATGGCCACGCCACAAAATCTGGAAGACTTCGTACTGGGTTTCAGCTTGACCGAAGGCATCTGTGATACACCCGCCGATATATTTGGCGTTGATCGTGTTGACACGCCAGATGGTATTGAATTGCAGATTGAAATCAGCGAGCGTTGTTTTCAGCGATTGAAAAACATGCGCCGCAATATGACAGGGCGAACCGGGTGTGGTTTGTGCGGGGCTGAATCGTTACAACAGGCGATTCGATTGCCGCCACCGGTAACAGTTGATGAACCGGTTTGTTCCGATGTCATTGTTCGGGCAATGCAGGCAATGCCTCAGCAGCAACCACTAAATCTGGCTACTGGTGCCGTACACGCGGCTGCCTGGTCAGATCGTCAGGGGAATATTTTTTTATTGCGAGAAGATGTTGGGCGGCACAATGCTCTGGACAAATTAATCGGCGCACTGGCCAACACGGAAAGGCCACCCGGTTTTTTGCTGGTGACCAGCCGGGCCAGTTACGAAATGGTGCAAAAAGCGGGCTGGGCAAAAATGGGGTTGCTCGCTGCAGTTTCTGCGCCGACCTCGCTGGCAATAGAATTGGCGAAAAATTTGAATATTACATTGCTGGGTTTTGTGCGCGGTGACGATTTTGTTGTATATGCCAATAGCCACGGCATAAGTGAACTTGAATAATTCAAATTCAAACTTGACTGGAATTGAACGTTATGCACGAAAATAGCGAGCTTCAACACCTCATAAAAATGGCGAACCAGATCGCCTTGAATCAGCCAGTCGATCTGTTGGGTGAAGATGCCGCAGTTGAGGCAACCGCTACTCATATGAGCAAATTTTGGGCGCCTTCAATGCGGAAGAAAATTTTGGCTTACGATGGATCTGAACTTAGCGCTGTGGCTAAAAAGGCGGTGCAAAAAATAGCTGACACGTAACAGAGGTTGTCGGCTTAAAAACTCATCATGTTTTGTCGGAAGTCGGAAACTGCGATACACACCGTCGCTGCGCTCAGGTTATTTTTACTTCCAACTTCCAACTTCCAACTTCCAGCTCAGGCTTTTAGTTTTTTATATCGAATCCGATGCGGCTGCGCATCTTCGCCCTTGCGCTGAACCAGGTCCTCGTGATATTCGGTGTAATTTCCTTCGTGGAACACAATTTCACCGTCGTCTTCGTAGGCCAGGATGTGGGTGGCGATGCGATCCAGAAACCAGCGATCGTGCGAAATGACCAGGGCACAACCGGGAAAGTTGAGCAAGGCATCTTCCAGTGCACGCAGTGTTTCCACATCCAGATCGTTTGACGGTTCATCCAGCAACAGTACATTGGCGCCCTGTTTCAAGGTGTTGGCCAGATGCAGGCGGCCACGTTCACCGCCAGACAAGTCGCCAACGCGTTTTTGCTGGTCAGTGCCCTTGAAGTTAAAACGACCAACATACGCGCGCGAACCTACCTCGTAGTTACCAATACGCAACATATCGTGGCCACCGGAAATTTCTTCCCACACGGTTTGATTGTTGTCCAGGTTTTCCCGGCTTTGCTCTACATAGGCAATTTGCACCGTCTCGCCCAACTCGATATTGCCGCTATCGGGTTTTTCTGCACCACTCAACATGCGAAACAGGGTGGATTTACCCATGCCGTTGGCGCCAATAATGCCGACAATAGCGCCCTTGGGCACTTGAAAACTGAGGTTTTCCATCAGTGTGCGGCCGTCGTAACTTTTGGTGACCTTGTCAAACACAATCACCTTGTCGCCCAGCCGCTCGCCGGGTGGAATATAAATTTCGTTGGTTTCGTTGCGCTTCTGGAACTCCTGGTTGTTCATTTCTTCAAAGCGGGCCAGTCGCGCCTTGTTCTTGGCCTGGCGACCTTTCGGATTCTGGCGCACCCAGTCCAGCTCCTGTTTAATGGCTTTTTGACGAGAGCCTTCGGATTTTTCCTCTTGCTCCAGTCGCGCTTCTTTTTGCTCCAGCCAACTGGAGTAGTTGCCCTTGTACGGAATACCGTGGCCGCGATCCAGTTCCAGAATCCAGCCGGCGGCATTATCCAGGAAGTAGCGGTCGTGAGTGATAGCAACCACTGTACCGGCAAAATCCACCAGAAAGCGTTCCAGCCAGGCGACGGATTCTGCATCCAGATGGTTGGTGGGTTCGTCCAGCAACAGCATGTCGGGTCGTGACAACAGCAGGCGGCACAAGGCTACGCGACGGCGTTCACCACCGGACAATTTGGTTACATCGGCATCCCAGGGGGGCAGGCGTAGTGCGTCGGCGGCCACATCCATCTTGTGTTGAAGATTGTGGGCGTCCCAGGACTGGATGATATTTTCAAACTGTTCCTGCTTTTTGGCCAGGGCATCGAAGTCGGCATCGGGTGCAGCGTAATCCGCATAAACCTGTTCCAGCCCTGCCAGGGCGTCAATAGCCTCGCGCAGGCCATCTTCCACGTTGCCACGCACATCCTTGTTTGGGTCCAGCTCGGGCTCTTGCGACAGGTAACCCACCTTGATGCCCGGCATGGGGCGGGCTTCGCCGTTATAGTCGGTATCAATGCCCGCCATAATGCGCAGCAGGGTGGACTTGCCTGCGCCGTTCAGGCCCAGCACGCCAATCTTGGCGCCCGGGAAAAAGGACAGGGAGATGTCTTTGAGTATTTCGCGCTTGGGTGGGACAACCTTGCCCACTCGGTTCATGGTGTAAACGTATTCGGCCATGTTGCTTTTGAGTATCCGGTTTAATGAATGAAAGGGGCGATTCTAAAGGAGTATGGTGTTAAGAGAAATGGGGTGGCAGACCCTTGGTAAAATCCGTCTGCGGTGAGATACATGAAATCTTCGCTGAGCCTGAATGGGTGACCAAGCCTGCTCTCACGGATACAGGGTGCTTAACGGACTTTTTACGCCAAAGGCTCCCTGATTCAGGACATGAGTGTAAATCTCGGTGGTCTTTACGTCGGAGTGGCCAAGCTGCTGTTGAACCGTCCGTATATCTGCACCGGATTGCAGCAGGTGGGTGGCGAAGGAGTGGCGTAGGGTATGGCTGGTGACCTCCTTGTGTATATTCACCTTCTTCGTCGCCATTCGCAAGAATTTGTTAATCGTAGATTCATCAACGTGGTGACGACGAATATTTTGAGTGCCGGGTTCAAGGCTCAAGCGGCTGGACGGAAACAGGTATTGCCAGGCAAGACTATGCGGTGCGGAGGGGTATTTTTTTGCCAGGGCATCAGGCATCCAGGCTCCGGCGTAACCGCTAGTGAGCACATCGGCATTGAGCAATGCTTTGACGCTTTCCATTTGTCGTAACAATGGTTCCCGCAATTCCTGGGCTAAAGTCGTTATTCTGTGTTTGGCCCCTTTGCCGTTCCATATTCGTAGTTGGAGCAAGTCCAGGTCTACGTCCTTGACGCGTAGCCGAACCAGTTCGATCCGTCGCAGCCCCGAACCGTACAAAAGAGAAGCCATTAATCGTTGTGTGCCGGTCAAATGGTTTATTAGTAGTGCCACCTCTTCTTTGGTTAGCACCACTGGTAGCTTTCGTTGTCGCGACGATCGCCTGAATGTTGAAACATCGCCCATGGGCTTCTTGAGGATATTACTATACAAAAAAGCCAGTGAGTTCAAGGCAATGGACTGAGTTGATGCGGAGACTTTGCGATTGACCGCAAGATAAGTCAGAAAAGACTCAATATCGGGTTTTGAGAGATTTAATGGGTGTTGTTTATTGTGAAAGAGAATAAAACACTTTATCCAGTAGAGGTATGCCTTTATAGTTCTGGGACTGTAACGCCGGACCAGCATGTATTCTTTGATTGAGTGCAAAAACGGTGATGAGGGCATAGCGAATATCCTTTTCGGTATACTGTGTATTTATACAGGTTAGGATGCTTTTTCGGGAAAGCTAGATATTTTTGTCAAAAATCGGCTCGATAATAGGAAAAGGGCTAAGCCGACTCATTGAAAGATGACAAAAATCAACTGGTTACAAACCGCGCCATCGGCCCGATAACATATTATCAAGCGTGCTCGATAATAATTGTTATCAGGCCAACGGCCTGTTAAACGAGCTGTTAAGCATCTTGAGAGAATAAGTAAGCATGGAAATTTTTGATAAAGAATGGATATTGTTTGGCCCTCAAACGGGATATTCGGTAGACGATGAAGCCGTAGAAGGACTTTATTTAATTTACTGTAAAGAACCAGAGTCAATTAAAGTTGGAATTTCAACTAAGCCACTTATCCGTCTATCGAATTTGCGTACAGGCTCGCCTAGCCAATTACATTTGGTATTTTATTCTAGGCTCTTTGGAAAAGCAGCTGAAGAGACTTTACATACACAACTAAATGCTCATCGACGAACAGGTGAATGGTTCGACTGGAATAGTGAAGTTCAGGGATTTTTACTCGGCGTAATATTTGCCGTATCAGGCGTGATTCAGGTTTCGTGGCCGTTTGCATCACGTGCCGATCACTCAATGTTTGTGAATGGAGTGGACTGGGCGCATAGGTTTTTAGATCCAGATAACAGGTGGACTTTAGAGTCTATGACGGGAATGTCCGGGGAAAACGCTTTTGAGCTTTTCAAAAGTTGGGATGAAGTATCCACTGAAAGAATAAGAAAGGAAAAAAGTAGAAATGCATAACAAAAAAGTCAACCGGAAAAATCAGTGTCAGCTTGAAAAACAGCTAACACTGTTTTTCCGGTTACTTTGGCGTTAGGCAACCAGAAGGAGTCGAATTAATGAAATTAATATCTTTTCCAGCGATTATCTTGGTAAGCCTTCTAAGTGCTACAGCGAACTCTACATGCTTTGATGTCTCAGTCACTGTAAACGAAAGAAATCCAGATGATAAATCGTGGGACGCAAATGGCGGGCTGCCAGATGTCAAAGTATGTTTTCAGGATGACTGGGGATATCGGTGTAAGGTAAAAGGAGAGAAAAAGGCTTTTTGTGGAGATACACTAACATGTAACTTGGGTCTAGTATATTTTTCAGGCAGCTCAACAAAAATAGAGATAACTGATGTAGATATAAGAAATGATGATCCAATAGCTACAAAAACATGCACCATAGGTGAGTCATGTAATTTAGGTAACGCAAAAGTTGAATTTAAGGCAGCAAGTTGTGAATAATTTGCCTAACAAAGCTGAGCATATCGCCGCAACAAGTTACGGCTGGACCTCGCTGTCGCTCGGCCTGTGTCAGCGGCGTTAGTGCGTCAAGAAAGCTTGATGCATCTTGCAGGGTGAGAGTCCCTGTCGGGTAAGGACTAGCCACCCACCCGTATCGAGTGTTGCGCCTGTGGCGGAACAGTTTTTTTTTTTAAGGCTGTGAACAAGACAGGTGAAGCGTACACAGAGAATCATGTAGGCCACAGGGAATCCGTGTTCCTGAAGTGCTGGAATCGCTCCGAAAATAAAGTAAATTCTGGTTGACGAGGCTTGTAACGCCGTCGAAGTCCATGCGAAGCAACCGTTTATGGTGAGGTTGTGGAGAGCCAGCGGGGTTATCAAGCCGTGGCATGTATGAAGAGATGAATCAGGAACTTGAGAGATCCGAATATGCTCCTGAAGGAACAGGTAGGGAAGTTAAGCGTAACAGTGAAACCATCGATGGCAGTTCGGAAGTCGGATCAGCTCATAGTAGTCCGGGGACGGGAAAGCCGTCTACATGGCGAAGGGGCTGACAGTTATATCCCGTTGTGCAACAGAGACATAGTCCGGACAAAGTAGGGCTGGAATCACTATGAAAACCGCATTGCATGACATCGCATTCAAAGCACAAAGCCACCCCGGCCACAGATTTCAGAACCTCTATGGACTGCTGGATTCTGATCTTCTGTATCAAAGCTGGGGTCAATTAAACAGGCAGGCTGCACCAGGTATTGATGGTGTGTCCATACCGGATTATCAGGAATGCCTGCCAGAAAATATCCATCGTTTAAGCAGGCAGCTGAAGCAGAAATGTTTTCGGGTTGCACCAGTTAAACGTATCTTTATTCCCAAAGCCAACGGTAAACAAAGGCCGCTGGGTTTACCCACAGTAGATGACAGGGTTGTACAGCAGAGTGTCAGCCAGATACTGCAAAGTATTTTGGAGCAGGACTTTCTGCCAAACAGCTACGGTTATCGACCGGGCAAGAGCGCACATCAAGCAGTTCACAGCTTGGGGTTGAACCTGCAATTCAAGGGCTATGGCTATATTGTGGAAGCCGATATTAAAGGTTTCTTCGATAACATGGATCATGAATGTTTGGTCCGCATGCTGGAGCAGCGTATTGATGACAAGGCGCTTCTTGGGTTGGTTCGCCAGTGGCTTAAGGCGCGAGTGAAGACACCTGATGGCGTGTTCAGCAAACCGAAGGCAGGAACTCCGCAGGGCGGTGTAATCAGTCCGGTGCTGGCCAATATCTATCTTCACTATGCGTTGGATCTGTGGTTTGAGAAGAAAGTAAAGCCGAGGATGACTGGCCGGGCCATGCTCATTCACTACGCGGATGACTTTGTGGTGGCTTTTCAGCTAAGGCGTGATGCTGAGCGCTTCTATCGAGTGTTACCTGATCGGCTCAACAAGTTTGGTTTGAGTGTTGCGGCCGAGAAAACACATCTGAAGAGGTTCAGCCGCTT
>JBNKFQ010000029.1:0-20684 GCA_050289385.1 Porticoccaceae bacterium | reverse complement strand
CACCGACTTTCTGCGTCGCCAGGGGCGCAGTTTGCGCATTATGGGTGAAGGTGTGCAGGCGGGCCAGGTAGAGTTGCCCTCAGACTCTCCTGGTCCGGAAGAGGTTGCCAGCTACCAGCAGACCAGGCAGCAACTGGAGAGTGCATTGGCAGAGTTGCCTCTCACCACCCGCAGGGTGTTTTACTTTCGCCGTTACCAGCGTTGGACCATTGCCCAGATTAGCAATGACATGGGGCTGACAGAGCGTACGGTTTACAAGCATATGGAAGCCGCCCTGAAACATTTGGCAAAGCGGCTCGGCCAACTGAGCGGAGCGACGGGGTAAACCCTATGGACCAGAAACCGGAAGTTACAGATGATGTTGTCTCGGCATTCACACGCCTGGAGACGAACACTGCATGCCCCGATGACCTTGCAACGGTGATTGACTGGGCCGAACACGAGCCGCAAAAGCTTGATCAGTTCGAGCAATTGGCCAGGTTGTGGCAGAGCGTTGGCGAAGTAACTCCCAATGAAAAATTGTTTGTCGATGAACCCAAAAACTTGTCTGTGAGGAATCGCTCTCGTCGCTGGTATTTGCCAGCGGCGATAGCCGCGTGTTTGAGTTGTGTCGCTCTGTTTATGGCATTCGAGCGGCCACCCGATGCGCTGCAGAGTTATCAAACCCAGAGGGGAGAATTGCGACAGATCACTCTTGATGATGGTTCCAGGGTGGCGCTCAACGGGCTGTCGCAGGTAAGTATCGAATTCGACAAGCAGCGACGTCATATTCAATTGCAGCGTGGAGAAGCGTATTTCGAAATTGCGCGAGATTCGAATCGGGCATTTGTGGTGGCAATTAATAATGTGAAAGTGCGTGTCCTCGGGACGGCCTTTAATGTTGATGTATTACCGCAACAGTTGGATATCAGTGTTACTCATGGTGTTGTAGAAATCGCCTTGCCGGGCGCGGCTGCATTACGTGCGGTTAAAGGTGAGCAAGTCAGTTTAAGTCTTGATTCAAGTGGCACTGTCGCTTCGACTACGATGCGCAAACTAGATGATATCGATCAGGTATATTCGTGGCGGCAAAACATGCTGCGTCTTAATGGCGAAAGTCTGCAATCTGCCATAGAAAAAATAAACCGACAGTCTTCGAGGCATATTGTGGCGGTTGACGACAGCATAAAAGAGTTTGCGGTCTATGGTGCTTTTGATTTGACCAATGTGGAAAGTTTTTTGAATGCCATGGAGGCATTATATCCAATACATCGAGTAGAAACAGATCAGGGAGTAGCACTGTTTCATAACACGCAGTAGCAAAAGGCCAAAAATATTTCATGAAAATCCTTCAGGTTTAAAGATGTTGTTCGTTTATTGAGCTAACCAGGACATTGTCTTGAGTATAAGGTTCAAAACGATTGATAGAGGAGACTAAAAGGTGGCCAAACCATCCAATTATAAACCCGTGTTATCTACGGCAATATTATTGCCCGTTATTTTTAGTGGCTCGTTGGCAATGAACAGTACAATGGCCAGCGAGACCAGCCGATTGAGCGCCGAGCAGAATATCTGGAGTTTTAATATACCTTCTCAGCCTTTAAGCCAGGCGTTGCAACAACTTAACGAACAAACCAAAATTCAGTATTTCTTTTCCGATGGGCAGGTGGCCGCTGTTCGGAGTAGTGGCCTGCAAGGCGAGTATAATGGCCAGCAAGCGTTGGCACGGTTGTTGGAAGACACTGGCTACGGTTACCGGTTTACAGATTCAGGTACGGTTGTTGTTTACGAACTGTCTGGGGATTCAGGCGAGACGCAAAAGTCGTCCGATGGAAAAATCAGAGATGACAGTGGTAAACATAATGCAATTGAGGAAATGATTGTAACGGCAGCAAAAAGATCTCAAAACATCCAGGACACACCAATGGCGATTACTGCCATTGGTAATGAAGCTATCGAAAAACTCGGTTTGAGTGGTTATGACGATTATTTACGCAGCGTGCCGGGTATTTCTTACCAGGAGCGCGGTACAGCGCGGAATCAGATAATTATCCGTGGCATCACCAGTAACCCGTCTAGTGAGGATTCTGCATCTGGTGCCTATTTTGGCGATATCCCGGTTACTGGAATGGGGGTGACGGCCAATGATGGTTCCGCTGGCAGCGTCGATATACAGTTGGTCGATATCGAAAGGATAGAGGTTTTGCGCGGTCCGCAAGGAACGCTGTACGGCGCAGGATCAATGAGCGGTCTGGTTCGCACGATTCCCAACAAACCTGATTTGACGGATATTGAAGGCCGGGTTGCTGGCACCTTATCCGGTACCGATGGCGGTGGTCTCAACTCCATGGCCCAGTTGATCGCAAATGTACCATTAGTGGAAAACAAATTTGCGATTCGTGCAGTGGTTTACCGATATGATAACAGTGGCTATGTCGATAATGTAATTCAGAGTCAGCCCGTTCCCTGGCTGGAGGAGGCCCTGTCCCAGGGGGCTGTAGTCGGAGACCGCGATAATGTTGGTTCTGTCGAGACCAGAGGCCAGCGTATCGCAGCTCGTTGGCTTCCGAGCGATAACCTGGACGTCACTCTTACCTATATGAAGCAGGAACAGACTCAAGATGGTTTTCCCTATGTTGAACTCGGGCTTGATGGGAAGTATCAACAAGCGCGGGTAAACGTCGGTAAGGGCGGTGGACAATACGAATTTTTGACGCAGGAATTTGAAATTATCAATCTGGCAGCAGACTACGATCTTGGCTGGGGTGTAGTAACTGGCTCGTCCACATATATCGAAAACAATGCTTACTCAGCAATGGACTATACCACCAGCAACTACTTTTATAGTTCGTGGGCGGTACCCGAAAGTGGTTTGAATGGACGAGACCCCCAAGACTCCGCGGTGCATGAGTTGCGCCTGGCGTCGGAATTCGATGGACCTTTTCAATTTCTGGTCGGTATTTACGCCGACGACTCCAATAAGCCCTACAAACATACTGCCGGTTACAGTGGAAACCCGGAAATGGAACCGGACGGTACTCGCGATGCTTATGGAGATTACAATCGCAACAGTAAACAACAGGCGGCATTTGGTGAACTTTCCTACACCCTGGCCGATCAGATTACAGCGACCGTGGGGATACGCGCTTACAGCTACGAGCAAGTCTATCCTCAACTGTTTTACTGGAACGGAAGCAAGATCGTCGATCGTACCTATACGAGCGATAAGTCGGGGAATACAAAAAAGTTTAGCCTTGATTGGCGAGCCAATGATGACCTTCTGCTCTATGGCTTGTACGCGGAAGGATTCAGAGTTGGGCAATTGACCAACGCCAACACCCTGGCGTTTGGGGAGCCGCTTTGTGACTTGAATAATGACGGGATTTTGGATGATCTGGGTTTTTCCATTCCCGAGCAGCCGGACTCCGATAATACCGATAATTTTGAGTTCGGCATAAAGTCCAGCATGCTGGATGGCAAGCTTTCGGTAAATGTAGCCACCTATCTTATTAAATGGCAAGGTATTCCAGTGAGGGTACCTTTGGCCAGTTGTCCGAATTCTGCTCTGGTAAATGCAGGAGAAAGTGAGGCAAAAGGGTTTGAGTTGGATTCGTTAGCGTATTTGACTGACAATTTAAAACTGAATATGAGTGTTTTTTACGGTACATCAAAACTCACTCAAGATGCCCCCGGCATTGGTCCCAGTGGTAGCGATCTTCCCGGCTCTGCCGACTTTACTGCGAGTGCCGGTCTCGAATATGGCTTTGAGTTTGCCGGGTGGCCTGCCTTTGCTCGCATCGACTTCAACCATGTCGGTGAGTATTACAGCAATGTTCCTAAAACAGGTCTGGCAGCTGGTGGCTACAATACGGTAAATCTCAAGTCAGGATTTCAATTTGGCGGCCTGAACCTGGACGTGTTTGTCAAAAATCTCACCAATGCCGACGCGCTTACCTGGGTTGAGCAATTGTGGATCGAGACAGGTACCGGCACCCGTGCCAATCGCTTGCGCCCGCGCACTATTGGAGTCAATATCGGTTATAATTTTTAAGTCTTGTTTTCTTTGGAATTACCTTTCCGGGTGCCTGATTCGTTTATGGAATTATTGTTAAATAGATGAGTCAGGAAGCAGGTAACAAATAACAACGGCAATTACAATTTGTTACCTGCTGGAAAGGACTTGAAGGGAAATTGAGAGGTCGAAAGTTATGGGTAGCCACGTAAAGTGGCTACCCGGGCAACTGATCTTTTATTTCCCTGCTTCAATCGAAACCCAGTGGGGTTCACCAGCCCTTACCTCACGTTTCCACTCCCCAAACCACTTTTGCATATAAAGCTGGGTGCGAAGCATATTGGATGGTTTGCGGCTGGTGCCATGAGCCTCTTTATTAAAGAGAATTAATTTGGTGGGCACGCCATTCATTTTCAGACCAGTGTACAACTCTTCAGATTGTGGTACAGGCGTGCGGATGTCATTTTTGCCAACCATGACCAAAGTGGGTGTTTTGGCTTTATCGATATACATCATGGTTGATGATTTTAACCACGACGAAGGATCTTCCCAGAACGGTTTTTTGTAGCGATTGTAAATCCACGCCGGGATGTCTCCTGATCCGGAAAAGCCAATCCAGTCCACCACAGAACAAAGAGCTGCGGCACCGGCAAAACGGTCTGTGTGGGTAATTGTCCATGCTGTCAAAACACCGCCACCACTACAGCCTTCTACATACAGGCGTTCTTCATTGACAATGCCCCGGTCTATAACCGTATCCACACCAGCCATCAGGTCATCAAAATCAAATCGGCCGGGATAGTTATCGTAGATGGCACTGGTGAACTTGTTGCCATAACCGGTACTGCCGCGGGGATTGGTGTACAGCACAATATATCCTTGCGAGGCCATATACTGGAAAGAAAACTTGAAATTACCGTTGTACATACCTTCCGGGCCTCCGTGAATATCCAGAATCAGAGGGTATTTACGATTTTTGTCAAAATTCGGTGGGTAAACAATCCAGCCCTGTACGTGAGTATTGTCACTGGAGTCGTACCAGATTTCCTCTACCCTGCCCAATTGCACATCACCAAGAACGTCATCATTGACGGCAGTCAGTGTGCGCAGTTTGCTACCGTCTTTCAGCTTGAAACTGGCAACATCCGCTGATTTGTAGGCGCTGGTGAGTGTGCCAGCCGCTACCCCGGCATTACTGACAGAAGAAATCGAAATGCCCTGGGCGCCGCTTGTGATATCTTTGGATTTGCCAGACAGTGAAATATAGTGAACGTTGCTGCTGCCTTCCTTGCCGACAATGTAATACAGACCTTTACCATTTTTGTCCCAGCTCAGAAAGTGGGGGTATCCTGGCACGTCGTCAACAAGAACCTTGATGTCGGTGCCGTCGATATTGCTGACTCGCAGTTCGATGGGTGCCATATTGGAAACGGTTGGATCTTCCTGGCCAGCGTAGGCAATACGTTTGCCATCGGGAGATACCTTGACTCCCACGGTGAGACCCCAGAAGCCACCACCCCGTGTAATAGTGTGCAAATTGCCGTCAGCAACATCGACTTTGTGTAAGGCAGCTTGCGAAAATTCAGTATCCGCTTCCAGGCTGGTATTGGCACTGAACAGTATGGATTTGCCATCCGGTGTCCACTCAAGAGGACCGCCCAGTTGCATACCCGACAGGCTGGTTTCGACGCTCCATTCACCGCTGGTAAGTTGTTTGGGTGTGCCACGATCAGCCGGTACCACAAAAATATGCTTGTATTTGCCGTAGGTATGGCCGACACCATCCTGCCGGTAGTGAAGTTTGTCTACAACATCGGGGGCTTCGGTCCAGTTGGCGCCTTTGGGGGCCGGGGGCATGGTGATATCCCATTTGGGTTTGTCGGGAACCGAGGCCAAAAACGCAATGCTTTTGCCGTCTGGTGACCAGGCCAGTTTGTTCGGGCTAACACCTTGATGGGTAATTTGGCTGACACTGCCCTCTGCGTTCATCCAGCGCACAAAAATTTCGTTGCCGGTTTCGGCTTCGCCAATATAGGCGATTCGAGTGCCATCTGGCGACCACTGCACGTTGCTGCCGCCAGACATCAGCCTGCGATTTTCTGAGCCATCAGCATTCATCACCCAGAGTTCATTGGCAAAGGAGTCAGTTGTTACGTCTACCATAGATCGGGTATAGATAATGGTTCTGCCATCCGGTGATATCTGTGGAGCACTGACTCGCTCCAGATCAAGATAGTCCTCAAGTTTCAGCGTGCGTGCATCCAGGGTGGCAGACAGCATTGCCAACCCCAGAATTAGCCATGTGGTTGAAAAAATTCTTGTTTTCATGTGAGTTTCCTCCAGGGGGATCAAAATTACCCGTGCTTCAACAGCAAGGTTTTGCACTTCAGTGACAATCAAGCCAAATATGGGCAAGCAATTGAAGTCAGGGGAAAACAACCGGAACGTTGGGGAGTAACAGGCAATATTTGTACTTGATTACCCTGTACCCCACCGGTTCTTTCGGGGTATTGAGCAAATTTCCTTGAACGCCGGCGGTTAATTGCGGAGTGTGTTAACCACGGACAGGCTGGATCGTACCTTAATCCGGCTTGCAAATCACCCCCTGTTTCCGACACCCCCGGTTCAGTCCAGTTCGCCCCGGTATCAGGCGCCGGGACGAACAATTTTGTAAGAAAGATTTTTTGATCAATGTACTTTTGTATTCGTTATTACAAATTTATCATTTAGTCCTGTTTATAAATAATCCCTTCCTTCATCACAAAACTTACCTGCTTCATTAATTCGATATTCTCCAGGGGATTGCCCTTTACCGCCACCAGATCGGCAATTTTTCCGCTTTCCACTGAACCCAGTGTGTCATCAATGCGCAACAGTTTTGCAGCAGTCATAGTGGCAGATTGTATGGCTTCCATCGGCGGCATTCCCGCCTCAACCATATAAACGAATTCCATCCCGTTTAACCCGTGGGGGAACACTCCCGAGTCGGAACCAAAGGCAATTTTTACTCCGCTTTTGTAAGCTTCGGCAAAGGTAGACTGAATCTTTGGTCCGACAGCACGCGCCTTGGGTTGAATAATTGCCGGGTAGCCATCGGCGTGCTCTTCAACCCACTTTCCGGCACTGATGGTAGGTACATAGTATGTGCCTTTTTTCTTCATCAGCTTCATAATGTCTTTGGTCATGTAAGTACCGTGTTCAACAGAATCGACGCCTGCTTCCACTGCCCGCCTCATACCTTCTGCACCATGGGCATGTACCGCTACCACAAAACCATAGTCGCGAGCTGTCTCCATTATGGCTTCCAGTTCATCGGCCATAAATTGCGGGTTATCACCGCTTTTCGCAAGACTGAGCACACCGCCAGTTACTGTCAGTTTAATTACGTCGGAACCATCTTTGTAACGTTGGCGAATGGCTCTGCGGGCTTCAATTGGGCCGCTGATAACGCCCTCTTTGGGCCCCGGGTCGCCCATCAGATAGCTCAACTCCCGATTGAGCCCGTTGGTGGGGTCAGCGTGGCCGCCCGTAGTGGCAATAGCTGTGCCAGCCGCAAAGATACGAGGCCCTTCTATGTAACCGGCATTAATGGCGTCGCGCAGCTCCATACTGACACTGCCACCCAAATTACGTACGGTAGTGAAGCCAGCGCGCAGCGTCGCCCGAGTGTATTGCGTAGCGCGCAGCGCAAAGTCGGTGGGATCTTTAAAAAAACCTTCGGTATAACTTTCCGGGGTAATATTGGCATCCACATGTGTGTGCATATCCATCAAGCCGGGCATCAAAGTAGAGTTTTTAAGGTCCACGACCTTTTGGTTGCTCTCGGGTGTTACAAATCCAGATTTGATGGTGCGTATTTTGTCTCCTGACACAAGTACGGAAACTGACTCGCGTGCTGTATTGGAAACACCATCTATCATGCGACCGGCGTGAATAATGTAATCCTCGGCATGTGCCAGCGAGGTGGCCAGCGTCGTAATGGCTATTGCCAAAGAGGAAAGGGTGGCGACCGCCAGTTTTTTTAAAGTCATTGTCAAATTCCTTTGATATCAAAATAGATGAAGTATGTAAATTGTCGGGAATTGGAAAAGTTTAATGGCCAAATTGTTTTGATATTTGGGCCAGGCGTTGTTGAATTGCTGTTTCAGGCAGCCATTGTCCACGCACCATAACACCAGCGCGATCCGCTACGTTGGCAACGTCTTGTAAAGGATTAGTGTTGGTGAGAATTAAATCTGCGCGCCTGCCAACGGCAATCTGGCCAAATGAATCATGTGATTGAAAATATTCACCAACATTTGTTGTGCCTGATTTCAGAATTTGAAAGGGCGTCATACCAGAATCCGCCATTACCTGCATTTCCCGATGCAGGGAAAAACCGGGTACGCTAAATAATTGGGGTGAGTCGGTGCCCATTAAAATTCCCGCACCACCATCGGCCAGTGCTTTAAGCAGTTGACGACGATTTTTATGACGCCAGGCGTTTTCGTCCTTTTTATCTTTCACACTGGCCACGGTTTTTCGGAACCGTTCTGCCCAGCCATCAGTACCTTCCATACCCTGAAATTTTGTGGCGGATGGCCAGTACTTTAATTCCGGGTAATTGCGCATAGTATCCAGGTCACCCATGCCAAGTGCGACAGATTCCCAAAGAGCCATGGTCGGAACCACCCAGGCACCAGCACCCTTGGTCAGGGCAACCACCTGTTTTAGCCGATCAGAATCAATTGGGCCATTAGCCGCTTGCAGGTAATCCAGGTACCCGTCCAGGTGGTCGATAGTCTGTTGCCCCATGGCAAGTGCTTGCCTGAGGCCGACATCGGCGGGAATGTGTCCGGCCAGGCGAAGGCCCACTTTGGCGCCGGTAGTTGCTATGGCTGCATATTCTTCGAGTGTAAGGCCCGGGTGTATTTTTAATAAGTCCCACCCGTCTTTTTTATATTGGTGCACCAGCCTGGCGCCATGTTCTGGTGAATTCACAGAATTACCATTGAGGGAGGGGCGGCAAGATAGAGGGACGGTCCGATTAACTCGCCGCTGTTGGTTCTCGCCTTCAGCTCCTGTTGGCCTGGTAAACCAAACATGCCGCGAACCGTGGTAACGCCGTTGGCAACGTAGAGAAACATCATGGCCTCGACAATGTCAGCGTGGGCGTCGCCTTCCGGTACATAAATGTGGCCATGCATTTCCGCCAGCCCGGGCATCAGGTATTTACCCCGAGCCTTTATCTGTTTGGCAGTGGCCGGGACCACGACCTCTCCAGCCGGCCCAATATCTGTGATGCGTTGACCATTAATCACAACGGTGTAATCGCGCAGAACGCGGTCACCGTCCATGGGAACTACATCCACGTTAACGAAGGCTGTCATGCCGTTTGATGGTGAGGCAATAGCCAACTGGTAACAAAACAGCGCTATCAACCCAAACAGGGTGGTTAGCATTTTTTTGTTGAGCAGGATTTGTTGACGTTTCATTTTCACCTCGTAGTTTTTTTAGTCAGGTGGTTTACTGGTCTGCTCCAGAGAAGGGATCTTGC
The DNA here is from genome assembly GCA_050289385.1 of Porticoccaceae bacterium. Classification (GTDB taxonomy): domain Bacteria; phylum Pseudomonadota; class Gammaproteobacteria; order Pseudomonadales; family Porticoccaceae; genus JBNKFQ01. The sequence continues at coordinate 11,157 of JBNKFQ010000029.1, read as the reverse complement.
CGTGAGTTAGTGGGGGCAAACATTGACTGATGGTGCAATACGCAGATGCCATGCTATCACTCTTGCCTGTATACGGGGAAGGCTATTGCTTTCCTTTTGCAGCTATCAGGTGTATGCTCTGCGCCAGTTTCGTATAGCGCCAACCGGTCGGCGCTCCCGTCGTCATGTTGATAATCACCTGAACGATCTACTGTATTGCCTGGACCGGCCTCCGGATCTGGAGCTGGCTACCCCCTGACCATTAGGAAATTTTATGTCTTTTGACCAACTCGGCCTTGGTGCCGAATTGCTGCGTGCTATTGCTGCGCAGGGCTACACCAAACCCACCGCTATTCAGAGCAGGGCCATTCCCGTTGTGCTGCAAGGCCGCGATGTACTCGCCGGTGCGCAGACCGGCACTGGCAAAACGGCTGGCTTTACGCTGCCGATACTAGAGCTATTGAGCCAGCGCGGCAGTTCGCGCAAAAGCTCACGTCCGCGCGCGCTGGTGCTCACGCCGACCCGTGAGCTGGCAGCCCAGATAGGCGAAAGTGTCACCAGTTACGGCAAATACTTGCCTTTGCGCTCGCAAGTGATATTTGGTGGGGTGAGCATCAACCCGCAAATTGACAGGTTGCGTCGCGGTGTCGATATTCTGGTAGCCACGCCGGGACGCTTGCTGGACCACGCTGGTCAGCGCACCATAGATTTGTCCGGTGTGGAAATCCTGGTGCTTGACGAGGCCGACCGTATGTTGGACATGGGCTTTATCCACGACATTAAACGGGTGATGAAGCTATTGCCGGCCAAACGTCAGAATCTGCTGTTTTCGGCTACCTATTCCGATGAAATCAGGCGTCTTGCCGATGGCATTTTGACCCGTCCGGCAGAGATTGAGGTAGCGCGCCGCAATACCGCAGTGGAATCGGTGAGCCAGCAGGTGTACCCGGTGGCACAAAAGCAGAAGCGCGCGTTGTTGTCTCAGCTGATCGGCGAGGGCAACTGGCATCAGGTGCTGGTGTTTACCCGCACCAAGCACGGCGCCAACCGTCTGGCCAAACAACTGGAGACTGATGGTATTAGCGCGACGGCCATTCACGGCAATAAAAGTCAGGGTGCTCGCACCAAAGCGCTGGCGGATTTCAAGTCAGGTAATGTTCGTACTCTGGTAGCCACCGATATTGCAGCCCGCGGCATTGACATCGACAAATTGCCCCATGTGGTGAACTACGAGTTGCCCAATGTGCCGGAAGATTACGTACACCGCATTGGCCGCACCGGGCGGGCAGGATCTGACGGGCAAGCCGTCTCACTGGTGTCTGCCGATGAGAACAAGCTGTTAAAAGGCATTGAACGCTTGCTGAATAACCGTATTCCCATGCAGCAGATTGCAGGGTTTGCCCAGGAAACACCAGAAGAAATGGCTGCGCGACCAGAGCCACCACCGCGGGGCAGGCGCAACGACAGGCGCCCAGGCGGATCAAGAGCTAATGAGGCCAATTGTGCGCGTCGGAGTCCATCCAGACGGCGCGGAGGTAACAGAGCCGCCCGATAGATTTTGCGCACTCCACCAGGTAAATGGGCATACACTCAAGGGCCGGTCTACACTAGAATGAATAGTGCAGGCAGGTCCTGATACGTTGGGAACAAGGAGCAAAAAGATGCCTTTCAGCAACGTAAAAAATGGTGTAGTTAAAACATGGGTGGTATCCGCTATTTTACTGGCATTGCTTGCCGGTTGTTCTTCTCTCGATAAAACGGCGTGCGTGGATGGCGACTGGCGTGCAATTGGTTACGAGGATGGCGTGTCCGGGCAATTGCCGTCGCAGATCGACGAACACCGCAATGCCTGTGCCAGGCACGGAATTGTGCCGGATGACGAAGCTTACAAGGTCGGATACCTGGAGGGAACCAGGGTGTATTGCACTGAGGCCAGGGGGTTTGAAGTAGGTCGGGATGGCGATGATTATAACGGCGCATGCCCGAAAGGTGAGCCGGAACAGGATTTTCTGGACGGTTACCAGCTTGGCCGCGAGCACTATGTAATTCTCAAAGAGATTAGCCACTACCGCTCACAGATCAACACTGCTGAATCCAGACTCAAATCCTTGCGTAACGACATGCGTGATATCGAGCTGCGAGGGACGACTCGCAACAGGAGTGATCAATACAGCCGTACCGGGTTGCCACGCAGTATTTATGATTACCAGCGCGAGATTACTGAGCTGGAGGCAAAAATAAATCAGTTAAATCAACTGAAGGCGGCGAGAGAGGCTGAATACAATCAGTTGGAAACGCCGGTGTTTGATCGGGAAACCTCCAGAGAATAACGAAAGAATAACAAATGTATATCGACTTTACTGCAGAAACCCCAAGCCAGCGTTATTTCACCATGACTCAGAGTGTATTACCGCGCCCCATTGCCTGGGTGCTTTCTGATAATGGGGACGCGAATACTGACAAGAATAGCTACAACCTCGCACCGTTTTCCTATTTCAATGCGATTTGTTCTGATCCACCACTGCTGATGATTTCTATCGGTCACAAACCCAACGGAGACGATAAAGACACAGCGGTTAATATTGGGGAGCGAAAGCAATTTGTTGTGCATATCCCACATCGCGAACAAGCCGCCATGGTTACAGAAACCTCGCGTACTCTCGCGCACGGTGATTCGGAACTGGACCGGGTGGGTTTGAAACTTGTCGAATTCCAGGGTTTTGATTTGCCCAGGTTGGCCGATTGCCGCCTGGCCTACGCTTGCGAGTTATACCAGGTCCAGCACATTGGTAATGGTCCGCACACATTGATTTTTGGTGAGATTAAAACCCTTTATGTGGATGAAGCAGTGGTTGTTACAGACGCCAACGGGCGGCGCAAGCTGAATGCGGCTGCGATTGACCCTCTGGCCCGTTTGGGCAGCAGTGAATATGGTGTGCTGGGGCAGATTCTTGATATCCCTCGCCCCAAATAGAAGCTTTCAGATTACGGACTTCAGTGAGGTGACCCCATGATGGAATCGGTTGTATCAGCGGCTGGTGTAATCCCCGCCATAATCTTTCCCGGTGCAGCATTAGTGCAGTTAATGGTGCTGTTAAAACGTGGTCATGCCCACGGCGTGAGTGTTGTCGCCTGGTGGATGTTTGCTGCGGCCAATCTTTGTTTGTATGTTTATGCCGAAAAATATTTTGAAGTGCCTGCGATTTTGGCATTCCTCGGCACTGCCGTGCTGAATATCGCCGTCGCTCTTACTGCCATGCGTTTAAAAAAAGCTGAAAAGGTTTTGGAACACGGTTGATATGATTGGGACATTTCCAGAGAGGGCGGCTGATGACCGATATATCTATAGAGCTGGTACCGCGCTCTTACCAGCACCTGGATGATGAGTGCCAGCAACTGAAGCAGGTCTTTACCTTCCTCGATACGGTAAATATTCCTGATTTGTTGCGCATGCCTGTGCGCAGTTGGGAAGCTTGTCGACACACCAGTCAGTATTTTCGACGCAATATCCCGCATTTGCGCGCCATTGATTTTAATCTCAGGGAACCTGAGGCCCTGGAACAAGCTATTGCAGGTTTGGATGATGTGCTGGTTGTTTCCGGCGACTTGCCACAGGGCTTTGGGCGGGGTGTCTATCCAACCCGTTGCCTGGATGTGATTCGTTATATAAAAACACATCACCCCGCCAAGACAGTGATTGCCGGTATTGACCCGTATCGGCAGAGTATGCGTGAGGAAATGGAATACACACGTCAGAAAGTTGACGTGGGGGCCGACGTCTTTTTCACACAACCTTTTTTTTCATTGCACTTGTTGCAATGCTGGTTTGAATTGTTGCCTGACTATGACGTGTACTGGGGCATATCGCCGGTGGTTGGTGAAAAAGCCAAAAATTATTGGGAATATACCAATCACGTAATTTTTCCACCGGAATATGATTTTACTCTGGAAGGTAATCAGAGGTTTGCGAGATCAGTGGTGTCGTTTGTTCGTGAACAGGATAGCAATTTGTATTTTATGCCCATCAAAGTAAATATCATGGATTATTTGCAGGGTATATTGTAAATGGTATTGGGGTATCGGGCTTATAGCTCGAGAGCTGGCCTGGTTCGGTAACTGGCCGGTTCCGGCCCCATTGTCGATATCGACTATTATCAGACATCATGGCTTGACTCACGCGGAGTCAGGCCAGGGTCTGTTTGCACTAATCAAGCACAGGTAATCATTCACCAATCAGCTTTGCCAGGCTGTTACTGAAATCTTCGATTTTTTCAGCTTTGCCTGTAGTGACTCGAGTAGTAACTATACTGGTCGCTGGAATATCTCGATTTGCCAAATCGACAGTGCTTTGCAGGTTGGCGTCTATTCTCAGTTGCAGTTCCCTGTTCATTTTGCCCGCAAGTGATGCATATACCTGTGTTGCAGTTCTTGCGTTATGGTTTACATGGTTTGTAGCGGCACTGCTGCAAAACGGTGCGCCAATCATTAGTATCGTGATTACTGCCATAGCTGCTTTGGTCATGTCCATGACGTGGGCCTCCTGAATGGTTGATATCAATGCCTCCGGACAGCGCAGCATATTAGGGAGGTCCTGTGACTATAGGATGTCATCCTGGTTAAGCCTTTATTACACTCCGATTTTGTGACACAGGCCTCATTTTTGGCTTTTTGACGGGATAGTGCTTGGACTTTGCGTCTCCAGCGCATTCCAGATATCATTGCTGCCCGGTTTTACCTGCCGGCAGCCAGATACGGTGCAAAATACAGCTTTCGCCCGGCGAAGCGGTCGGGATTTCTGATTCCACACAGGGTAAAGCAGATCAGGAATGTTGTTTTAGCCGCCCGTAGCTCAGCTGGATAGAGCGTCGCCCTCCGGAGGCGAAGGTCAGAGGTTCGAATCCTCTCGGGCGGGCCATATGGTATAAACAGGGCCTCCCGGGTTCGACAGATTTGCAGGAAAGCAAATTTGGGCGCTGTAGGCGGTTCGCAGAACCGAGCGCCAGGGGTGGCGCGAGTCAATCGTCTCGGGCGGGTCATAGAATACAGTACTATGTCGATTTGGAGTTGAAATATGAGGCAAGTGAAGATTGTGGGTTTGATGGCATTGCTCGGGGCAGTGCTGATTATGGGCGGTTGTGGTTCCGACGGGAAACTGGAATTTTCTGTGGCTCAGAAAAAAGCTATCGTCTCTCGTATTACCCCTGCGGGCGAATTGGCGATGGAAGGCGATGCGATTGCCTCTGCGCCAGTGGTTGCTGCCAGCTCTGGTCCTCGCAGCGGTGAGGATATTTATAAAAAGTCCTGCTTTGCTTGCCACACAACCGGCGCTGCCGGCGCACCTAAAATTGGCGACGCTGCTGCCTGGGGGCCACGTATCAGTAAAGGTATAGAAACCTTGTACGAACATGCATGGAAAGGCTTCAAGACCATGCCGGCCAAAGGCAACTGCTTTGATTGCTCCCAGGATGAAATCAAGTCGGTTGTGGACTATCTGGTTGAAAAAGCCAAATGATGTCGAATATCAGGCACAGTTAGCATGCAAGGGCAGCCAATGGCTGTCCTTCTTGTATGTGTTGTATATTCTGCACAGTTTCGACGGGCCAATGCGCGAACAACCCAGGGGGATCACATGGCGTTTGATGACAAATACCGGTTAAGCAGCCACGCAGTGATTACCGATGCTGAAGGGCAAATACTTTTGCTGCGTGCAAGTTACGGAAACAAAGCCTGGGGATTGCCCGGTGGGGCGCTGGAGCCGGGCGAAACGATTCACGACGCATTATTGCGTGAGTGTCGCGAAGAGCTGGGGCGCGACGTGCAGGTCATTCACCTTACCGGCGTGTATTATCACAGTGCCTATAACTCGCAGGCTTTTATCTTTCGCTGTGAGCTGGATTCTCCGCACAACATTGTGCTCAGCGACGAACATCTTGAATTCCGGTATGCACAGGTTGACACCTTGCCACCAGTGCAAAAGCAACGAGTACAGGAGTGTCTGGCTTTTGATGGTGTGGTCAAGAGCGCCAGATTTTAATGCACAGTAAAGTGGTATTCAGAAAAATAAAATGAAATACGCAAAGTATCATGCCCTGGGTAACGACTATATTGTTATTGACCCGAAAACCTTTAACAAGGAATTGAGCCAGCGTGATATTCGATTGATCTGTCACCGACGATTTGGCGTTGGTTCCGATGGTATTTTATTTGGCCCCGTACAAAGCGAATCTGCCGAGTTTGGGTTAAGAATTTTTAACCCGGATGGTAGTGAAGCAGAAAAAAGTGGTAATGGATTGCGTATTTTTGCGCGATCCATTGTTGATGACGGTTTTACCGACAAGCGGCAGTTTACGGTAGAAACTCCCGGTGGCGTGGTGCATTGTGACGTCAGCGACGATAGCAGCGTTGTCAAAGTGGAAATGGGCACCGTCAGTTTTGACAGCACGGTTATTCCAGTTACAGGGCAACCGAGGCAAGTGCTGAATGAAATTATCGAGATAGATGGGCAGAAATTGACGTATTGCGGTGCCAGCGTAGGCAATCCACACTGTGTGGTACTTGTCGAAAACCCGTCGGAGCAAATCGCTCGACGCTTCGGCCCCTTAATCGAACATGATTCGAGGTTTCCGCACCGCACCAATGTTCAGTTTATGAAAGTAATCGACCGTGCCAATATTCGTATCGAAATTTGGGAGCGCGGCGCAGGCTATACCCTGGCATCGGGCAGCAGCAGTACTGCCGCAGCGGCCGTTGCACACAAACTTGGGGTTTGTGACAAGGATATATCTGTTCACATGCCCGGTGGGCAGATCAGTATTCAGTTTGATAGCGGGTTTTCTGCAACCATGACCGGTGCGGTCACCAAAATATGTGACGGCGAGTTGTCAGAAGAATTATTTGTACAATCTGAAAATGGGTCTTCTGCTGTTTGATGGGCCTAACGTGCTGGTTTACGGGCTTTCAACACCCGCATAGGCAACTCCCGCCAGTTTCGCCATGTCGCGCTGCCATGTCGCCAAATCATTTATATTGAATTTATTCAGGGCATCGTGTCCGCACGCACGCGCCATAACTTGCATAAGCGCGACGGAAGCTTCAAAAAAGTTTTTTAACTGGTTCGCCGATTTATCCGCGTTTAACCTGCTGCGCAGATCGGGGTTCTGGGTGGCGATGCCGGCAGGGCACTTATTGGTGTTACATATTCTCGCAGCAACGCAACCGATGGATTGCATGGCGCTGTTTGCCAGTGCTACGCCATCCGCGCCCAACGCCATCGCTTTGACAAAATCGATGGGTACACGCAACCCTCCGGTCATGATCAACGTTACTCTGCCACTGGCCCCCTGCTTATCAAGATAGCGGCGCGCTCTGGCCAGCGCGGGAATGGTGGGTACGCTGATATGGTCCCTGAACATTGCAGGTGCCGCACCGGTGCCGCCGCCGCGACCGTCAAGGATGATGTAATCGGCGCTGGCATCCAGCGCAAATTGAATATCCTTTTCGATATGGTTGGCACTTAGCTTGAAACCGATGGGAATACCGCCGGTGATCTCTCTGACACGATCGGCAAAACGCTGAAAATCGGCAGCGCTGGACAGGTCCTTGAATGTGGCTGGCGATATGGCCGGTTGGCCTTCGGGAATGCCCCTGACCAAAGAGATTTTACCCTTGTTCTTTATCCCGGGCAGGTGGCCGCCGGTGCCTGTTTTGGCGCCCTGACCTCCTTTAAAGTGAAACCCCTGAATTCGAGTCAACAACTCTTCTGTATAACCGAACTTTGCGCTGGCCAGTTCGTACATATAGCGTGAGTTTTTTGCTTGTTCTTCGGGCAACATACCGCCTTCTCCAGAGCAAATCGCGGTGCCGGCCAACTCTGCGCCCCTTGCCAGGGCAATTTTTGCTTCTTCTGACAACGCACCAAAACTCATGTCGGATACAAACAGCGGAATATCAAGGACCAGCGGTTTTTTGGCGTATGGGCCAATCACCAGCTCAGTGGTAACAGTGGCGTCGTCCATCAATGGTTTGGTTGCCATTTGTGCCACCATCACTTGCAGGTCATCCCAGTGCGGCAGCTTGTTGCGAGGAACCCCCATCGCTGTCATCGGGCCGTGATGGCCGACATTGGACAACCCGTCGCTGGCGAGCTGATGAATGAGCTCTACCGTAGGCTCTTCGGGAGTGGCCCGGGCCTTCGGCGCCCCGGAATCGGAGCCTTTGGTGCCCGGGCCTTCCTTGCCGACCTGACTATCGTCGAATTGTTTGTGGGTGCCATCACAATAAGGGGCGTTTGCGGTGTGTTTGCAACGGCACAGCCAGGCGTCTCCATCGTCTTGCGCGACAAAAGCTTTTGGTTTGAATTCTGTACCAGCATGAGAACCGTCACAAAAGGGTTGATTACTTGACCTTCCGCAGGCGCAAAACCAGTATTCCTTGCCTTTACTCAAGCTAACCTTGATGGGTTTGTTATTTGCTATTACAGGACTAGCCATATTCATGTCTCCGCTGCCCGGAATTGCTTTCGCATTGTCAGGTAGGCATTTCCGACTGACGACAATAATCACTGACAACACCTCTGATGCACCAAGACAAATATTATTCCATTTGTCAGCTCTATTCAGGGTAGCTTGTTATTGTCGACTTTTCTCGCAGTGGTGCGGTACTGACAAGAGTTTTACAGACGGGCGCCGTTGTTATACTTTAACGGTGTTAACAGGCCCAGGGTCGCGGACTATTGTTGGCTGGTCTGGGGATATAATCCATTAGGAGCTCGTTATGAACAAGCGGTGTACCGGATTCATATTATTGGTATTGCTGTTTTCTGCCCTGTCTGCAAGTGCAGAAGATCTGTCAGCTATCAAAGCGGCAATTGCCAGCAAAGATCGCCCGGAAAATGAAACAACGCGCGACGCCAATCGCAAACCCGAAGCAATTCTGTCGCTACTGGGGGCAGAGCCCGGCATGATGATCGCTGATTTGTGTGCCGGTAGCGGGTACTACACAGACCTTCTGTCAAAAGTTGTCGGCCCGGAAGGCAAGGTAATTGCCCACAATCCGCCCTATGTGGTGAGCCGTTTTGCTAAATTTCTGAATACCGAAGGCACTGGTTGGCTGGCGCGACTTGAAACAGCGCAATGGCAAAAAAATGTGGTCAAAAATATCGAGGAACCAGACACTATTAATCTGCCGGTGGGTCTGGACGCAGTAACCATGATGCTCTTTTATCACGACATGGTATGGCAAGGCGTCAATCGCGAGATGATGAACCGCCGCATATACAATGCCCTGAAGCCCGGTGGCGTGTATTTGATTGTCGACCACAGCGCCGAGCCGGGCAGTGGTTTGCGCGATGTTAAAACCCTGCATCGTATTGACAAGAATACAGTTATTAAAGAAATCACTCGGGCAGGTTTCGAGCTAGAGGTAGACTCCGATATTTTGTCCCACCCCGAAGATGCAAGGGACTACAGTTTTGTAAGAGATGTGCAAACCAATCGGGACCGAACCGATCGTATGGTATTAAAGTTCGTCAAACCCTTTGAATAGTGGTGACAAAAGTATTCAAGGGTTAAGTATGCGTGTTGAATGTTATCAAGTGTAAATTCAGTATTTTTTGTACACATCAAAAGTACTGTTATGGTGTCGATCGGTGAAAATCTCATCTGATAATCGTCTGGCCAGCTTAATAGAAATCGAAAACGAACCAAAACGAAAAAAATCTATTCATGTCAATAAGTTAAGTGAAAGTGTCATGGTAATTATATTTGTTATAATGGGCGCCTTTTAATAATTATTATGAGGCCGTAGGCCTCATTAACATACTGTTATGAGTCCACACGGAATTTAAAATGAAGCATCCTGACGACATTGATTTTTTCTATTTTCTCGAAAATCACGGGTGGAGTATTTGCTTAATCTTTGTTGAAGGGAAAGTGTATGAGATGGGGCCTACGCACATATTCGAAAACCCAATTGAGGTATTGCTCAACAGCATGATTGAGTTACTCAAGGGTGCGGATGAAACTGAGTTCGCGTGGCATGACGAACCTGGAGAATACAAATGGGCGATCAAGCGTAATCTGGAGCAAAAGCATAAAATCATTGTTTCAATTACTGAGTGCACACAAATTAATACTTTTGAAAAACCCAAATTAGAAACACTGAAATTTGAGGTAAAGTTAAAGCTATTCTCCATTTGTATTCTACGTCAGATGGAGAAAATCAGGGACCTAATGTCGGAAAATAGCTTTAAAGAAAACCGTGTAGGTGAATTTCCGTACAATACATTCAAAGAGTATAAGCTAGCTCATGAACAAATCTACTCATAACAAGGCGCTGCTACGGACAATTTACTCGCTGTCGCTCGCAAATTCCCGCAGAGCACGGCGTTATGTGCAAAAAAATAAATTGGGAGTGAAGCTGTGACAGAAGGCTGCCTGTTTTGCGGGACAGAGAAATTTGATATTGTGTCCGAGAATGAGTTGAGCTACGCAATTCGAGATAAGTATCCAGTTACAAAATTGCATACCCTCGTAATTAGCAAAAAACATTATAATCATGCATTTGATCTGCCTGCTGACGAATTAACCGCAATATTCGAACTTGCTAAACTGTGCCGAGAAAAAATAATTAAAGAGGATAGCACCGTTCAAGGTTTTAATTTCGGTACAAATTCGGGAGAGGTTGCGGGGCAAAAAATAAATCATATGCATTTTCACCTCATTCCAAGGCGCGCGGGCGACATTGAGCCTCCGCCAGCAGTGGGAGATAAATGCACATAACCAATAGCTCCAGCTGACCATTTGCCGCGGTACTTTTGGGGGGGTCGCTTCGCTATTTTTCTCCAAGAAAGTTCCACGTCAAATGGCAGCTGAGCAAGGCGTTGAAGTTGTAGAAAAACTCTGAAAAACAGGCGTTTTTTGATAAAATCAGGCATAGCCCAAGGACACCGCCATGCCAAACTTCAAAAAGTACAACTACAACCAGACAGCAATGGTTGTCATTAACTTCGAAGAGCAGTTACAGCCTGATACCTTCGAGTTTACCCTTCATCAACTGATCGATAATCACATTGATCTGTCGGCCTTTTACAGCAAATACAGCAATGATGCTGGTGGTCGATCTGCCTATGATCCGGCGATACTCCTGAAGATTATCCTTTTTGCTTATTCAAAGGGCATT
>JBNKFQ010000028.1:0-3513 GCA_050289385.1 Porticoccaceae bacterium | reverse complement strand
ACTCCTCAATTTTGGGATTCATTCTCATTCAGAACTTTTGGAATTTATCTGATTTATTCGTTTTACCAAAGTCACATCATAGAGGTATAGGGTACACAATATCCATCGTGGTAACCCAAACCCGCCAACAATTCGAAGTGTTTTCGGTTTCTATCCAGACGCTCGGAAGACAAGGAGGTGGTTAAATTTTTGCGGGCAAGGGCTTCGGTATTTCGGGTAATTTCATAGGGGTTATTGTTCACTGTCGCCTCCCTCCACAAAGGGAATGGCATTATATAGCACAAAGCTGGTTTGGGAGCCGGAAATACATATTGCCAAGCAGGACGGATAGGAGCCTTAGGGTATTTTTTCGCCAGAGAGAACGGCATATACACTTCGCCATAACCCCCATTAACATCTCCTTATGGTTACAGCGGTATAATATATTTTTTTACAGTATTTTGGCGCAATTCAAGTTAAATGGGCTGGAAAAACCGATCACCGAGGCCATTATCCGGAGCAGAGTTGAAAGATGCCGGAAAATTCAAATAAATCAAAAGGTTGTCTGGTTGAATCAAAACTAGGATAGTAGACTTGGTGACCGTTTTGTCGATAAGGGTGAGACGTATGAACGTAGAGGTAGCCTTGACCACGACTGGCTTTCAGCTTATTTTGGGTGAAAATTTATCAGGAAATAGTAGGCTTCGGCAAAATGGCCTTGGAGGCTACGATACAAATGTTGCTTTCTCTGCGACTTCTCGCAGGTTAGTGGATCAGTTTTATGAGCATGCTATGGACAATGGTGGTAAAGACAATGGCAAGCCCGGTCTACGCCCTATGTATCACGAGCATTACTACGGTGCGTTTGTTATTGATCCGGACGGGAATAATGTCGAGGCGGTATGCCATACACCGGAGTAAATACCATTTAGCACTACACAATCATGAAAGGAGAAAATAGGATGTCTGCCAAACAAATAACTTACGAAGAAGCAAGAGAATTAATGCAGCCAGGAGATGTAATTGCATTCGGCGGGAAGGGGCACTTTTCAGAAATTATAAAGTTTGCAACCTTCTCATGTGTTTCCCATGTAGGCGTGATATTACAGACCAAAATCCCCGATGATGATACATCACGATTTTTTAATCAAATCATCGAATCAACGTCACTTCATGGATTTAATGGTGTAAATGTTTCGCGATTTAGCGACAGACTAAACACTTATGATGGTGAATTGTGGTGGTTGCCTCTTAATAAAGAAATTAGAAAAAACTCTTTTAATAAAAAGAAATACTTTAATTTCTTGTTTAATCAAGCTAAGGAACGAAAGCCATATGATATGCCACAAGCTATTAAATCGGCAATTGATGCGTTAGACAAGCTTCCTTTTGGTATTCACGGCCCTACCAATAATGAAGAAGACTTCAGTAAGTTTTTCTGTTCTGAACTTGTTGCTGCTGGATTAGAAGTTGCTGGCGCGGTTGGTAGCGTAAACGCATCAGAAGTAACACCCATCGATTTGTGTAGATGGAATATTTATGAAGATAGCTACTACCAATTGAAAGGGGAGTCGAGCAAGCGGATTTCTCGGTTTAACACAGCGTCACCTTCGGACTGGAATTGATAAGGGTGCTAACAAACTGATTGAACGCCTGTTTCCATTGCCGCCGTAACCTCTTCCTCGGAGCGCACATCCACCTTGAGCGCCAGTCCGCGGCCGCCCGTCGTCAAAGGGTGCTGTGTAACTCGCAGGTCTGCAGCCGCGCCGCGCAACGGCGAAAATATTTAATCAATTCCAAGATACAACCGTGTGCTATTTTTTTCAGGCTCGATACAGCTCCTCGTCTAGCGTTCAATTCCGCTTCGATTCGAATGAGTGTCTTGCGGTCGATCTTGTAGAACAAGATGAAGCCGGGTAGTGCGCCGCCAATAGCGGAACCGAATTTCAACGCAAACATTGATGCCGACACGATGAGACCTGATGTTCGCTTGCCCGTTTTTTAGTCGCCTATGTCGAACGATAAACTCCGGAATCTCCCCCTTGAGCAACAACAGCGTGGCAACCGCCGGCAGGGTATCCCACTGGCCGTGCATCGGTTTGAAGCCCATCTACTTTTCCCACTTTCTGATAAATAACTTACCCACATTAAAAATATATTGTGATAGCATTATAACTGCAATGTTTTTTTACTAATATTTAGAGTGCATGTAATGTTGTGTTGACCGTTAAGCAAAAGCTGTTACATGTGAGTACGACCTCAATGGCATTTAGTTATTTAGACCACTACCCCTTTTTCGTTAAACCGTGAGTCTGTTTACACCGAGAAAGAGAATTTTTTCCAAGATTTATATAGGGGAAAAGTCGTCAAATTCGGCATCCTTGAACAATGGAAAAAATTAATGCATTTATTAAATAAAATTGTTTTACTTCTAACGCTTTTCGGTATTTGCTTACCAATACAGGCTGCCGACACAGTACAAATATCAGCCATACTTGAAACGCGAGATCATTTTGACGATGAGGCGGGCAATAACGCCGATGCCGATGACCCGGCAATCTGGATCAACCCTGACGACCCGGGCAAAAGTCTGATCGTTGCCACATTAAAGGAAGGCGGTCTCGATGTTTATACGCTGGATGGAAAGCTGCTCCAGCATATCGCTGCCGCGCCCGCACCCGCTTGTTCTTATCCTCTAGAGTCATGCAACGACAATGCTACCGGTCGCCCGAACAATGCGGATATTATCTACGACTTCGAACTCAGTGACACAAAAATCGATGTAATTGTGGTCAGCGAACGTGGACTGGACAAACTCGTCTTCTTTGCGCTCAACCATAAAAACCTGGATAAAGGAATGCCTCCTCTTATCAATATCACTGCCAGCGAAACACCTTTGATATTTTCTGCCAACCAGGATGAGGTCAATACACAGCGGACGGCTTACGGTCTGGCAACCGCAGCGGATGACGATGATTTTTTCGCGTTCGTCAGCCAGAACGACACGACCAATGTTACGCAATTACGATTGATTGATAACGGCTTGGGGAAAGTTACTTACCGCCAGGAAAACACCTTTTCCCTGCCCGAGGTATTCAGCTTACCGAATGGTGCAAGCTGGACACCTTGTACTGACGACGATTTTGACGGTCCCCATGTAGAAGGTATGGTCGCGGATGTAGGCAATGACGTCTTATTTCTCGGGCAGGAGGATGTCGGTATCTGGAAGATTGATCTCGACGACCCGACCGACCAGGAAGCGTGGGAATTGTTCGCCAAGGTCAAGGAGTTTGGTGTACCTTTCACCCGCGTTTTTGATCCGGAAGAAGAGGAGTTCATCTGTACACTGGCGTTTGACAATGACCCGGGCTTTGGCGATGCGTTTCTGAGTGCGGATGTTGAAGGACTGACAATCTACGACGCCGGCGACGATGAAGGTTACCTGCTTGTTTCTAGCCAGGGGGACAATACTATCGTCATCTTTAATCGCGACGACCAGAACTACATCGGCAGTTTTACCGTTGTCGACGGCGT